>NZ_CP053708.1:428750-742500 GCF_013201075.1 Lichenicola cladoniae | reverse complement strand
TAACACTCGCAACGTCGAGACCAGGACCAGGCCGGGGCATCAGCCCCGGCCTTTTTCATGTCGATTATCCGGTGGGCCAGGCTACCGCTTGGCGGCGAGAGACGCACTTTCGATCGTGTCGCCGACCCCGATCCCGAGCTTTGCGGTCAGTCCACCCTGCAGTTCCAGGGTCGCCTCGACCGTTCCGTGACTGTCGACATTCGCCAGACTGTAGGGGACGGTGTTCTCGGCAATGTGGCCGATCTTCCCGTCCTCGCCGATGAACACCATGTCCTCCGGGACCGGGCAGTTCTTCATCCACATCTGGCTCGGCTGCGGCGTCGGCCAGGGAAACAGCATGCCGCTGTCGGCCGGGATCATGATCCGGAACATCAGGCCGACCTCCTGCTGACGCGGCGTCCTCGCTACCTCGACCATGAACTCGTGCCGCTTGCCGTCATGCCCGACGATGGTGAGCTTTTCCTTCGGCAGGACCGGCTGTGCCGCCGTCGGCTCGGCATCCTGCGCCCATGCATGGCCCGCCACCGGCAGCAGAAGCATCGCCGACAAAGCCGCCGGGATCATCCGGCGTGTCGGCCGCCATGGCTGCGTGAAACCCATCATCATCGACTCTCCAGAACAGTCCCGACCAGGTGCCGGATTTCCCGCCGCACAGGACCCTCTCGCGGAGCATCTGCCAAGGTGGTGAACCAGTGCTCCGGCGGATTTCGGCCGGCACCGCGTGGAAACCGCAGCGCCCGCAGCACCGCCTCGGCGGGGGGCGGCAGCACGGGCGGCACCTCGATCCGGTTCAGCACGGCCCACAGCATCGCCCAGCAACGGCCGGTCGAAAACGGGTTGTAGCCGCCGCCGCCGGTCACGATCAGCGGCACGTCGAGCTCGCCGGCAAGGTCGCGCAACGCCCCGACCGCGTCCGCCAAAGCATTGTTCGACAGGCACAGTCGCGAGAGCGGATCCTCCTCCAGCGCGTCGGCGCCGCACTGGATGAACACTGCGTCCGGCCGATGCGCGCGCACCAGTTTCAGGATCGCATCCTGCACCAGCACACGCATCTCGCTGTCGTTCAGCCCGGCCGGCACCGGCAGGTTGCGGGCGCCACCACCACCGCGATCGTCGGCTAGGCCGGTGAAGGGCCAGCGCTTCTCCTCGTGCACGCTGACCGTCAGGACACGGTCGTCATGGGCGAAGGCATCCTGCACGCCGTCCCCGTGATGCGCGTCGAGGTCGATGTAGGCGATGCGCTCGCGGCCGAGCTCCTGCCAGACCATCATCCCGAGCACGACGTCGTTCAGGTAGCAGAAGCCGGATGGCCGATCCGGCCGGCCATGATGGGTGCCGCCGCCCAGGCAATGGACGATGCCGGTTCGGGCGGACGGCCCGGCACTCAGCCTGGCCGCCAGCATCAGCCCACCGGCGCCGGTCATGGGACGCCGATACATCTCCGGGTAGATCGGGTTCGAGCCGACGCCGATCGCGTAGCGGTCCCGTACCGCCTCGCTCACCTGCTGCTCGGCCTCCGCGGTTCGCAGGGCCGCCACGTAGCCTGGATCATGAAAGCGGACGACCTCCGCCGGCTCCGCCATCGGCGCGTCGACGTAACAGGCTGGATCGATCCACCCCATCGCCCGGATCAGGTCGAGCGCCACCGTCACCCGGGGCACCGAAAGCGGATGCCACCGGCCGAACGACGAATGACGGGTGATCTCGCTGCCGATCAAAACCGGTTGCGGACCAGCCGATCGCACTTCCGCCTGGGGAGCGGCCGGCATCGACAGCTACCGCACCAGGAACGGGTTTGTCCGGCGCTCCTCGCCGATGGTCGATCCGGGTCCATGCCCCGGCACGATCGCCATGTCGTCGCCGAGCGTCAGGAGCTTCGACTTCACGTCCGCGAGCAGGCGGGCGCCGTCGCAATACGGGAAGTCGGTGCGACCGACCGAGCCTTTGAAGAGGGTATCCCCGACCAGCCCGAATCGCCGCGCCTCGTCGATGAACACGATATGCCCGGGGGTATGTCCCGGCACGTGCAGCACCTCGAGCCTGCAGCCGGCATAGTTCAGGGCGTCGCCTTCCTCCAGATACCGGTCGGGCGTGACGTCGTGCATGGCGGGAAGCCCGTACTCGGCCGCCTGCTTGCTGATCCCCGTCAGCAGGAAGGCGTCGCGCCTGTCCGGTCCGATCACCGGCACATGGCTGCCGTCGGGTAGCGTCGGCAGCGCATCACGCAACTCCGCCGCCCCGCCGGCATGATCGAGATGGCCATGCGTCAGCAGGATCGCCTCGATCGTGACGCCGTTGGCGCGGACCCGGTCCAGGATCTTCGGCACGTCGCCACCCGGATCGACGACGACGCCGCGTTTGCTCTCCTCGTCCCACAGGATCTGGCAGTTCTGCTGGAACGGCGTCACGACGACGATCTCGAGTTTTGGCGTTGGCACGAACCCGTGCTCCCTTCGGCTTCCACTGCGTTATGGCGGTTGGCGAGCCTGCGATCCAGGCGGTCGGCCATCACCATCGCCCGAGCCATTCGAGGGCCTGCACATGCCTGTACCTCCAGACCTCATCGTCGACGACCCGCTGGCCGTGGCCGCTCGCTGGCATGCCGAAGGCGAAGCGGTGGCGCTGGCGACGGTGACCGAAACCTGGGGCAGTTCCCCGCGGCCACCGGGCAGCCGCATGGCGATCAGCGCATCCGGGCGGATCGCCGGGTCGGTCAGTGGCGGCTGCGTCGAGTCTTCGGTCGTAGAGGCGGCATTGGAAACCCTGTCGGACCGGCAGCCGAGGCTGCTGTCGTACGGGGTCAGCGACAGCAGCGCCTGGTCGGTCGGGCTGGCGTGCGGCGGCACCATCCGCGTGTTCGTGGAGTTGCTATCGGCGGAGACGGCAGGCCGATGACCCCGGACACGCTCGGTCTGCTGGCCCTGTCGCAGCAGGAACGGCGACTGGCGGTGCTGGTCACCCGGATCCCGGATGGCGCGCAGCTGCTGCTTCTGGAGCGCGACGGCATCCTGGCAGAAGCTGACGACGCCGATCATACCCGCCTGCCGCTCGGGCAGTTGATCACCGCGGCCACCGACGCCGCGCGGTCGGACCGGAGCCGGATCGCGACGATCGAGGCGCAGGACTGGTTCCTGCACGTGCATGCTCCTCCGCCCCGACTGCTGCTAGTGGGCGCCGTGCACATCGCCCAGGTGCTGGCGCCACTGGCCCGGGTCGCCGGACTGGCCGTGAGCGTGATCGATCCGCGCGAGAGCTTTGCCACGATGGAGCGGTTCCCCGGCACCGATCTGGTGACCCTCTGGCCGGACGAGGGACTGCGAGCGTTACGCGTCGATCGCCATACCGCCATTGTGACGCTGACCCATGATCCCAAGCTGGACGATCCGGCGCTCGATATCGCGCTGGGTAGCCCCGCCTTTTATATCGGAGCGCTCGGCTCGCGAAAGACGCAGAATTCCCGCCGCGCCCGCCTGCTCGAGGCCGGCTTCGGTGAGGACGCAATCGCCCGTGTACGCGGACCGGTCGGCCTGCCGATCGGCGCGATCGGCGCCAGCGAGATCGCGCTGTCGATCCTGGCCGAGATCGTGGCGGTCCGGCGCGGCGGTGCGCTGGCGCGGCGAAGCGACTGGCCGGCATGAGCATGGCGTGCAGAACCGGCCGGACGCCTTTGAGTCTAGCCTGACCATGGGTCGTATCGGCGGCCTGATCCTGGCGGGGGGTGCCGGGAGACGTGCGGCTCCATACGACAAGTTGCTGACACACGATGCGTCCGGGCAACCGATGATCATGCGCACGATCGCGCAGGCGCGTGCGAGCAGGCTCGACCGGCTGGTCGTGGTGCTCGGCCATGATTCCGAGCGGATCAGGCGCGTGGTGGAGGCGGGTGACCCGTCATCTTCCGGCATCGCGCCCTGCGTGGTGCTTGCCGAGGATCATGCAGAAGGGATTGCGGCCAGCCTCCGATGCGGCATCGCCTGCGCGATACGTGATGACTGGGATGCGGCGATGATCTGCCTGGGCGACATGCCGCTGGTGACCTCGATTCTGATCGATCGCCTGGTCGACACATATACTGATGCAACGACCCGGCCCGACGCGGTGCTGCCGCTGGTCGATGGCCGCCGCGGCAATCCGGTGCTGTGGAACCGAAAAGTGTTCCCCGACCTCCTCGCGCTGACCGGCGATACCGGGGCCCGGTCACTGCTGTCGCGGCCTGCGATGCGCATCCTGTCGGTCGAGACCGACGAGGCGGGAGCGTTGCAGGATTTCGACACACCGGAGCGGCTTGCAGCGTTCGCAGCCCTGCACGGGCGTTGACCGGTGCCGTCGTCACCGCCAGAGATGCCGGCATCCATACCGCCATCCGACCAGCAGGAGCACACCATGGCCAAGATCATCCGGACCGAGCCGAACCCGATCCTCTCGAAGGCGGTTGAGTATCACGGCTTCGTCTTCACCCAGGGCATGGTTGCGCGCAACCTGGGCCTCGATATCGCCGGCCAGACCAGTGACATCCTGTCCCAGCTCGACGAACTGCTCGATCACCACGGGACCGACAGCACGCGCATCCTGCAGGCGCAGATCTGGCTCAAGGACATCAACGACCGCGAGGCGTTCAACGCTCTGTGGCAGGCCTGGCTTCCGGCGGACGAAGCGCCCGCGCGCGCCTGTGTCCAGGCCGTGATGGCCAATCCGGCGATGCTGGTCGAGGTCATGCTTATCACGACAAAGTGATTCCGGAATCGATCCGGAGTTATGTTGATTTTAAGCAACATGTGCTGCCCACTCGTGGCAGCCATGCAACAGACTATGATCATTTCGGGTTCGAGCTGGTCTAGAATCGTGTATCTTGTTCATGATGTGCGGCGCTTAGGACGATTATCCTAAAGTTCTGTGTCTCGAACGGCTCTATCCGTCGAAAATCCCATTAATCGACGACGTGTCCATCCGAGCCGTTGCCACGGTTGCATCTTGGTTGTTACGACCAGTTCACGACGTGGTGAGGCTGGAGGCCGGGATGCAGTTGGGCGCGATCAAGAAGCTGGTTCGGGGAACGATTTTCGCCACCACCTGTCTTTTCCTGCTTCCGTCGGCCCATGCCTCCGCGCATTCCCGTCATCGCTCGAGCCACCACGGTGCCCGCCACTATGCTGCGGGCGGCGGCTCGGTCATCCAGTGTGTCGCGTTCGCGCGGTCCAATTCCGATGTCGTCCTGTCCGGAAACGCAGTGAACTGGTGGCAGAATGCCGAGGGCGTCTACGCGCGCGGCATGGCCCCGGAAGTGGGCAGCGTCCTGAACTTCCGTGCCAATGCCCGCATGCGCCTGGGACACGTCGCCGTCGTGACCAGCGTCGTCGACAGCCGCACCATCCAGATCGACCAGTCGCACTGGAATGCGCGCGGCATCAGCCGCGATGTCTCGGTCGTCGATGTGTCCGAGAACAACGACTGGACCGCGGTGCGGGTCGGCATGGGCCATGACGCCAACTACGGTAGCATCTATCCCACCTACGGCTTCATCTATGCCCGTCCGGACACCACCGGCCGCATCATCACCGCGCGGAGCGACGTCATCGTGCCGCGCCTGGGCAACAGCGCGCCGTCCGACCTGCGGGCCGGAACCGAAGTCGCCGAGATGCCGATCATGGCGGATGGTGCGAGCCTCTCCGCCGGCGGGCTGTCCGACGATGCCCCGAACCGCGGCCTGCGCTAGCCGACCCTGATCCGGGACTGATCGGACCGAGGCCGTCCCTACTCCTGCCGTAATGCCGGACAATCCTCGTCGTCTGAGCGGGACGAGGACCATGATGACCATTCGAACTCTTGTCGGCACCGGTGCGGCTCTGCTGATCGGTTTGACCGTCCTCGGGCGACCGGCCCAGGCGGTTCCGGGTTATGTGGACCAGCCGATCAACCTGCGCGCCGGACCTGGCACGGATTATCCCTGGATCGCCTCGTTGCCGCAGGGCACGCCGACCGAGATCTTCGGCTGCCTGCCCGGATGGAGCTGGTGCGACGTGGCGACCGAAGGCCTCCGGGGCTGGGTCGCCGGTCCCGGATTGCAACTCGTCTATGATGCGCAGGACGTGCCCCTCGAAGGATATGGCGCCCAGCTCGGACTGCCACTGATCGGCTTCGATTTCAGCAACTACTGGGGGCGCTATTACCGCGGGCGCTCCTGGTACAGCCAGGTCGACCGCTGGCACGGCCAACCTGGACGGGGTGGTGATTTCGGCGGCGGACCCCGCGGTGGCTACGGTGGCGGAGATCACGGCGGCGGTCAGGGCTGGAACGGCAGGCCCGGCGGCGGGCCGGGAAATGGTGATCACGGTGGCCGGCCTGGTGGTGGCGACCATGGTGGTGGTCGACCCGATGGCGGCGGACAGCCGGGTGGCGGCGACCACGGTGGTGGACGACCCGGTAGCGGCGGACCGCCGGGCATCGGCGACCATGGTGGTGGGCGACCCGGTAGCGGCGGACCGCCGGGTGGTGACCATGGTGGCGGACGACCTGGTGGTGGCGGACCGTCAGGCGGCGGCGACCATGGTGGTGGGCGACCTGGTGGCGGTGGACAGCCGGGTGGCGGCGATCACGGTGGTGGTCGACCCGGTGGCGGCGGACCGCCGGGCGGTGGCGATCACGGTGGCCACAATCAATAACCGTAGGGGGCCAGCCGCACGGACGGGTGGCCGCTGACAAGACCAGCCGGTCAGCGGGTCGCGAGCCGACAAGACAGTTGCTGGAGACGGCGTCTCCAGCGGTCGCTTTCCGGCAGCCGGCGTCATCCGCCGGCGTCCGATCGATAATGGACACCGGCCGCCGGATCGCGTCCCATCCGTCGTCCGCCGCCGACGACGAGGCCCATTTAACGATGCTGTCCGACCCCCTGCACCAGCCCGATGCCACCCTGCTGCACGATGGCGCAGTCATGATCAGGGGCCATGGCCGGCTTCATCCGCTGACACTGGGCGGCGAGCCGGTGCGGACCTTCGCTCCGGGCTGGCAGGCCGGCGCACTGTCCCGCCTGTTCCAGCCGATCCTGTTGCTGGAATTCAGCGACGGATCCGGCAGCACCGGTGTGTGGCTGCTCGATGCCGGTTTCCGTCACCTGCATGCGAGCCTGGCTGCCCTGACGCCGGATCTGCGCGGCCAGATCGCGGACATCCTCGCACCCATCCTGGACTGGTTGCGCAACGACCGGCTTGCGGACGGCCAACCCGAGGCGGTCGCGGCCTTCCTTTCGCTGCAGCCGCAGCTGCGCCGTGAACTCGAGGCGCTTTGCCTGACCGCTCCCGATGCGCCGCAGCCCCGCCCTGCCCCGCTCGACAACCGCCGTTTCGCCACCCGGCCAGCTTCGTTGCCTGCGGATCATACCCTGGCCGTGCACGGTGAGGATGGCAGGCCCGAGATGATAATCGGCGCAACCGGCCTCATCGTGCTGCAGGGCGATGCGCCGGCAGTGTTGAATGCGGGCTGGAGTGCCGCATGTGTCTGCGTGCTGATGTTCCCGACCCTGATCCTGGAGCTGAGCCATGAGAACGGGGAAACGGCGGTCTGGTATCTGGACCATGACGGGCGCCTGATCGGGCATCAGGCGAACGCGTTGCATCCGACCGCGCGCAGCCGGCTGGCCCGTACGGTCAGGCCACTGTTCGACCGACTCTGGGACACGCTCCTGCTGCAGCCGGCGAACGATCTGACCGGAAGGTTAATCCGCTTCCTGGCCATGGCGGAGGTAATCCGCCTCGATCTGCTGGCGCTTATGCTCGACAGCCGGGCCGACCTCGGGATCGCCGTGCCGACGCAGGTCTGGACACTGACCGACACGCTGCCCCGCAACCTGGGCTACATCGTCGAGACACGGAGCGGTGCAGTCGTTGCACTTGATCCCAGGCATGCGCTGGCGGCATGCCTGAGGTCGCTGCAGGAGAACTTCATCGAGCTGATGATCGACGGGGAGACCGGATGGCCGTCACCGGTCGATGGCGTCCTGATCCGGACGCGGCTGGAGCCGCTGTATTTCGACCATTTGTGCTTCGCGTATCGGCTCCATGATCCGCGCCACGACCTCACCTTCTTTGTCGTGGCACTGGAATGGCACTTCCGGACCTTCGGCCTGTATTTCCCCGGAACCGACCTGCTGGTCACCGCCGACGAAGCCAGTGGCACCCGCACCCGCCACTATTGTCTCGATTTCGTCGCCATGATCCAGCGTCACCTGGCGGTCTATGGCCAGAGCATCGCGATCGGCCAGGCAAGGGCAAGGACCCACGGCGACGGTGTGCACGGCCCACTGGTGCAGGCATTCCGCGGCGAGCCGACCCTGCATATCGGCCACTATCTCTGGCAGGACCTCACCGGGCTGGATGAACTGGTCCGCCGGGTGCCGGTGCAGAAGCTGCCGCACTGCCTGGTGTTCGACAGCCACATGCAGGCCGAGATGTATGGTCCGATCGACCGGATCTACCCGCAGCTCGAAGGCCGGGTGATCCGCCGCAACAGCTCGTTCGACCACAGCATCCGCACCTTCTACGAAACCGGAACGCGGGTGATGAAAATCACCCGGATGGTCGTCGTGCGCAGCGTCGGCGAACATGTGATGGACGCGATCAGGAACGACCCGGCCTGGACCGACGAGTGCGCGGAAGCCGATGCGATCGGGCTCGAAATGCCCGTCATCCTGATCGGCCTGCGCGTTGGCAATCGCACCATCGAGGACCAGGCCGGTTTCTGCAGCCGACTGGTCGCCGACATCGTCGAGACGTTCGCCCCGGTCCGACCGGTGATCGTGCTGGACGGGCACAATGCGGCGGCCGAAGGCACCACCTATCGCAGCGTGGCCGACGACCGCCCCGGGGTGCAGCCATTCGTCGAGACGGAGCGGGCGATCGCCCGGATCCTTGCCGCGACCTGCAGCGAACTCGGCGTGCGCCTGGTCGACACGATCGGCAGGCCAGTGGCAGTCAGCCTGATCTGGTGCCAGCGGGCACAGTTCTTTGTCGCACCCTGGGGCGCGGCACTGGCGAAATACCGATGGATCTGCAACCGGCCGGGCCTGGTCATGACCGGCCACTGGAACATGCGCGAGCGCGGCGACCTGGACATCTACCATACGCCCCGGATCATGGAGCATCCGTCGGAGCTGCAGTTCGTGCCGGCCGAACTGGTCGAGGATACGATCGTCGCCGGCGAGCCCCCCGACCGGGCGAATTTCCGGGTCGACGAGCCGAAGGTGTTCGCCCTCGTGCGGCGCCTGGCCCACGATTACAGCGTCGGCCCGGTCTCCGGCTGAAGCCAACGGAACGGCTTATGGCGCCGCCGTCGCGTCCTTCACTTGAAGGCACGGCCAGGATGAGAGCCAGCCCTTCGCCTCGATCCGCTGCAGATACTGTGGGTGCTTCGCGCCCCGGAAGCAGGGGGTGGGCCTGAGAACCAGTCCGAAAAGATCGGCCAGGCCGAACGGCGCACAGACTTCGAAACCATCCTGCGTGATCCGACGGACCGAAACGGCCGTCGCCGTCTCCGGCCAGCGGCGCATGGCATCGACCGTTGACCGGTAGGGTGGATCGCCGTTGCGCACATGCATGCGGGCCTGGTTCTTGACGGACCAGTCGATCGTCGGATCGAGCCGCGCGAGCATCGCCATGATCCATGCGTCCACCTGCGGCCCGTCCTGGCGGCGGTCGAACTACAGCACGTCGACATCACCGTGGACATCGCCGGCCTGACGGCCGTGCAGCGCATCCCAGACCGCATTCCTGACGAACCCCGCGCCGACCCAGCAATCGGGCAGGTCGAGCTTCCGGACCAAACCGAGAATGTGCCATCTCCGGCGATCCTCGCGCAGCAGCGCCTCGAGCAATGCAGCATCGGCCACGCCCTGCACCATCGGCTCAGGATTGGCCGTTCATCGATGCGGATCGAGCCCGGCCTTCTCGAGATGCGGGCCAAGCCGCCCGGTCAGCATGAGTGCCGCCATGCGTGCATCGCTCAGCAGCGCCCAGACGGGATGGCCGAACGTTGCCGGCTTGTTTCCCTCCAGGCCGAAATGCGCGCCCCAGGCCGCACCGTATCCGACCAGCGGGGCCATTGCCGCCAGCCGCCAGTCGCGGCGGAAGATCGAGGTCGCGACCAGGGCCACGGCGGTTGCGGTGCCTGCACAATGCACCGCACGGGTCGCCGGCCTTGCGTGGGCCCGCAGGTAGCGGGGCCAGAACTCGGCGTAGGTCGGCTCGCGCGACAGGGTTTCGGTAATTGGTTCCGGCATGATTGGCACCTTCCCGTTCCCGGCCTGCTTGTGGCACATGAACCGACGACTACGAGCCTCGCGGCCCCAGGAGACGGATCATGCCAGACGGCGCTCTCGATCGCACCACCTCGTCCACCGGGTTTCCGGGTGGCGGGCTGGCACCCATCCGGCACGACTGGACCCGAGACGAAGTCCGGGCGCTGATGGCATTGCCGTTCCCCGACCTGATGTTCCAGGCCCAGGCAACCCACCGGGCGCATTTCGATCCGCGCGACGTGCAGATCTCGACGTTGCTGTCGATCAAGACCGGTGGTTGCCCCGAGGATTGCGCCTACTGCCCGCAGAGCGCCACGCACGAGGCGCCGATCAAGGCGACCCGCCTGATGGCGGTGGATGCGGTGCTCACCGAGGCACGCGCGGCCAAGGCGGCCGGGGCCAGCCGGTTCTGCATGGGGGCTGCCTGGCGTTCGCCGAAGGACCACGACCTCGAGACCGTCTGTGCGATGGTTGAGGGAGTGAAGGCGCTCGGCATGGAAAGCTGCGTCACGCTGGGCATGTTGAACGAGGCCCAGGCTACCCGCCTGCACGAGGCCGGACTCGACTACTACAACCACAATCTCGATACCTCGCCCGAGTTCTACGGAACGATCATCACCACCCGCACCTATCAGGAACGTCTCGACACGCTCGATCATGTGCGCGATGCCGGCATCAACGTTTGCTGCGGCGGCATTGTCGGCATGGGCGAGACCATCGACGATCAGGCCGGGTTGATCGCCACGCTGGCGTCGCTGCCGAAGCATCCGGAGAGCGTGCCGATCAACATGCTGGTCCGCGTCGCCAACACCCCGCTGGCCGAGGCAATGGCGGTCGATCCCATCGACTTCGTGCGTGTGCTTGCCGCAGCCCGCATCACCATGCCTACCAGCCACGTGCGCCTGTCCGCCGGCCGCGAGGGCATGAGCGACGAGACGCAGGCACTGTGCTTCCTGGCTGGCGCCAACTCGATCTTCTACGGGGAGAAGCTGCTCACCACGCCCAACCCGGCGGAGAACCACGACATGCAGCTGCTTGCACGACTTGGCATGCGGCCGGCCTGAGACCGACCCATATCTGTCGCGATGTCGGTCACGCTGCCAGGACGGAAGCCAGAGAACAGAATGCGGCGTGGGCGGCTGCGCAGCTTCCGGATCATGCGCCGGCAGGGCACCGTACCGTCGCCGCTGCTGATCACGGTTTTGCTGGCCTTGCTGACCGCGGTCGGGCCGATCTCGACCGACATGTATCTGCCGGCATTCCCGGCGATGCGGCTGGCCCTGAACGCGCAGCCCGGCCAGACTCAGATGACGCTGGCAGCCTGGTTCCTCGGGCTCTCGATCGGCCAGATCACCCACGGCCCGCTCGCGGATCATTATGGCCGGCGCCCGCCGCTGCTTTTCGGGACAATGCTCTACACCCTGGCTTCGATCGGCTGCGCGCTATCGTCCACGATGAACGACCTGTCCTGGTGGCGGCTGTGGGCAGCGTTCGGGGGCGCGGCCAGCCTGGTGATCCCGCGTGCGGTGATCGCCGACGTGGTCAAGGATGGTGCCGAGGCCGCGCGCATGCTCGGCCGCATGGTGATGGTGATGGGAGTGGTGCCGGTGCTCGCGCCGACACTCGGTGGGTTCATCACCGAATACTGGAACTGGCGCGGCATCTTCTGGGTCGCGGCCGGTTATGGCGCGCTGTGCACCGGGCTGATCTACGTGTTCCTGCCCGATACGCTGCGTGCCCACCGGCATTCGCGGCTACGGCCGACCGAGGCGTTGATCCACTACATCATGGTCTGGCGGGAGAAGTCGTTCCGCGCGCACGCGCTCGAGGGCGGATTCGGCACCTTCAGCCTGTTCGCGTTTCTGGGCGGGGCGCCGGCGGTGTTCCTGCTGCGTTACCATCTATCGCCGGCGAAGTTCGGTGCCGTGTTCATCCTGAATGCGATCGGCTACATCGTCGGCGTCCAGTTCAATGCCCGGCTGATCAGCCGCTTCGGCCCGGACAGGATGCTGACCGGCGGCTCCGTCGCGCTGATCGCCACCACCATGGCGATGCTGTTCATGACGGTGTTCCGGCTCGGCGACTCGCTCGGTATCGCGATCGGCATGATGGGATGCATGGCGGCACTGGGGTTCGTGCTTCCGGGTGCGGCGCTGGGGTCGGTCCTGAACCATGGCCGTACGGCAGGCGCCGCATCGGCGCTGTACGGTACGATCGTGTTCTTCATCGGCGCGATCAGCACGATCCTGGTCGGCTGGATCGGGTCGGAAAGCCCGGTCGCGATGACCAGCCTGATGCTGGTCGGCGCGCTGCTGGCGTTCGTGTGCGACCGGTTCCGGCCACGACCGAAGACGGCCTGAGACCGGGCCTACGGAGCGTTCGGCTCAACAGAGACGAACCTGGGAAATGAAGCTGTCCACTTCGGACGACAGGTGCCCGGCCTGACGTGAGAGGTTACCGGCAGCACCCAGTACCTGCCTGGCCGTGCCGCCGGTATCGTTCACCGCACGGCTGACCCCGGCGATATTGGTCGTCACGATCCGGGTGCTCACTGCTGTCTGCTGCACATTTCGCGCGATCTCCGCGGTCGCGGCACCCTGCTGCTCGACCGCGGCGGCAATCGAGATCGTGACGGCGCTGACCTCCTCGATCATCGCGGCGATCTCGGTCATGGCCTGAACAGCCCGGTTCGTCGCCTGCTGCACCTGAGCGATCTGGCCACCGATCTCGTCGGTTGCCCGCGCCGTCTGGTGGGCAAGGCTTCTGACTTCCGAGGCGACGACTGCGAAGCCCCTGCCCGCATCGCCGGCGCGAGCCGCCTCGATGGTCGCGTTGAGGGCCAGCAGGTTGGTCTGGCTGGCGATGGTGTTGATCAGGCCGACGACCTGGCCGATGCGCCCGGCACTTTCTGCCAGCGCCCGCACCGTGTCGTCGGTCTTCCGCACGCTGTCCACGACCTTGTTGGTGAGAATGGACGAGGCGGAAACCTGACGATTGATCTCGGTGATGGAAGAAGCAAGCTGCTCGGATGCCGCAGCCACGGTCTGCACGCCCAAGCTGGAATCCTCGGCGGCACGGGCCACCTGGGTCGCCTGCCGATCGGTGACCACGGCGGTGTCCGTCATCGACCTCGCAGTGGATTCCATCTCGACGGACGAGGAGGTCAGCACCGAGACGGTGCTGCCGATCCGTTGCTCGAAAACCCCGACGAGCGTTTCCAGACGCAGACTGCGCTGCTGGCGCGCCTCGCGCTCGGCGGCCTGTTCCGCCAGCAGCCGGTCGGCGGCAAGCATGTTGTCCTTGAAGACCTGCACGGCTTCGGCCATCCGGCCGATCTCGTCGCCACGCTCGAGGCTGGGAACCGTGGCATTCATGTCCCGTCCGGCCAGACGTCGCATCGCGGTGGTCATTGTCCGGATCGGACCCGAGATATGCCGGATCAGCCCGAAAGCCGTGGTCAGGCTGAGGCAGAACGAGACAACGATGCCCGCAACGATCATCCACCATGTCGCGTGGTAGACGTTACGACTGACGTCCCCCGCAGCCAGCCCGCCGGTCTGGTTGTAGTTTATGTCGGATTGCATGAAGTCGATGAGCGTTTCGAAATCGGCATCCGACTTGGTCTTGTAGTTGAGAAGTGCCGGGAACACCTGCCCGTCATCCTGCAGCTTGACGGTATTCTGCAGGTCGTCACGGTAGGCGGGCCAGACCCGGTCGAACACCGTTGTGTATCGCTTGCGCTGCGTATTGGGATCGAGAAGTCCGTCATAGCGGCGGCGCACCCGGTCCACGGCGTCCACCGCCGCAGCCAGCTTTACCTTGAGATCCTTGCGCTCGGTCTTGTCGAACGCATTCGTCACCATGTAGCGCGCTTCCCAGCGCCGCACATCCTGCAGGTCGAGTGCCAGCTTCCCGGCCAGAAGTTCGCTCGGAAGAGAGTCGTCGCGGATGTGCGCCGCCGCGATGTTCATCGCACTCATCCGGTCGAGCGCCAGGACGCCCATTGCCATCGACAGGATGGTCAGCAAAGCGAAGCCCGAACTCAGCTTGGTTCCGAGACTTGGAGACAGGCCTCGTCGTTCGCGGCCGGATTGCGGACGCGGTATCTGCTGCATGACGATGCTCATCTTGCTGATGGATGGTCATCGATCGTCGCAGGTTCAGGTTAGTAAATGCTTACCGGCCTCGGAGGCGCATGTTCAGGCGGTCGAATCAGCACAAGGAGCGCGGCGGGCATCGTCCATCCCGCCCTGCGCCGCCCATCCTTCAGATGCACCTATCCCGGCAGGAAGTCCGGCACGGACAAATACCGCTCGCCGGTATCGTAGTTGAATCCGAGTATGACTGCGCCTTTCTCGAGCTCCGGCAGCTTCTTCGCGATCGCGGCAAGCGTGGCACCGGAAGAGATGCCGACCAGCAGCCCCTCCTGCCGTGCCGATCGACGGGCGAATTCGCGGGCTTCCTCGGCATCGACTTCGATCACGCCGTCCAACAGGTCGGTGTGCAGGTTCTTTGGGATGAAGCCGGCACCGATGCCCTGGATCGGATGTGGTCCCGGATCGCCGCCTGAAATCACCGGGGAAAGCGCCGGCTCGACCGCGAATACCTTCAGCTTCGGAAAGCGCTGCCTCAGGACCATCGCGGCGCCGGTAATATGGCCGCCGGTACCGACACCGGTGATCATGACGTCGATCCCGTCCGGGAAGTCGGCCAGGATCTCCTCGGCGGTGGTGCGGACATGAACGTCAATGTTGGCCGGGTTGTCGAACTGTTGTGGGATCCATGCGCCCGGCTGCTCGGCAGCCAGTTCGTGCGCACGCGCGATTGCCGCTTTCATGCCGCCGGCTCTGGGCGTCAGATCAAAGGTGGCGCCGTAGGCCTGCATCAGCCGGCGACGCTCGACCGACATCGAGTCCGGCATCACCAGGATCAGCTTGTAGCCCTTAACCGCTGCAACCATCGCCAGCCCGATGCCGGTATTGCCCGACGTCGGTTCGATGATGGTGCCGCCGGGCCTGAGCGCCCCGCTGGCCTCGGCTGCTTCCACCATGGCCACCGCGATCCGGTCCTTGATCGAGCCGCCCGGATTGCTTCGCTCGGACTTGATCCAGACTTCGGCATCCGGGAACAGGCGGCTGACCCGGATATGTGGCGTCTTGCCGATGGTCTGCAGAACGCTGTTGGCCTTCATGATCCTGATACTCCGTATGGAAGGGCGTGCGACGGCCTGACGGCCCGCACGCCCGCGCCGCTGGTCAGTTTGCGGGTGCCTTGTCCTTACCTTTGCCCGGATTGGAGGCGTTGACCAGTTCCGGGGTCTTCTCGGCGCCCAGCGTCTGCACCTGCGCCGTATCGATCCGCTTCGTGCGGGTGAAGGGAGCAAGCTTTTCCGAGGTGCCGCTTTTCAGCGCCTTGACGATGCCCTCCAGCACGCGAACGTCGGCATAGCCTTCCTCGCCGTCGGGCTCCGGGTCCTGGTCGTTGAGGATGCAGTCAGAGAAATACTTCAGCTCGCCGCCGAATTGATCGGTGCTCTTGAAGCTCTTGCTCGACTTGCTGTCACCGATGGTGATCGCCTGCTCCAGCGACATCCCGTACATGAACGCCGGGCTCATCACGATGCTGCCCTTGGTGCCGGCCACGGTGTAGGTGTCGATCGCGTTGGCGTAGTAGCTGAGGCTGAACTGCGCCAGCCGGTCGCCCGGAAACCGCAGCGTGACCGCGACGGTATCGTCGAAATCGCCGGTGAACCCCGCCTGCGGATGGCGGGTGCCGATCGCGGACACCACTTCGGTCGGCTCGTCGCCGAAGACGTAACGGGCGGCATTGACCGGGTAGGGGCCCAGGTCGAAAATCGGTCCGCCCTCGATGCCGTTGGCGGCGCGGTGGTTGGCCGGATCGACCATCTGCGCGAACGTGCTGTTGAACGAGATCAGCTCGCCCAGGTCGCCGGCACGGATCCGCTCGATCATCGACAGCGTTGCCGGCTCGAAATGCAGCCGATACGCGACCATCAGCTTGGCGGTCGATCCCTTCTGCGCATCCAGGATCTCCTGGCACTTCGCAGTCGAGATCTCGAGCGGCTTCTCGGCCAGCACATGGATGCCGGCCTTGAGCGCGGGGACGATGAACTCGGCATGACGCCAGTTCGGCGTTGCCAGATAGAGTGCGTCGACGGTGCCGGAGGCAAGCATCTCGTCGAACTGGTCGTAGCCATAGCAGGCCTCGACGCCATATTTCTCACCGACCAGCTGGGCTTTCTCTTCGTCACCCGTGACGAAAGCGGTCAGTTCCGAGTTACCGGTGTGGGCCACGCCCGGCAGGAATGCCTCCTGAGCGATGTCTCCCAGACCCACCACGGCGTAGCGAATTTTCCGGCCCGATTGCAGACCGAGCGCCGACAGGATGCTCATGATTATGTTCCTTTCCCGAAGCGCGCCACCGCGCAATCCCGCGATGAACACCCGATCCCGGGATTGGCTCCCCTGCCCCCACCGTTGTGATGCGGCAGTGCGCCGGGCTTGTGTGCGCTGCTACTTGAAGGCGGAGAACACCTGGGCGTCCTTGTTTTCGCGCATCAGCGTGTTGAAGCTCGGGATGGTCTCGAAGCCCAGCCCCTGCGGCACATCGGTCTCCGGATCGGCGACGACGGCGGCATAGCTGGCGCCGGAAACCTTTTCCCATTTACCGGCCGGCTTCTTGACCTCGAGATTGACCACGGTGGTCTTGAACACCATCCGCACGATAGCTTCCTTGGGATTGCGCGGCTTGGTCAGGCTGGGACAATCGGCAATCATCCGCCAGCCGTTCTTCAGCGCCCAGGCAGTCAGCTCGTCGCGGTCCATGCGGCAGTCCTCGGTCATGAAAGAACGGGTGGTCGTGGACGAACGGGGTACCCTCGAATCACCTTGCATCGCAAGGCAGAAGGCGGACGGGGGCGAGGCGATGGCGGACGGGAACAGGGCACCACCGGATCGGCTGGTCAGCTACCGGTGGTTCAACCGGCTCACCACGCGCTGGAGCGACAATGACGGCTACGCCCACGTCAACAACGCGATCTACTACAGCTTCTTCGACACCACGATCACCAGGATGATGCTGGCACTCACCGCGTTCGACCTGCAGCGTAGCGACGTGATCGGCCTGGTGGTGGAAAGCGGTTGCCGGTATTTCGCGCCGCTGGCTTTCCCCGACGATATCAATGCCGGGCTACGGGTGGGGTCGCTCGGACGATCCAGCGTTCGCTACGAGATCGGCTTGTTCAGGGCGGATGCCGAGCAGGCCTCGGCGCAGGGGCATTTTATACATGTGATGGTGGACCGGTCCGATAATCGACCGGTGCCGATCCCCGGGGAGTTGCGGGCGGTGCTCGAGACGCTGATGGTGCCGGGATAGACCCGATTGCTGCAACTACCGAGGACGCCCACGCAAATGAGCTATACTCCCTCCCCCACCCGTTACGACGATGCAGGCTTCCGGCGGTGCGGGCGCTCCGGCCTGGTGCTGCCGCCGGTCTCGCTCGGGCTGTGGCACAATTTCGGCGGCGCGGACGTGTTCGAGACCGGACGGGCGGTGATCCGTCGTGCCTTCGACCGCGGCGTCACGCATTTCGACCTGGCCAACAATTACGGCCCTCCGTACGGCTCGGCGGAAGAGAATTTCGGCGTCGTGCTGACCAAGGATTTCCAGGCTCATCGTGACGAGATGATCATCTCGTCAAAGGCCGGCTGGGATATGTGGCCCGGACCGTACGGCACCGGCGGCTCGCGCAAATACCTGCTCGCCTCGCTCGACCAGAGCCTGAAGCGGATGGGGCTCGACTACGTCGATATCTTCTACTCGCATCGGCCAAGCCCGGATGTCCCGCTCGAGGAGACCATGGGCGCTCTGGCGCAGATGGTCCGCCAGGGCAAGGCGCTCTATGTCGGCATCTCGTCATACGGTCCGGAGCGCACCAGGCAGGCAGCGGAGATCCTCAAGGCCGAGGGCGTACCGTTGCTGATCCACCAGCCGTCCTATTCGATGCTGAACCGCTGGGTCGAGGACGGGCTGCTCGACACGCTGGAACAGCTTGGCGTCGGCTGCATCGCCTTCTCGCCGCTGGCGCAGGGGCTGCTGACCTCGAAATACCTGAACGGCGTTCCGGACGGCACGCGTGCCTCGAAGGACACCTCGTTCAGCACCCGGCTGCTGTCGGAGGATAACCTGGTCCGTGTCCGTGCACTGAACGACATCGCCCAGGCCCGGGGCCAGAGCCTGGCGCAGATGGCGATCGCCTGGGTGCTGCGCGACGAACGCGTCACCTCCGCACTGATCGGCGCGCGCCATGTGAAGCAGCTCGACGACTCGCTCGATGCCCTCAACAATGTCTCGTTCAGCCAGGACGAGCTGGCACGGATCGACCATCACGCGACCGATGGCGGCATCGATCTGTGGCGCGGCGTCTCCACCGAATAATCGGCAAACGGCTCACTTACCGCCCGGGATCGTGTTCTCGTAGCGATCCCAGTGGGCCAGCAGTTCGTGCAGCACCGGCGCTCCGACGCGCTGGTTGCTGTCGAACGCCGCCACCTGGCCGGGCTCCTCGTCGCCGATCGAGGCGGTGACGCCGGTGCCGGGCGGCGGTTCGGAGAAGTTGCTGGCGGTCCGCAGGACCATGATGCGGTTCGCGTCGACGAAGCCCTGCGCGGCCAGCACCAGCATCTCCTTCTCGTAGATCTGGCTCTCCATGTTGGTCATGACGAACAGGCCCCGGCCCGCCGTCCACAGCCTGACCCAGTCCTCGGCCCAGCGCGTGCGCGGCTCGCCGTGCCAGTAGCGGCGGGCACCGAGCGTCTCGCCCATCAGCACGAAGGGTGGCCGCTGCGCCTGGGGAAAGCCCGTCCAGGCAGCGCGGTGACGACGCAGGCTGTCGGTGTCGGCCAGGACGATATTGCGGGTCAGGTCGAAGGCCCAGGCTGCCAGCCGCTGGTTGAGCCGGTAGGCCTTGGTGAGCTGGGCCACGTCGGTCACCGAGCCGAAATGGTTGGGATTATTGGGGAGCTGGTTCGGACGTTCGGCGCCGATCGCCCACAACCCATAGGGCCAGCCGGCCGGCAGGGTGCGGTCGTCGATCTCGCGCAGTTCGTCGCCATCGACCACCCAGCGCGCCCAGGCGGCACTTCCGACCGAGGCGGCGCGTGGGTCCACGCCGGAAATGCCGGTAAACAGCCAGTAGGTGTGGCGCAGGTCGAAGCGCGGATCGAGCACGAACGCGGCGAGGTCGGTCACGCCATGGCGCAGCACCATCCCGTACAGGCCCTGGCGGTTCCGGCGCACCACGTCCGGTGCACCGCGCACCGGCACCGTCTCGTCCAGGTGCTCGCGCTCGACCCAGTCCTGGAATTCGCCGGGTGCGTCGCCGGTGTCGGCGCCATCCTCGAAATTGGCGACCACCACCACCCGCACCTTGATCGGCGCGGCTGCGGCGCGGGCGTCCGGAACCGCCAGGAGCAGCAAGGCGGCGGACAGGAGGGCAAGATCGATGCGCAAGGCGGCGTCCCCGGACGGTTGTGAACAGCCGCAGCCTGCAGGATGCGTGCCTGGATTGCGGCGCGGGTCCGGTTCCCGGGAAGAAAGGCTTGCGAAAGAACGGCGGCTGACCGACATGGCTGCGTCATGGCCTATGCGGTGAAGGAAATGTTCGCGACCCTCCAGGGCGAGGGGGCGCAGGCGGGGCGTGCGTCGGTGTTCTGCCGGTTCACCGGCTGCAACCTGTGGTCCGGCCGCGAGCAGGACCGGGCCGAAGCCGCATGCCGTTTCTGCGATACCGACTTCATCGGGATGGACGGCGAGGGCGGCGGCCGCTTCGCCGATGCGACGGCGCTGGCCGACGCGATCCTGGCCTGCTGGCCCGGCGGCAGCACCCGGCGGTTCGTGGTGTTCACCGGTGGCGAGCCACTGCTGCAGATCGACGACCTGCTGCTCGCGGCGATGCATGCACGCGGCTTCGAGATCGCGGTCGAGACCAACGGCACGCTGGCGGCCCCGGCCGGAATCGACTGGGTGTGCGTCAGCCCGAAGGCCGGGAACCCGATGGTCCAGCGGACAGGTGCCGAGCTCAAGCTGGTGTTCCCGCAAACCGACATCGATCCCGAAAGCCTGGCCGGGCTGGCATTCGACCACTTCTTCCTGCAGCCGATGGACGGTCTCGCGCGGGCGGCCAACACCGAGGCCGCGGTGGCCTATTGCCTGGCGCATCCGCAATGGCGGCTCAGCGTGCAGACGCACAAGATGATCGGGATCCCATGATGGC
Organism: Lichenicola cladoniae; assembly: GCF_013201075.1. Classification (NCBI taxonomy): domain Bacteria; kingdom Pseudomonadati; phylum Pseudomonadota; class Alphaproteobacteria; order Acetobacterales; family Acetobacteraceae; genus Lichenicola; species Lichenicola cladoniae. Next base: position 721,921 of record NZ_CP053708.1, on the reverse strand, counting down.
CGAGCCGGTGGGCAATGACGGCGCGCTGGTGCTGCTGTCCGGCGGCCAGGATTCCGCGACCTGCCTGGCCTGGGCCCTAGAGCGGTTCGGCCGGATCGAGACGCTCGGCTTCGAATACGGCCAGCGCCACCGGGTCGAGCTCGATTGCCGCGCCTCGATCCGGACCGGGCTGGGCGCGATCGACGGTGCCTGGGCGGACAGGCTGGGCCCGGACCATACGTTGGCGCTGGATGCGCTCGCGCAGGTTTCGGACACCGCGCTGACCCGTGACGCCGAGATCACCCTCGGTGCGAACGGGCTGCCGAACACGTTCGTGCCGGGCCGGAACCTGCTGTTCCTGACCTTCGCGGCGGCCCTGGCGACCCGGCGCGGCCTGCGCCACATCGTCGGCGGCATGTGCGAGACCGATTATTCCGGCTACCCGGACTGCCGCGACGACACCATCAAGGCGCTGCAGGTAGCGCTCAACCTCGGCATGGATGCGCGCTTCGTGCTGCACACACCGTTGATGTGGATCGACAAGGCCCAGACCTGGGCCATGGCGGAACGGCTCGGCGGCGCCCCCTTGGTGACGCTGATCCGAGACGAGAGCCATAGCTGCTACCTGGGCGACCGCACCCACCGGCATGCGTGGGGCTTCGGCTGCGGCACCTGCCCCGCCTGCGACCTGCGACGTTCCGGCTGGGAGCGATACAGGGCGGGGGTATCGCATGCTTGAGCTGCAGTTCACCCGCCGCTTCTCGATGGGACACCGCCTGATCGCCGGTGCCGCCGAACGCTGCTCGCTGCCGCACGGCCACAACGAGTTCGTCACGGTCACGCTGCAACCTGTACGGCCCGGCCCCCTGGATGGCAGCTCGAACATGCTGGTGCCGTTCGAGCAGGCCAAGGCGCGCTGGCACCGGTTCGTCGACGAGCGGCTGGATCACGCGCTGCAACTGTCGTCCACCGATCCGCTGCTGGCCTGGTTTCGCGCCAACGAACCGGAACGGGCGGAGCGAATCGTGGTCACGCCCGGGGATCCGACCACCGAGCTGATGGCCTGCCTGCTGATGGCCAAGCTCGGTGCGATCCTGCAGGCGGACGGCAGCCTGCTGCGCTGCGCCGGCATGCGCATCGAGGAAACGCCGACCAACACCGTGACCTTCACCGGCGATCCGATGGAGATGTTGCCCGTGTCGCAATCGGGAGGGCCGGGCTGGTGGCTTCGGCCGGACATGAGCATCGCCTGATGGAGAAGAGTTCGATGGATGACGCGGCGAGCGAGCAGGGCACCGGTGGACTGACGCAGTTGGGGCGGCATACGCCGCAGCCGTCGAGCCCGGACGAGGCGCAACTGGAGCGTGTGCCGGCACCGCATCCGGGCCGTCATTACCTGGTGCGCTTCACGGCGCCGGAGTTCACCTCGCTCTGCCCGGTCACCGGACAGCCGGATTTCGCCCATCTGGTGATCGACTACGTACCGGCCGACTGGATCGTCGAGAGCAAGTCACTGAAGCTGTTCCTCACCAGCTTCCGCAACCATGGCTCGTTCCATGAAGCTTGCTCTCTGCAGGTGGCGACGACGCTGGTAGAGCTCCTGTCGCCGGTATGGCTGCGCATCGGCGCATACTGGTATCCGCGGGGCGGCATGCCGATCGACGTGTTCTGGCAGACCGGGGAGCCGCCCGCCGGGGTCTGGGTGCCCTCTCAGGATGTGCCGGGCTACCGCGGCAGAGGCTGAACCGCCCGGACTTCCGGGCGAGGCAGCGGCCAGGCGTCGAACCCGCCAAGGTCGAGCGACGCGGAGGCGGAGTCTTCCGGCTCCTCGAAGGCGATCACCGTCCGATCCCGTCCAAGCCGCTTCGCGCGATACAGGGCGCCGTCCGCCGCGCCGACCAACTGGTCGGCACGTGCTATCAAAAGGCTGTCGCTGGCTGCGATCCCGATGCTGACGGTCACGATCGGCATCCCGATGCGGCGGGCATCGTGGCGTATCCGCAGAGCGCAGATGGTGGACCGGATGCGCTCGGCGATCTGCCACGCTTCGGCAGCAGGGCAGTCCGGCAGAAGCACCGCGAATTCCTCGCCGCCATAGCGCGCCAGCAGGTCGAGACCCTTCCGCAGAGTCAGCGACATCGCCTGCGACAGGATGCGGAGGCACTCGTCCCCGGCCTGGTGGCCATACTGGTCGTTGAACAGCTTGAAGAAATCGACGTCGATCAGCAGCAGCGACAAGGGGCGTCCGGACCGCTCGTAACCACCCCACATCGCCGTCAGGGTGTCATCGAACTGGCGACGGTTGGAAATGCCGGTCAGTCCATCCGTGACCGACAAGGCTTCCAGCGCCTGCCGCGCCGCGACCTGGGTGCTGATGTCGATAAACAGGCCGGAACTCACATCGATGCCGCCATCGAGCGTGTGCGCGTGCACACGCACACGATCCAGGATCCACAGATAGCTGCCGTCGCGGCACAGCATCCGGTATTCCTGCTGGTAGGTCTTGACCCCGTCCCGGGTCGCCTGCTCCACCCCGTCGAGCACGCGCATCCGGTCGTCGGCATGGATGAGGGCGACCCAGCCCGGCCATCCCGCTGCGATGTCGCCCGGTCTGTAGCCGAGCATGGTGCTCGACCGATGGCTGCGCACCGTTGTGTTCGACCGACTATCGAAGCGCCAGACGGCGATCTCGGCATCGTCGAGAAAACTCTCCACGTCCTGCGGCCAATAGTGCTGCAGAAGCAACCGGCTTTCCTGGTCGCACTTCACGGCGATCCCGAGAATCTCGCCTGGATGCCCCTCGCTGTCGCGCTCTACAACCTGTCCGCGGAACAGCACCCGGATGAAGTGTCCTTCCTGGTGGCGCACACGGCAAATAAGCGTAATCGACGAATTTCGTCCGGCCGTTATGTTATCGAAAGCGATGGTGACGGCATCAAGATCATCGGGATGAACCACCGTCAGCGCGGCTTCGGCTGTTTCCGAAATGGTCTCGCCGGGAGTGCCGATGAACCGGTGGATCTCTTGACTGAGACGCAATCGGTTATCGGAACATCTCCATTCCCAGAACCCTGCGCCCGTCAGTGCAACCAGGGCGCGTATTCTTTGTATGTCTATCTTTTCGGAATCAAAATAAAAGGGACCGTGGTCGGAATTGGCGGCCTGGATATCCATAACCTTCCGGTACGAGGCGCTTCACCGTTCAGCGTGCTGCCAGTCGTCAATGCAGCCTTGGTGCGCACTCGTCCGTTATCCCATACAATGGGATGAGGTCGTCGTTCGATAACATTTAAAGCAGCAACGGTGTTTTAACGTTAACCGACTTCTGCCGTTTCAACCCAGGCGCGTGCCGACTGGATACGATCCAGAAGTGGTTCCAGTAGCGTAACGTCGCTCTTGTCGGCTGTGTCGTAGTCCTGCTCGGCCTGTCGGAGCCGCGCTTCGCCATCCTGTCGCGACAACGACGATACCGGAACCGCCATGTCCGCCAGGATGGTGCAGCGATCGCCGGTGATTTCTGCAAAGCCACCAGCCACGAAAAACCGATCGGTGACCTGCGTACCCTGGTGCAACGATACCACGCCACCGCGCAGCAGCACGATCATCGGCGCATGCTCGGGCATCGCCGCAAGGTCGCCTTCAGAGCCCGGCACCACGACCATGTCCACAGCCCGGGCAAGCAGGCGCTTTTCCGGGCTGACGATTTCGACGTCGATCGGCATCGGCCGCTTCCTACTTGGATTCGCTCTTCATCTTCTCGGCCTTGGCGACGACGTCGTCGATCGAACCGACCATGTAGAAGGCGCCTTCGGGCAGATGGTCGTATTCGCCTGCAACGATCGCCTTGAACGAGCGCACGGTATCCTCGATCGAGACCAGCTTGCCCGGCGCACCGGTGAACACTTCAGCCACATGGAACGGCTGGCTCAGGAAGCGCTGGATGCGACGGGCACGGGCGACGATCTGCTTATCGTCCTCGGACAGCTCGTCCATGCCCAGGATGGCGATGATGTCCTGCAGCGACTTGTAGGTCTGCAGGATGCGCTGCACGTCGCGCGCGACCTGGTAGTGCTCCTCGCCGACGATCTTCGGGTCGAGTGCCCGCGAGGTGGAGTCGAGCGGATCGACCGCCGGATAGATGCCGAGCTCGGCGATCGAGCGATTCAGCGTCGTGGTCGCGTCGAGATGGGCGAACGAAGTGGCGGGGGCCGGGTCGGTCAGGTCGTCGGCCGGGACATAGATCGCCTGCACCGAGGTGATCGAGCCCTTCTTGGTCGAGGTGATCCGCTCCTGCAGCGCGCCCATGTCGGTCGCTAGCGTCGGCTGATAGCCCACGGCGGACGGGATGCGGCCCAGCAGCGCCGATACTTCCGAGCCGGCCTGGGTGAAGCGGAAGATGTTGTCGACGAAGAACAGGACATCCTGGCCTTCCTCGTCACGGAAATACTCGGCCAGGGTCACACCGGAGAGCGCCACGCGGGCGCGGGCACCCGGCGGCTCGTTCATCTGGCCATAGACCAGCGCCACCTTGGAGCCATCGGTGTTAACGTCGCCGAGCTTAATCACCCCGGCATCGATCATCTCGAAGTAGAGATCGTTGCCCTCGCGGGTGCGCTCGCCGACGCCGGCGAACACCGACACGCCGCCGTGCGCCTTGGCGATGTTGTTGATCAGCTCCTGGATCAGCACCGTCTTGCCGACGCCGGCGCCGCCGAACAGGCCGATCTTGCCGCCCTTCAGGTAGGGGCACAGCAGGTCCACCACCTTGATGCCGGTGACCAGGATCTCGGACGACGCGGCCTGTTCCTCGAAGGTGGGTGCGTCGCGATGGATCGGCGAGTATTTCACGGCCACCACCGGTCCGCGATCGTCGATCGGCTCACCGATGACGTTCAGGATGCGGCCGAGCGTGCCGGGACCGACCGGGACCCGGATCGGGTTGCCGGTGTCACGCACTTCCGTGCCGCGGACCAGGCCATCGGTGGAGTCCATGGCGATGCAGCGGACCTGGCGGTCGCCGATCTCCTGGGCCACTTCCAGGACCAGCTTCAGGTCGCCGATTTGGCAGGTAAGCGCGTTCTGGATGAACGGCAGCTCGCCCTCGAACTGCACATCGACGACCGGGCCCTTCACCTGGGTGACGCGGCCGGTGATGTTGTGCCCCTGAGCTTTCGCGGGAGCCTCGAGAGTGGTGGACATGGATCAGCTCCTGCGCTGGAAATCGGACGACCAGAGACTATCGGAAAACGAGATCAGAGGGCCTCTGCGCCGGAAATGATCTCGATGAGTTCGCGGGTGATGTTGGCCTGCCGGGTGCGGTTGTAGTTCTGCGTCAGCCGGTCGATCGCCTTGCCGGCATTGCGGGTGGCGCTGTCCATCGCGGTCATGCGGGCGCCCTGCTCGCCAGCAGCGCTCTCGAGCATCGCCCGATAGATCTGGATCTGCAGGTTGCGCGGCAGCAGGCGGGCCAGGATGGTTTCCTCGTCCGGCTCGAATTCATAGGTAGCGCCGTCCTTGTCGCCGACCTCGTTGTCGTTCGACGGCAAAGCCAGCGGAATGAGCTGGATCTCGGTTGGCGTCTGCGACATCACGTTGTTGAAGCGGTTGAAGACCAGGGTGGCGACGTCGAACTCGCCCTTCTCCAGCATGCTGGTGACGCGCGCGCCGAGCTCTTCCGCGACGCTGAACGGGACATCCTTGCCTGCCGAGCCGGGGATGCGCTCGATGATGCGATCGCGGTATTCGCGCGCGAGGTAGTCGCCGCCCTTGCGCCCGACCGGAAGCAGCTTGACGGTCTTGCCCTCGCCCTCGAGCCGCTGGATCAGCCGGCGGGTGGCACGGCCGATGTTGGAGTTGAAACCGCCGGCGAGGCCACGATCGCTGGTGACCGAGATGATCAGGTGAACCTTGTCGGAGCCGGTGCCGGCCAGCAGCTTCGGCGCGCCCTCGCGACCGGCGATGTTGCGAGCCAGGGCCGCGAGCATGCGCTGCATGGCCTCGGCATAAGGCCGGGCCGCCTCGGCATGGGTCTGCGCCCGCCGCAGCTTCGCGGCCGCCACCATCTTCATCGCGCTGGTGATCTTGCGCGTCGACTTCACGCTGGTGATCCGCGCGCGGAGGTCCTTGAGCGAAGGCATCCCGAGGTGTCCCTCAGCCTTGCGTGAAGCGGCGGGTAAAGTCGGTGAGGAACTTGGTCAGCTTTTCCTCGGTGTCCTTCTTGATCTCGCGCTGGTCGCGGATCGACTCCAGGATGCCATCGCCGTTGGCGCGCAACTCGGACAGGTACTGGCGCTCGTAGCCGACCACCTTGTCGACCGACACCTTGTCCAGGAAGCCGCGGGTGCCGGCGAACAGCACCACGACCTGCTCCTGCACTGGATACGGGGTGTTCTGCGGCTGCTTCAGCAATTCGGTCAGGCGGGCGCCACGGGCAAGCTGCTGCTGGGTCGCAGCATCGAGGTCCGAGGCGAACTGCGAGAACGCCGCCATCTCGCGATACTGCGCCAGCTCCAGCTTGATCTTGCCGGCGACCTGCTTCATCGCCTTGATCTGCGCCGCCGAACCGACGCGGGACACGGAGCCGCCGACATTCACCGCCGGACGGATGCCGCGGAAGAACAGCTCGGTCTCGAGGAAGATCTGGCCGTCGGTGATGGAGATCACGTTGGTCGGGATGTAGGCCGAGACGTCACCGGCCTGGGTCTCGATCACCGGCAGCGCCGTCAGCGATCCGCCGCCATAGGCATCGGACATCTTGGCGGCACGCTCGAGCAGGCGGGAATGCAGGTAGAACACGTCGCCGGGATACGCTTCGCGGGCCGGCGGACGGCGTAGCAGCAGGGACATCTGGCGATAGGCGACCGCCTGCTTGGACAGATCGTCGTACGAGATCAGCGCGTGCATGCCGTTGTCGCGGAAGAACTCGCCCATGGCGCAACCGGTATAGGGCGCCAGGTACTGCATCGGCGCCGGGTCCGACGCGGTGGCGGCGACCACGATGGAATATTCCATCGCGCCGTTCTCCTCGAGCGTGCGCACGATCTGGGCCACGGTCGAGCGCTTCTGCCCGATCGCGACATAGATGCAGTACATCGACTTGCTGTCGTCGCCGAGTGCGTTCACCGGCTTCTGCGCGATGAAGCTGTCGAGGATGATCGCGGTCTTGCCGGTCTGGCGATCGCCGATCAGCAGCTCGCGCTGGCCACGGCCGATCGGCACCAGGGCGTCGATCGACTTGATACCGGTCTGCATCGGCTCCGACACCGACTGGCGCGGCATGATGCCCGGCGCCTTAACCTCGGCGCGCTTGCGCACGACATCGGTCAGCGGGCCCTTGCCGTCGATCGGGTTGCCGAGGCCATCGACCACGCGGCCGAGCAGGCCACGACCCACGGGAACATCGACCACGGTGCCGGTACGGCTGACGGTGTCGCCCTCACGGATGGCGCGGTCGTCGCCGAAGATAACGATGCCGACATTGTCGCTCTCGAGGTTGAGCGCCATGCCGCGGACACCCGCACCCGGGAACTCGACCATTTCACCGGACATGACGTTCTGCAGGCCGTAGACACGGGCGATGCCGTCACCGACCGACAGGACGGTGCCGGTCTCGGCAATGTCGCTCTCGCTGTCGAAATTGGCGATCTGCTGCTTGAGGATGTCCGAAATTTCGGCGGGACGGATCTCCATCACGCGGCTCCCTTCATGGAGTAGTGCAGGCGGGAAAGGCGGGACTGAAGGCTGGCATCGTACAGGCGCGAACCGACACGCACCACCAGCCCGCCAAGCAAGGATGGATCGACCCGTTCCTGGATATCGACGCGGCCGTAGCCGGCCTCGGTCAGGCGGGCGCGCAACTGGACGCGCTGGAGGTCGGTGAGCGGATGCGCGCTGGCGACTTCGGCGGCGACGATGCCGCGACGGTCGGCCACCAGCAGCGCAAAGGCCGTCAGGATCGAGCGCAGGTCGGCCAGGCGACGGTTGTTGACGATCACACCGACGAAATGCTGCAGGGTTTCGCTGAATCCCTGGGCGGTCATGACCGCCAGCATCGCCGTGCGATCCTGCGCGATGTCGAGCACCGGATTGCGAAGGAACGATTGCAGCTCCGGGCTCGTATCGATGAGCCGGGCAAGGCCGTCGGCCTGGTCGACCACCATGTCGATCTGCTGGCGCTCGTCCGCAAGTTCGTAGAGTGCGGTCGCGTAACGACCAGCGGCTCCATCGGGCCGTTTCGCAACTGGAGACGCTATCGTGCCGCCTGAAGTCACTCCGCACGTCCCCCTTGATCATCGACCTGGCAATTTTAGCGGAATTAGACCCGCCTTTACCGTTGCGCGGCCTCTAGCATGAGGCAAATGACCACGCAACACGATGACGGGCCCGGAACGGACCTTGCAGCCGCCCCCGATGGCGGCCCGCCGCAACCGGTCGGCCAGGCCGGAACATCGACCGGCGAGCGGCGCGCGCCTCTGCTTCTTACACTGCAGCTTGCCGACCCTGCACAGGGCCTGTTCCAGGCGCTCCGGGATCGGCATTTCCCGGCAGACCGCAACGTCGTGCCGGCGCACGTCTCGCTGTTCCATCACTTGCCCGGGGAGGAACGCCGGCCGATCACGAAGCGGTTGCGCGAGATCGAGACCACCGGCCTGCCGTCACGTCCGGTGGTGCGGGTCGAGGCTCCCGTCCCGCTCGGCCACGGCGTCGCATTCCGGCTGCAGGCCCCGGTGCTCAAGGAGATGCACTCGAAACTGGCGGCCGATTGGACGGACTGGCTGACTCCTCAGGACCGGCAGGGCTGGCATCCGCACGTCACCGTCCAGAACAAGGTGAGCCCGGACATCGCCCGGACCACGCTCGGCCGGCTGCAGCGCGGCTTCATGCCGTTCGAGACCGAGGGCGCCTGCCTGCACCTGTGGCGCTATCTCGGCGGCCCGTGGGAGAGGCTGGACACCTTCATTTTGAAGGTTGCCGACCCTCAGCTTCGGTAGCCCGCTCCGGTCGATCCTTCCCGCTATACGGGTGGGGTCAGGCGCTCGATCGTCATCGTGTCAAAGTGCGACAACACCGCTGCACGGTCGGGCAGACTCGGCCCACGCCGTGCCAGCTTGGCGGCGGCGAAGGATAGCGCCATCCGTGCGACCCGCTCCGGCTCGGCCTTTTCCGCCAGAGCAGCGACCATGCCGGCGACCAGTGCGTCGCCGGCGCCGACCGTGCTGGCGACCTGCAGGATCGGCGGCCGTCCGAGCAGGACATGGCGCTCGCTGACGAACAACGCGCCCTCGGCTCCACGCGACACCACGACCAAACCGATGCCCTGCCGGCACAGCCTGTGGGCCGCCCGGACCATGCCGCCGAGATCAACGAAGCGCTCGCCAGCCCATTGCTCGAGCTCGTACTGGTTGGGCTTGACCGCCCAAGGCAGGGCGTCCGCCGGAGCCGCCAGAGCATCGCGGAACGCGCGACCGCCGGCATCCAGGATCACCCGCGCACCCTCGCGGTTCAGGCCACGGACGATCTCGCGATAGGTCGCATGCGGCAGGCCGGGCGGCAGGCTGCCCGACAGCACGACGATCGAGCCGGCACTCGCCTCGGCTTCCAGGACCGCGCGCAGCTGTTCGAGATGGATCGATTGCGGCATCAGGCCGGCCGGGTTGATATCGGTCGTGTCGCCGGTAGCTTCGTCCAGCAGCTTGATGTTGGTCCGGGTATGGCCGGGAATGCGCACGAAGCGGTCGGCAATGCCCTTGGCCGCGAAGAAGGCCTCGAATGTCGGTGCGTTGCCCTCGCCCAGCAATCCGGTCGCGACCACCGACGGCTCTCCGTCCAGGCGCCAGTCAGCGAGGCAGCCGGCGACGTTGACCCCCTTGCCTCCCGCCGCCCACTCCGAGCCGAGCGCACGGTGGACGGTGCCGGGGATCAGCTCCTTGAGCCGCACGGTATGATCGATCGCCGGGTTGAGCGTGACGGTGAGGATCGCAGGGATGTGCAGTGGGGCATGCAGGGGAGCGGTCATCGATTGGCGTCCTTCCCGGATTTTGCCGGCGTTCCCGTCAGCCTCGCAGCCAAGCGGATAAACCGGAAGGGGCTGCTTGTCGAAAGTGGGCAATCATCCATGAACCTGCGCGGGTTCGGGACGCGTTCCCGGGTGGTTCGACCGGCTCCCGCCCGCCCGGTTCTGGCGCACGCATCGCGGATCTAGATCCACCGGCATCACCGCGCCGGTGGACAACCGGCGTCGACCTGCAGGCCAACCGCGTCCCGAACGTCAGCCGCATCTGCATTCCGGGACAATATTGAAACGGTCCCGTTGACTGCCATGCTCACGAGGCAGAGTTCTCATCGTCAATCGACAAGAATTCATGTAGAAATAACGATAAGCCGACGATATCCGTGCAGGTTTTACTACAATGTTTGCAGCACATATGGCATCTAGTGCATGCGTAGTCTGCCTCTTGGCACTCCAGGCATCTTGCCGCAGTTGCGAAGATGTTGGCGCTCTCCATGTTTTGTTTCGGCTGCCTCACTGCCAACGAAGTTTCTGTAGTTTGAAATAATCGAGTTTCCCTGGGTCTCGAATTCGCTTCGACAGCCCATCTCGCCCTGTACTGAATCCTGTTCTTGAATTTCGGGCCATGATCGTTGCCGAGGCTTACCCAGCACCCATGAACCAGCTCAGGGTCCTTATCGCGACGACCACGTGGTGGCCGTCGGCGGCGCGCCTGGCGGTGGCGTTCCATGGCCACGGTGCCCTGGTCTCCGCGATCTGTCCGCACGGTCATCCGATGCGGGTGCTGCGCAGCCTGCGCGCCGTCCACGCTTATTCCGCCCTCGCCCCGCTCGACACGCTGGCACGTGCCATCCGCCAGGAAACCCCCGATCTCATCGTCCCCACCGACGATCGCGTCGTCGCGCACCTGCATGCGCTGCACGCCTCCGCCACCGCCCACGATCCCGACAGCGTCGCGTTGCGTGCGCTGATCGAGCGCTCGCTCGGCGCGCCCGATGGCTTCTCGCTGAGCGGCACCCGCGACCGCCTGCTGCAGGCCGTGCAGGCCGACGGCGTCCGCGTGCCCGCCGGACGCTCGATCGCTGGCGTGGACGACCTGCGCGCCTGGTTCGCCGCACGCCCGGGCCGCTGCGTGATCAAGACCGAGGGCAGCTGGGGCGGCTCCGGGGTCAGCGTCGTGCATACCCTGGCCGACGCAGAGGCCGCCTTCCTCGCCATGTCGCAGCCGCTGACCCTGCGCCGCGCCGTGCGCATCCTGCTGTTCGACGGCGACCCGTTCCCGTTCGTGCAGTGCCTGCGCCGCGAGCGCCGCACCGTCACCGTGCAGGCCTTCATCGAGGGAAGGCAGGCCAACATCATGGCCGCCTGCCGGGACGGACACCTGCTGGACACACTCAGCGTCGACGTGCTCAGGGCGCAGAACGGCATCGGCGCCGCCACCGTGGTCAGGATGGTGGACTGCCCCGAGATGGAGGCCGCCGCCGCCATCGTCGCCCGCCGGATCGGCGCCTCCGGCCTGTTCGGCCTCGACTTCATGATCGAGACCGCGACCGGGCTCTACTACCTGATCGAGATGAACCCGCGCGCCACCCAGCTCGGCCACCTGGCCCGCCGTGGACGCGACCTTGCCGCAGCACTGGTCGCGGCCCTGGGCGGCACCCCCAGGATCGTCGCCACCCCGGCCGACGAGGACCAGGTGGTCGCCCTGTTCCCGCAGGCGCTCCGCTTCGAGGCCGACTGGCTGGAACGCAACCGCACCCGCATCGACGTCCCCGTCGACCAGCCGCAGCTGACGGCCGAACTGCTGCGCCGGCCCTGGACCAAGCGCAGCCCGTTCGCACGCATCGAAGGCTGGCTCCGCGACAACGATGCCAACGGAAAGGTCCTCAGCCAGCGCAGGGCCGCAACCCTGCTCGCAAAACTCGCAAGCCAACGAACGGAAGCGTCCCGCGACATCCCCAGCAGCCGGATCGCACGTCTTGGCGGCGGCCTGATGCCGGATCATATAAGCGTCCCGGAGCATCGGCGCCGCACCGACGACGATCGGGTCGTTGGAGCCGACATCATGGAGGGCGTCAGCAGCAGGTAGCGATGCGTGCCGTGCAGTTGTTCGAACCGCGTCAGCTATTCAAGCCTGACAGACCAGATTGCAATGTCGCCAAACTCATTACTGGATCGACCGGTGATACGATCGGCTTTCCGATTCATTGCCGCATGACGGCAGGATCGCTTCTATACGTTGCTTGCCTCCGTCCATCACCGAAATACGTTTTGGCCCGTGCGACCAGCCATATTATCAAAAGGCCACACTTTAATCGATACTTTCCAGACACGTTCAATTATCGACGCAGCAAGCCTCGAATAAAGTTGTCTAACAAACTCTCACCCGACGAAGATACTTGATGTGCCCGATAGCTGGTCTGGCGCCAGCTTGACTTACCGTTCACATTGCCGAACGGAGATCGGTTGACCAGGTGCGTCCAACGCTCTTCGGTAGCGGCTGAAGCGAAGACCCACTATATCCCTAAAGCCGCATGTCTTCAGACCAGCGTGCCATCGAGCAGCGCGGACCGATATACAGGATTACGCTCTCATGGCCGCCCCGACCGCAATCAATGCAAGACATAATCACGGTCTTGGTCAGGCCGCGACTAGCGGTTTCTTCTGGCTGTTCGCTCAAAGCGTAAGCGCGCGACTTCTCGGGTTCTTCTCGCAACTCATCCTGGCCTGGCTGCTGACCCCGTCGGATTTCGGGACGATCGGGCTCGCCTACACCATCACCGGGATCGCCCAGACGCTGGTGAGCTTCGGCGTGGACGAAGTCCTGCTGCAGCGACAGAAGCGTCTTGCGCAATGGTCGTCCGCGGCATTCTGGATCAGCCTCTGCCTCGGCACGCTCGGGATGGTGGCCGTGTGGCTCGCGGCACCGGTCGCCGCCTACATCTACAAGAGCCATTCGCTGACATGGATCATCATAATCCTCTCGGTCGCCGTGCCGATCAGGACTTTATCGATCGTGCCGTCGGTCAGCATCCGGCTCGCGATGAACTTCCGGTTCCTGGCCACCTACAACACGTTCGAGATCTTCGCGATCCAGTTCGGGACCATCGTGTTCGCCTGGATGGGGATGGGTGCCTACAGCTTCGCCCTGCCGATACCGATCGTCGCCGTCATCAAGGCGGCCGTGTTCTGGAGCAAGTCCCCGCCGGTGTATAACCGGCGCATCAAGGCGGTGCAGGTCTGGTACGTCCTCGGCCGCAGCACGACGGTCTTCGCCAAGCGGGCGATCGTCGAGATCGTGAACCAGGGCGACTACATCGTGCTCGGCCTGATCGCGTCCAAAGACACGGTCGGGCTATACTTCTTCGCGTTCCGGTTCTCGGTGCAGCCGATCCGCATGCTGGCCGGAAACCTGACCAACGTGCTGCTTCCGGCCCTGGCCCAGCTCGGTTCGCATCCCGCGCGACAGATCGATGCCGTGGTGCGGGCCTGTCGCCTGCTATCCTATCTCGTGATGCCGTTCTGTTTCCTGCAGGCCGCCCTTGCCGGCCCGGGACTGCATCTGCTGTTCGGGCAGCGGTGGCAGGGCTCGATCCCGCTGGTTCAGCTCCTGAGCATCGGGCTTCCCTTCGATGCCGTGTTCTGGATTGCCGGATCGCTGCTCAGCGCAAGGCGGGAGTTCGGCCGTTCCTTCCGGATCGCCCTGGTGTCCGCGCCGATATTCTTCGCCCTGGTCATCGGCGGTGCCTGGCTGCACGGCACGCTGGGGGTCGCGACCGCGGTGGTGATCTACTACATGAGCTATCCACCGCTCTGCTCGATCCTGATCCTGAGGTCGGGCGGCGTGAAGATCGGCACGATCTTGGAATTCTATCTCATGCCGGTGCTGCTCGCAGGCGGGTCGATCGGCGCCGCCTACGCCGTCTCGCTTCTTCCCGCACTGAACGACCATAACCTGATCCGGGTGATGGTGATCTCGGCACTTGGCGGATCGCTCTATATCGGCGCGCTCTACGTGTTCAGGCGGGACATGCTGATGCAGCTGGCGGACAGGTTCCAGGGACCGATGAACAAGATGCTCACCGTCATGCGCCGGCCCCCAGCCCCGGAGACCGGGCAGATCGTTGTTCGGCCGGTGCCGAAGCAGCCGGCAGGTCGCGGCACAATCGCGCCGACGACGGAGCAGGGATAACCGCCGCCAGCTCGACCGGTTGGCGGCGCCGTTCAGCCGTCTCGCAAGCCCACGATCCGGCTGGTGACTTTGTTCTCGCGGCATGGATGCGCGCGGCGCAGGTCTTGGCCGCCCGGACGATCGGGTGCTTCCACCGAGAGATGCAGCATGACCCGCTTCAAGACGATAGTTTCCGGCCACATGGGCGCCTTGACGATTTGCGTCTGCGTGCTGTCGATGCTGCGGCCGGCCGACGCAACGGTGCCCGGCGCGGCGCCGGCGGTGAACGTGCCGATGAGTCCGGACCGCTGGCAGCCGGACGGCAACACCGAGTTCCTTGCCGGCGGGATCCTGCGGATCAACGATGGCAAGGCGACGCTGGGCGGCCTCTCGTTCAGTGACGGCACCATCGCGTTCGACCTCAAGCCGATCGGCGAGGAAATCCCGGGCGTCGGCTTCCGCCAGGGCGGGAATGGTGCTGCTGAGATCTTCTATCTTCGCCCGCAACCGCATTGCGAGGCCGCCTACGATTGCGTGCAGTATGCCCCACAGGCGCACGGCAACCTGATGTGGGACATCTATCCGGAGTACCAGGGCCCGGCGCCGGTCACGGAGACTGGCTGGAACCATGTGAAGCTGCTGGTGTCGGGACACAGATTGCGGGCATTCGTCAACGGCGCGGCAGTGCTGGCGGTGGATCATCTGGCAGGCGACCTGCAACAGGGCGGTCTATTATTGCAGGGACCCGCCTCGTTCGCCAACCTGGTGGTCACCCCTGGCGTGGATCAGGCGGCATTCGCCAGCCCCGCGCCGGACGCGACGGATACGGCGCCGGGACTGGTCCGTGCCTGGCAGGTCTCGGCCGCATCCGTGCTGCCGGACGGTCATATACCGACGCTGGACGAGATGCCCGGTATGGTGGCGCCCTGGAGCGACATCGATGCGGAACGGTTCGGGCTGGTCAATCTGAGCCGCCGCTTCGGTGGCGTGGCGGAGCGCGGCGCTGCGGCGGTGGCCTGGCTCAGGACCACGATCGTCTCCGACCACGACCGGACGGTGCCCGTCTCGCTCGGCTGGACGCGGGAAGTCTGGGTCTTCGCGAACGGCAGCCCGGTATTTGCCGACAAGAACCTGTATTATCCGTCAGCCTCGCGGAAGCGTCCGGACGGGACATTGTCGCTGCTGAACGGATCGTTCGAGCTGCCGCTGCACAAGGGAAAGAATGTGATAGCTGTCGCGCTGAGCAACCGGTTCCCGGGTAGCGTGGGCCACTGGGGATGGGGACTGGAGATGCGGCTCGACAATCCCGCCGGCATCACTTTCCCCGCACAATCGAAGCACGTACCCTGACCAGGGGGTCGTCCGGCATCGGGACGGGATGGACACGGTGGCGCCGTGCCGCCCTGGTCGCGTCGTTCTGGACCGCGATCGGCGTGGTGTTCGCGCTTCCCGGCCTGACCGGAGGGCCGGACTGGGCGCCGACCGTGCTGGTCTCTCTCGCCGACTGGTGGTCCTGGGGCGTCATCGCCGCAATCGTCATCGCCCTGGACGGTCGCACCGTATCGGCGACGGACTGGCGGCGTCCCCTGTTGCCGCTGGCACTCGGGCTCGGGTTGACGGCCTTCTATCTCTACCTCTCGGCGGCACTCGGAAGCGTGCTGGGTGTCCGGGCCTGGTCGGCGCTCGCCGATGCACGGCCCCTTACCGAGGCGCTGCACGGGCGTATCCTGTGGAGCCTGCTTGTCTACGTGCTGATCGTGGGGGTTCGTCAGGCGACCACCTCCAGCCAGCGATATCGCGCCGCCGAACTCCAGGTGGAGAGGCTCGAGCGGAGCTTCTCCGAGGCGCGCCTGGTCGCGCTGCGGATGCAGCTCGACCCGCATTTCCTGTTCAACGCCCTCAACACCATCTCGTCGGAAGTCACGCATGATCCGCGGCTGGCGCGACGCATGATCGAGCATCTGGGCGAGCTTCTCCGGCGGTCGCTGGGGGACCAGGGCGTGCAGGAAATATCCCTGGCCGAGGAGCTCGTGTTCCTCGACCACTACCTGGCGATCCAGCGCCTGCGCTTCGGCGACAGGCTCACCGTCGAGATCAGCGTCGATCCCGACACCCTTGCCGTCCTGGTGCCGAGCCTGCTGATGCAGCCGCTGGTGGAGAACGCGATCCGGCACGGGATCTCCGGCCGTGCGCGTGGTGGCCTGGTGCGGATCGACGCGTGCCGGAGCGGCGGACGGCTCACGATCGGCGTCGTCGATGACGGGATCGGACTGCCGCCGGATTGGACCGGTGCGTCCGGTAGCGGCGTCGGACTGTCGATCACCCGCGAGCGGGTTCTGGGCCTGCATCCGGTCGGAGAGGCAGAGTTCGCGATCGGTCCGGGAAAGGCAGGAGGCACCGAGGTGACGATGTCGTTTCCCGTTCGTCTGGCACCCGGAGCCCGACATCATGCTGCAGCCTGAGCCGATGCGGGTCCTGGTGGTCGATGACGAGCCGCCGGCGCGTCGCAGGATCATCGATCTCCTGAACCAGGATGCGTCGGTCGGTCAGGTGACCGAGGCGGGGGACGGGGAAGCGGCCGTGCGGCTCATCCTCGAGAGCCGGCCGAACCTGGTGTTCCTCGACGTGCAGATGCCGCTCCTCGACGGGCTCGGCGTGATCCGGCAGGTCGGCGCCGCGCAGATGCCGCCGACGGTGTTCGTGACCGCCTACGACAAACATGCAGTCCGGGCGTTCGAGGACAACGCGCTGGATTACCTGCTCAAGCCGTTCAGCGACGAGCGTCTCGAGGCGGCGATGACACGGGTGCGCTCGCGCCGCGACGAGGGCAGGCTCGGGACGCTGGCGCAGGACATGATCGGCATGCTCTCCGAGGCCCGGAACGTTGCTCTGCCACGCGATCGGTTCCTGGACCGGCTGGTGCTGAAGGCGGACGAGACCGCACGCTTCGTCCGGGTGGAGGATGTCGACCTGATCGAGGCCGCCGGGGTCTATGTCAATTTGCATATCGGCGGCTCGATCGTGCTTCACCGGGCATCGCTGACCGACCTGGCGGAGCGGCTGGATCCGGCCCGGTTCGCCCGCATCCACCGCTCCACGATCGTCAATCTCGACAGCATCCTGCGGCTGGAGCCGATCTCGCACGGTGAGTTCGACGTGGTCCTGAAACGCGGCCAGCGCTGCCGGATCAGCCGGACCTATCGGACCGCCCTGGAAACGCGACTTGGCCAGTCGTTGTAATCACGTTCCGGAACTGCGCACTGGCTTGCGCCCATACCTGCCGGGGGTAAGAAAAACAACGCCGACATCCCGCACTTCGTGTGCGCTCCCGTCAAGCCTCCTGTCCAGGTCGTGAAGGTGTCGTTTCGGAACATGCTTGAGCGACGAAACGTTTGAGATCATGCTCGTCAGATAGGCCGTCTTCCGGGAACCCAGTATCGCAGCGGGACGAGACCATGACGAACGCCAGGTTGCCCAGGTCGATCGAGACGTCGGGCCGGGTCGATCCGAAACCCCAGGATGGCGGGACGATCGTCTCGCATAAACCCGGCGACATGATCGACCTTGGCGGAGCAAACGACACGACCGTCCTGGCCTATGGGTACCGGGACCAGGTCGATCTTGTCGGCTCCGCGGATTTCGAGGGGTCGGGCAACATCGTTCACCTCCTGGGCAATGCATCGGTCGTCAGCACGGGCGGTGGCGGGAGCAACACCATCTTCCTGCAAGGGCGGAACGACACGGTGTCCGGACAGCAGTTTCCCGGCAGCAGCGACACGATCGATGCCACCGGCAAAGGCGCGGTCATCACCGTGGGCGGCGACAATACCGTGCTGCTGCAAGGGACCGATGCCCTGGTCAGTATCCTGGGAACCCGTCCAGGCGACAGCGATTCGCCTCTGAACAACAGCGAGGTCATCGCCAGCGGCGCCGGCAAGGCGACGGTGATGGGAGGCGGGGCGTCCTTTTCCTTCAGCGGAGACCGCGGAACCTACGTCGTCAACGGCGGCGACGCGGAACGCACCACGATCTCCGGCGGTGCGGGCGGCGGTTTATTCACCGGTGGCACATACATGTCCCCGTATCCCGAAGGCCCGGGCGACGGCAGCTACTTCTATGTCGGCAACAACACCATCACTGCCGGGGCCCAGCGCAGTACCCTGGTGGGCGGCGCGCACGGGAGTTCGACCCTCATCGCCACCGGCACCGCGCATGATGTCCTCATCGCCGGCCAGTACGGCCAAGACATCCTGACAAGCGGCAATTCGACTGTCGGCAACCTCTACGAGGGCTACCGGGGCGCTTTCGTACCGACCGACGACACCAACGTCCCGAGCCTCGTGATCAACGCCGGGAGCGGGAACGACACGCTGATCGGCGGCAACGCGGCGGAGACCCTGACCGGTGGCGCCGGCCACGACCTGTTCCGCTTCATCAGCCAACCGACCTTCACCGCTCTTCCGCCAGATGGCGGCGGCACGCTCATCACCGACTTCACGCCGGGCATCGACAAGATCGACCTGCAGGGCTTCAGCGGAACGGCGCAGCAGGTGGTCGCGAACGAGAGTATCCGCGGCGGCTCGACGACCCTCTTCCTGTCGGACAATGCGGTGGTGACCCTGTCGCACGTCACGAACCTGTCGGTGAAGGACTTCACGTTCTCCGGGAGCTAGATCGCTATCCGGTCGGACCAACCATCTAGCCGAGGCCCAAGGAGGCGCGTACCGCCTCACGCCGCAGTTCCTCGCGCTGGTCGCCCGCACAGGCGCGGTGCAGCAATACCAGCACGCGTCCGCCATGATCCGGCATGACGCGATACAGGTGTGTCCAGGCCTCAATCCCCGACTGCGCGTCGCGGGCGGCACCGTGCAGCACGAGGTGCCAACCGCAAAGGCGGGCCCGGCCGATATGATCGATAACGGCACCGAGACAGACATGCTCGGTCTCGTCGCCCAGCGCCACGGCGATGGGCGCACGGAGCAGGCCATTCAACGCGTCGTCCGTGGCCGAAGCAATCGAGGCCGGCCCGGTGCGCTCGAGAGGGATAGGCACGTTCCGCTTCAACTGGCCGCTCCGAATGATGGAGACGGGCAGACCCTGGTCGCAGATGATGGCGGCGTGGTCCCGTTGGTTGCCGGAAACGGCCGCATCTCCCTGAACGGGACGCCACCTTGCCCGGGGAGGCAGGTTGGCGTTGGGGGTCAACCCAACTCCTGATGCAGACCGCAGGCTAACGGCACAGGCCCTACCCTGCAAGCGCCCGACGCTTGACCGCTGTACGAACACAGGCTCCCTTCGTGCATTGCATCAGCGCACTCCGCCTGCCCCACCTTAGGAACCTGTCACGATGGCCCATACGATCCGGACCCGCGTCGCCCTGCTGATGGGGTTGCTGTCGGCCACGGCACTCTCGACGGGAGCAGCCCAGGCGGCGGCCCCGACCCTGATGCGCTTCCCCAACTCGCACGGCGACCGCATCGTGTTCGTGGCGCACGGCAACCTCTGGACGGTGGCCAAGGCCGGCGGCACCGCGCAGCGCCTGACTGCC
Organism: Lichenicola cladoniae; assembly: GCF_013201075.1. Taxonomy (NCBI): domain Bacteria; kingdom Pseudomonadati; phylum Pseudomonadota; class Alphaproteobacteria; order Acetobacterales; family Acetobacteraceae; genus Lichenicola; species Lichenicola cladoniae. The sequence continues at coordinate 702,214 of NZ_CP053708.1, read as the reverse complement.
GATCCGGGCCAGGACCTGATGCCGCGCTACTCGCCGGACGGAAAATGGATCGCGTTCACCGCCAGCTACCAGGGCAACCAGGACGTCTATGTCATTCCGGCCACCGGGGGCGAGGCCAGGCGCCTGACCTTCCACTCGGACGTGGTCGCCAAGGCGCCGACCCGCTGGGGCCCCGACAACATGGTGGTCACCTGGACGCCGGATTCGAAGAACATCGTGTTCATGTCGCGCCGGATGGACTGGAATCCGTCGGTGCACCGGCTGTTCCAGGTGCCGGTCGCCGGTGGCCTGCCAACGCTGCTGCCGCTCGATCGCGGCGGCCTGATGACCTATGGGCCGGATGGGCACAGCATCGCCTACACCCGCATCTTCCGCGATTTCCGCACCTGGAAGCGCTATGACGGCGGCCGCGCGCCGGATGTATACACCTACGATTTCACCTCGAAAAAGCTCGACCGGATCACCGACTGGAAGGGCAACGACACGTCGCCGATGTGGAGCGGACGGCGGATCTATTTCCTGTCCGACCGGGATTCCAAGCGCCGCGCCAACATCTGGGTCTATGACCTGGACAGCAAGCAGACCCGCCAGATCACCCATTTCACCGACTACGACATCGAGTTCCCGTCGCTCGGCGTGGCCGATGCGAAGCCGGGCTCGGCCGCGACGATCACCTTCCAGCAGGCCGGCAAGCTCTGGTCGATCGACCTTCCGTCGGAGCAGATGCACCAGGTCGGCGTCGATGTACCCGACGACGGCACCCGCACCCAGCCGCGCTGGGTCAAGGTGGCCGACGCGATCCGGGCGACCGATACGTCGCAGACCGTCGATTACGACCTGTCGCCGAACGGTGCCCGCGCCGCCTTCTCGGCCCGCGGCGACCTGTTCACCGTGCCAGCCGAACATGGCGCTATCCGCGACCTGACCCAGACCAGCAATGCCGACGAGGATCATCCGGCCTGGTCGCCGGACGGCCGCACCATCGCCTACACCACCGACGTCACGGGCAGCCAGCAGATCGCGATACGCGCGGCGGTTCCGGGTGCGACGGACGGACCGACCGGCCAGGGCACCGGTGCCGAGCGCATCATCAGCCAGTTCAAGACCGGGTTCTTCTACACGCCGGTCTGGTCGCCGGACGGGCGGACGCTGGCGGTGCCGGACGGCAACCATAATCTCTGGCTGGTCACCACCGACGGCTCGGAACCACGGCTGGTGGCACAGGACAAATACACCGAGATCCATGATGCGGCCTTCTCGCCGGACGGCAAGTGGCTCGCCTACAGCACCCAGCGTGCAAGCCAGATGAAGGCGATCCATCTCCATGAGGTGGCCGCGGGGCAGGACGTGATCGTCAGCTCGCCGATGAACAGCGATTTCGATCCGGCATTCTCGGCCGATGGCAAGCTGCTGCTGTTCGTCTCGAACCGGCACGAGCTGCCGACGGTCTCGGACAGCGAGACCAACGTCGCGATGCTGAAGTCCGACGGCATCTATGCGGCGACGCTGTCCGCCGACCTGGCCTCGCCATTCGCCCTACGATCCGACGAAGGTGCCGTGGATGCCGCCCCGGCCCAGGCGGCAAACCCGCCGGCGCATTCGATCCTGCACGGCCATACGTCGGCGGCACCCGCCGCACCGGTTCCGGACAGCAGCAAGGCGAGAGCGGACGGCAAGGGCTGGACACCCGGCGTGTCGGCGCCGATCCATGTCGAGCTCGACGGGCTGATGCAGCGCGCCGTGCCGGTGCCGATCGAACCCGCCGAGATCACCGCGATGGAGACGCGCGGCACCCGGATTTTCTACCAGACCCAGCCGCCGTCGTTGATCGAGGGCAACCTGCCCGGCGAGAAATCCGCCCTGCACGTCTATGACATGACGACCCGCAAGAACGAGACCGTGGTCGAAGGGCTCGACACCTACGCGCTGTCGGCCGACGGCGCCAAGCTGCTCTACAAGCAGGACAAGGACTGGCACGTCATCGACGCCAAACCGGGTCATACCGACGACAAGACCCTGTCGCTCGACGGCATGCGCGCCCGGATCGAGCCGCGCCAGGAATGGGCCGAGATGTTCGAGAATGCCTGGCGGCTCGAGCGCGACCTCTTCTACAGCGCCGCGATGAACGGCGACGACTGGAAGGCGGTGCATGATTCCTACGCGAAGCTGCTGCCCCTGGTCGGGACCCGCGACGACCTGAACTACGTGATCGGCCAGGTGCAGGGCGAGATCGGCAACTCGCATACCTATGTCGGCGGCGGTGACGACGGCGATCCGACCGAGGCGGTGACGACGCCGCTGCTCGGCGTGGATTACGCGCTCGATGCGGCGACCGGTCGCTACCGGTTCGCCAAGATCTATCCGGGCGACAATACCCGCGCGCATTACCGCAGCCCGCTGACCGAACCGGGCGTCAACGTGCATGAGGGCGACATGCTGCTGGCAGTGAACGGCCGCGAGCTGAAGGCGCCCGACGCGCCGGAGAGCCTGTTCGTGGGACTGCAGGGGCCGGTCACGCTGACGGTGTCGAGTTCCGCCACCGCAGCCAGGCGCAACGTGACCGTCGAGCCGATCGCGAACGAGCTCGCCGTGCGCGAGCAATACTGGATCGACCATAACCGTCAGAAGGTGGACCAGCTCTCCGGCGGCCGGGTCGGCTACATCTACCTGAGCGACATGGAGAGCCTGGGGATGGAGCAGTTCGTCCGCCAGTTCTATCCGCAGATCGACCGTCAGGCGCTGGTGATCGACGATCGCTGGAACAATGGCGGCTTCATCGACCAGATGGTGCTGGAGCGGCTGCGCCGGGTGCTGATCGGCATGTCGACCAACCGCGAACGCGCGGCGATGACGATCCCACAGCAGCTGGTGAACGGTCCGAAGGTGACGCTGATCAACCACTACTCCGCCTCGGACGGCGATATCTTCCCTTACTATTTCCGCAAGTACGGGCTCGGCAAGCTGGTCGGCACGCGCACCTGGGGCGGCGTGCGCGGCATACGCGGCGAGTGGACGCTGCTCGATGGCGGCTACATCACCGTGCCGGAGGACAGCCTCTACGGCACCGACGGAAAGTGGGTGATCGAGAACCACGGCGTCGACCCGGATATCGACCTCGAGGACGTGCCGGGCGAGTTCCTGACCGACCACGACATCCAGCTGGAAACCGGGGTGAAGATGATGACCGACGAACTCGGCCGTACGCCGCATGTGGTGGTGCAGCCGCCGCCGCTGCTTCCGGCCTACCCGGCGGAAGGCCAGGTGGTTCCGAGCAGCCGGTAGTTCCAGTCAGGGGCGGCGGACATCACGACTATGTCCCGCCGTCCGGTTTGCCGGACCCCCAGGGTTTCGGTGCTGCTGTAACGATCCCACCTGAACCGGGGGCGCATCGCCCCGGCAAAGGTAAAGCATGTCAGCGAACACCAATCCGGACGTCGTCGTCATTACCGGCGGATCCTCCGGCATCGGCCTGAGCACCGCGGAGCTTTTTGCCCGCAAGGGCTGGCGGGTCGGTCTGATCGCCCGCGGCAAGCCGGCGCTCGACGCGGCCGAGGCCTCCCTTGTCGCAGGCGGTGCCACGGTCGTGACCTGCATTGCCGATGTCACCGACAGCGACGCCCTGCGCCGGGCCGCGGCAACGCTCGAGACCGCGCTGGGTCCGATCAAGGTCTGGATCAACAATGCCGGCGTCGGTGTGTTCGGAACCTTCCTGGACAGTTCCGAAGCCGAGTTCCGGCGGGTCACCGAGGTTGTCTATCTGGGAACCGTCAACGGCACCCGGATCGCGCTGGAGCATATGCGGCCGCGCAATGCCGGCACCATCGTCAACGTGTGTTCGGCGCTCGGCCTGCGCGCGGCCCCGCTGTTATCGTCCTATGCCGGCGCCAAATACGCGATGCGCGGCTTCACCGAAGCAGTACACAGCGAGCTGCTCGGGGAGCGGAGCCGCGTGCATCTCACGATCGTCTATCCCCCGAGCGTCAACACGCCGTTCTACAGCCATGCGACCGCGCACATGGACGGACTGCCACGGCCGCCGCCACCGGTGTATCAGCCGGAAATCGTGGCGGACGCGATCCACTTCGCCGCGACCAACCGCCGGCGCGACCTGCAGATCGGCGGCCAGACGGTGCAGATCGCGCTGCTCAACCAGCTGGCCCCCGCACTCGCCGACCGTCTGCTCGCGACATTCGGCCCGCGCACCCTGAAATCTTCCAACCAGGGCATCGCCGATGCCCACGATGCGAACCTGTTCAGCGCATCGACGCGCGTGTCATCGACGCACGGACCGTTCGACAAGGAGTCTGTGTCCACCAGCGCGCAGCTCTGGGCCAACAAGAACCGGCCGGGCGTCGGGGCGGCGCTGACCTTCGGCATCGCCCTGTGCGGACTGATGGTGGCGGGGCGCCGACGGTAGCAGGCCGCCCGGCGCCGTCGCCGGACGACGCCTTCACGCCTGTGTTCAGCCGCCGGTCGAACCATGCCCGAGATAGCGCCCGAACCAGGCCAGTGTCCGACGGCGTGCGTCGGCACGGTCGCCGGCATCCTTCATGCCGTGGCCCTGCCCCGCATACACCACGAACTGCGTGGGCACGCCGAGCGTGTGCAATGCGTGATAGAATTCCTGGGTTTGCGGCATCGGGCATTCCACATCCGCGTCGCCCACATATTCAAAGGTCGGCGTACGCACCTGCTTGATGAAGCTCATCGGCGAGCTTTTGGCGTAGATCGCCGGGTCGTCGTAGACCGAGGCGCCAAAGAACGGCAGCATCCACTCGTCGATGCCGTTCTCGCCATAGTACGACTGCCAGTTCGACACGCCGGCGCCGGCGACGGCGGCCTTGAAGCGGTTGGTCTGCGTCACCGTCCACATCGTCATGTAGCCGCCATAGCTGTAGCCGGTCACGCCGAGACGGTGATCGTCGACGGGCACCGTACGCTCGACCGCATCGATCCCGGTCAGCACATCGCGCAGGTCGCCGTAGCCGAAGTCACGCACGTTGGCCTGGGTGAATTTCTCTCCCTGGCCGAAGCTGCCGCGCGGATTGGGCAGGAACACCCGGTAGCCTGCCTGCAACAGGAACAACGACGATCCGCGGGGCGTGAGGTAGCCCGGCATGTTCGCGGCCGACGGACCGCCATGGATCGACACGATCATCGGCCCTTTCGCGGCACCCATGTCGGTCGGCGCACCCTTGGGCGACAGCAGCCAGCCTTGCACGTCGAACCCGTCATTGCGCCAGGTCACGCTGGTCGCGGTCGCCGGCACCGTCTGGCCGGCATTGGCATGGGTGAGCGCATGCCACTGGCCGATCGGGCCGGCCTCGAGCTCGGGCGCCGCGGTGAAGGTCTGGTGGACAGCCGCGCTGACTCCGCCACCGCAGGCAATCCCCAGGGAGCGTCCGGCTGCGGTCAGCGTCTCCTCGCCGGTCCAGGAGGGGCGCCCCGAATTGGCACCGCCCAACCCGAACAGCTCGGTCTTCGAGCCGGCCAGTGCGGTCGCGGTCAGGCCGTCGCCGCCGCACGACCATGACAGCGACGTCACGCTGGCGTTCAGGTTCGGCGTGAGGTTCTGCAGCACCGCCGGCGAGGCTTCCGGAGTATCGAGTGCCAGCCTGAAGGCGTCGCCACCGGTCGAGCCGAAATCGCTCATGATGCCGCCGATGAAGGCGAGCGAGCGCCCGTCCGGCGAGACCACCGGATCGGCCAGCTGCTGGCGCTGCGGCGGCGTGTAGAGCAGGCGCGCGGCCGGGCCGTCGAAGGCGTAGAGCCGCGCGACCCACCAGTTATTGTCGCCATTGCCGTGTGCCGCGGTGCCGACGAAACGGGCATGATCGATCCGGGCCGGGTCGGGCTGCCAGGCATATTCATAGACATACAGGTCGGAGGGCGACTGGAACCGCAGCGCGCCGGCGGCGATCGTGGCGATCCGCTGCTCGTCCTCGTTCTCGCCGATCTCGCCGGTCAGCTTCGCGGCCGCCTGGGTAGCGCCCGGTTCCTTGTGGGCGCCGGCGGTCGCCAGCACCGCGAGCGTTCCATCCGGGCCATAGCTCAGGCGGTCCAGCGTGCCGTCGAAGGCCAGCAGCCGGGTGGGCTTCGTCCCGTCCGCATCGACCGCATAGACGAAGCGCTGTGGCTTGCCGGTCTTGCCGGCGGTGGGCTGCTTCAGCACGAACGCCAAGTGCTGGCCGTCCGGCGACCAGGTGAGCGACGACGGGACGCAATCGGCGCCCTTGCACGGCAGGCCGACCGTGATCGGCGAGCCGCTGCCGTCGATCTTGCGGATCACGATCCCATAGGCGGGTTCGGCGTTCTCGTCCGCGGGCACGTCCGCTTCGAGCGTCGCGACCCGCTTGCCATCGTGCGAGACCACGACCTGGGCGAAGTCATGCAGGGGATGGCCGGGAGCCGGCGCAGCAAGAGCCGTTCCGGCGGCCAGAACGGCGCCGGACGAAAACAACGCGATACGCTTCATCGACCCGATATCCCCTATGCCGTGTTCATGTCGAGGCTGCTCTCGTTCGGCTGATATCCGAACAGCCTCATCCAGTCACCCAGGGACGTTTCTATGCCCTGGATCTGCGCCGGGTAAAGCAGGCGCCGCCATCGCCCACTCTCGCCGGTGCGGCCTGCATGATGCAGATGCCAGTGCGAGCGCAGATCGTAGGTATCGCCGTCACGATCGATGATGGTGGTGGGCTCCGCTTCCAGCCCGGCGATGAAGGCTTCGACCGCGGGCCGGCGGGTTGCCTGGAAGATCGCGTCCCGCTGCCGGGGCAGCAGGCTCCCGCCCATATGCCCCGCAATACCGTCGATCGTGCGCGGATCGTCGACGAAGCCGAGTTCGTAATGCAGCGTGACGGCTTGCGGCAGACGCCCGAGCAGCACGCACGCCTCGGCGGCGTTGCACACGTTCAGCAGGGCGCGATTGAACGAGAACTTCTGATACTGCATCAGCGACACCACCGCGTCGCGCGGATCGCGCAGCGTCACCAGGATTGCTTCGGCCTTCGCCGCGATGATTTCGACGCCGTCCCTGGCCTGATGCGCCTTCACCACGTGCAGCATTTCCGGCGCGTCGAGACCGGCTGCATCCGCCAGGTTGAACACGAACCGTCCGTCGACCGGGCGTTCCGGATCGACCGCATGCGCCACCGCCAGCACCACGTTGTAGAGCCAGGTCGAGCCACTGGCGAACATGCCCTGGCACCAGAGAACGCTCATGCGCGGGTCGTCCTACGTGCCGGAGATCAACACGATCGATCGTTCAACAGGGACCGATACGGCGGAACAGGCCGCTGCACCCATAGATGCCCCAGAACTCCCAGCGATCCACGCGCAGCCCATCCAGCACGCCCTGATAGACGCCGTAGTCGAGCGTTGCTTCGTTGCTGTTGCGCGGATCGTTGAAATCGTGGAACAGGGCGAAGCCCCCGAGTTCGACAACCCGGTGCAGGATCTGGCACGCGGGAAGAACGTGGTCGTAGGCGTGCGAATGGTCGACGAACGCGAATGCGAACTGGCGCTTGATTCCGGCCAGGTTGCGGACAGCCGAAGCGGCATCGTCGCGGAAGAAATAAACGTCGTCGCCGCCGGGCATTCCCTTCAACTGGCGGGTCGATAACTCAATCGCGTCTTCGTCCAGGTCGATGCTGACAATGGTGCTGCGTCGCCCGCTATCGACGATGGCACTGCTCATGATCGATGCGGACAGCCCGCGATAGGCGCCAAGCTCCAGTATATCGCCGCCGCAGCAGAAGGCATGCTCGTAAAGCTTCAATGCATCTGCGGGAAGAAGCCAGCCATCGATGCCGACATCGATCATGCCCGTTTCATGCAGCCTTGCGATCAGGGCGCCGTGGGCATGGCTGAGATAGGAGCCCTCATAGGGGTAGGTGGGTCGGAACGGCATATCGAACCGCCTCTCGACGCTGGTTTCCTTGAGGGTCAGGAACGTGTCCTGGTGTCGCGCAAGCGAGATCGTGCTGCTCGGTCCGTTAAAGTCCATGATTACCTCCTGAAATTCATTGTTACTGAAAAACCTCGAGACCTGCTTTTATCGGCTCGAAGCAGGCGCACTCCGACCTCCTGCAGAGGCTTTTGACAGCATGGCGCGTCGTCCGGTTCTGCCGTCCTGTCGCGCCAGGCCGAACGATTGGCGCACATCGCTCGCACCTCCGAGTGTTCATCAGCAATAGCTGGAACCATGGGAAGTCACAAACGACGACCGCACAGGCCCGGCCGATCCTGCCTGGAACCGTTGCAGGCGTCGGGACCATACATAGTACAGGAACTTCCGAACCCGTACGCTTCAGAACCATGTTGTTCTGCACGCCTGCATGAGCAGCCTCGATAAAACCGCCCGCACTTATAGAAACGAGACCGGATCGATATCCACGTCGACCTGCACCGAACGCGCCAGCTGCAATCCGTGCAGCCAGCTGCGCAGGATCGGCTGCACCGCGATTTCCCGGCGGGTACGCAACAGCAGGCGCCGGCGATGACGGCCGCGCAGGATCGCGAGCGGTGCCGGGGCCGGACCCAGCACCTGCAGCCCCTCCCCCCTCGGCGCGGTTCGGCCCAGCGCCTGCGCGGCTGCATCGGCCGCTTCCGCGGTGTCGGCACTGACGATCAGGGCGGCGAGACGGCCATAGGGCGGCCAGTTGCCGGGCCGGCGCTGCGCCGCTTCCTTCTGCATGAAGGTGGCGAAATCGTTGGCGATCAACGCCTGCATCACCGGATGGGTCGGGTTGTAGGTCTGCAGCAACACCCGGCCCGGCGCTTCGGCACGACCCGCCCGCCCGGCCACCTGGTGCAGCAGCTGCACCGTGCGCTCGGCGGCGCGCAGGTCGCCGCCGGCCAGGCCGAGATCGGCATCGACCACGCCCACCAGCGTCAGCCCCGGGAAATGCCAGCCCTTGGCGACGATCTGGGTGCCGATGATCAGGTCCACCTCCCGGTCGGCGATCTTGCGGACCGCCTCGGTGGCGGCATTCGGCCCGGGCAGCGTATCGCTGGCCATCACCAGGATGCGGGCATCTGGAAAAGTCTCGCGCGCCTCCTCGGTGATGCGCTCCACGCCGGGCCCGATCGGGGTCAGGCTGTTCTCGGCGTTGCAGGACGGGCAATGGGTCGGCACCGCTTCGGTATGGCCGCAATGATGGCAGGCGAGCTGCCGGCGGGCGCGATGCTCGACCAGCCAGGCCGTGCAGTTCGGGCACTGGATGCGGTGCCCGCAGGTGCGGCAGAGGGTGAGCGGGGCATAGCCACGCCGGTTCAGGAACAGCATCGCCTGCTCGCCGCGACGCATCGCGTCCAGCGCCGCCTCGATCATCGCCGGGCTCAGGAACCGGCCACGCTCAGGCGGATGGTCGCGCAGGTCGATCGTCTCGACGGTCGGCAGGCTGGCGCCGCCGTGGCGCACGGCGAGCGACAGATGCTCGTAGCGGCCGCTCTCGACGTTGGCCAGCGTTTCCAGGCTGGGCGTCGCCGACACCAGCACCACCGGTGCGGCGGACAGGCGCGCCCGCACCACCGCCATGTCGCGCGCATGGTAGGTGACGCCGTCTTCCTGCTTGAAGGCGGTCTCGTGCTCCTCGTCGACGATCACCAAACCCAGATCCGGGAACGGCAGGAACAGTGCCGACCGTGCGCCGACCACCACCTGCGCCTCGCCGCCGGCGACCGCGCGCCAGGTGATGCGACGGCGCTTGGAGCCGAGATCGGAGTGCCAGACCGCCGGCTCGACGCCGAACCGGCGCACGAAACGCTGCAGCCACTGCGCCGACAGCGCGATTTCGGGCAGCAGCACCAGCGCCTGCCGGCCTTCGGCAAGGCAGGCCGCGACCGCTTCCAGATAAGTCTCGGTCTTGCCGGAACCGGTCACGCCGTCCAGCAGCGCCGCCTGGAAACGGCGGGCATGCACCAGGTTCCTGAGCTTTTCCGCGGTGCGTTCCTGGTCCGGCGACAGCACCGGGTCCTGATGGTCCGGATCGGGCCGGCGGAACGCGGACGGGGTCTCGATCACCACCTCCATCAGCAGGCCGGCCTCCGCCATCGATCGCACCACGCCGGTCCCGACCGCGGCCATGCGGGCAAGCTCGGCGGTGTTGCGCGGGAGGCCGTCCACCAGCGCCTGCTGCACGCGCTGCCGGGCCGGGGTGAGGCGCGCGGTGGTGGAGTTGCTGCCGGACCGCACCCACCCGGTGGTGGGAGGGATAGGCGCGGACGCATTGGTGCGGAGCGCCATCGCCAGCACAAGGCCAGGCGGGCTCAGCGTGTAACCCGCCACCCAGTCCACGAAGCGGCGCAGGCTCTCGGGCATGCGCGGGATGTCCAGCAGCGCCGCGACCGGCTTCAGCTTGGCGTCCGCCACCGGCCGGGAGGGTGGTGCCGCGAGATCGGGCGGCAGCCCGACCGGCGCATCCCAGACCACGCCGACCTCGGCACGACGGTTCAGCGGCACGAGCACGATGTCGCCGGGTTCCAGGGCCAGCGTTTCCGGACGTGCGTAGTCGAACGCGCCGAGGAGCGGATAAGGCAGCAGCACCGAGACCCGCGCGACACCAGCCTCGCCCGCCGGTTCGCTTTCCAGCCGGCCCTTTGTCGGTGCGTCGGGGACGGCTAAGCTCGGCTGCGTGACACGCTTCAGGGACAGGGTTCCATCGATTTCGGGCGGATCGGCCAGCTCGGGCAGCTGTCCTGCTCGTGGTCATCCTCAGTGTGGGAGCGATCACCCTAATGGACAATGACCGCGCGGCCTCCGACCGGCTGGACGAGGAAGCCCGGGTCGCCCGGTTCCTGACCGACAACCCGGATTGGCTGGCAACCCGGATGGACATCTACAGCCTGATGTCGCCGCCACGCCGGGTGCATGGCGAGATCCTCGCCGACCATATGGCGGCGATGATCGGGGCGGCGCGCCAGCAGGCGGCCGACATGACGGCGCATGCGCAAAGCGTGCTGCAGGCCGGGCGTGCGGCGATCGGCCTGGTCGACCGCGTGCGCGCGGCGGTGCTGGCGCTGATCGGGACGCAGGATATCGGCGAATGGGTCACCAGCGACCTGCCCGGACTGCTCGGGATCGACTCCGCCCTGCTCTGCATCGAACAGGTCGGCGGCGCCCACGGCTCCCTGCTGCAGTTGCTGATGGCCCGCAACGTACCCGCCGGGACGGTCGCCAGGCTGCTCGGAACGCGCGACGTGCTGGTGCGCACGGCGCCCTGGGACGCGGTCGAGCTGCATGGCGAGGCAGCCGGACTGGCAACGCAGGATGCGCTGCTGCGGGTTCCGGTGCCGGGCCTGCCGCCGATGCTGCTGGCACTGGCCAGCCGCGACTCGGCCGTGCTGGAAGAAGGACTGCCGGCCAGCATGACCGGTGGCAGCGCCGGCGGCGGCGGCGGCGCTGCACTGGCGTTCCTGGGGGAAGCCCTGGCAGCGAGGATCGAGACCCCTGCAGGGGGAAGCCGGCGATGAGCCCGCCGCCGGGCCCGGTTGGTGGTGAGCTGGTGCAGGAGTTCCTGGACTGGCTGCGGGACGAGAAGCGGTCCAGCCCGCACACGATCGAGGCCTACCGTGGCGACCTCGCCCGGTTCATTGGCTTCCTGACGATGCATCTGGGCAGCGAGCCGGACCTGGCCGATCTGGCGGGCCTGCGCCAGGCCGATCTGCGCGCCTGGCTGGCGGATGAGGCACGACTGGCGGGGATGGCTCGCGACTTCTCCAGGGACAAGGCCAACCGGACCCGGGTGCGCCGGATGTCGGCGATGCGCAGCTTCTACCGGCATCTGTCGCGCCGGCACGGGGTGGATAATGCCGCACCCGGACTGATGGCCTCGCCGCGTATCCGCGTGCCGCTGCCGCGCCCGCTGCCGGTTCCGGCGGCGCTGGCGGTGCCGGACGGGATCGCGTCGCTGGCGCACACGACGATGGCGGAGGGCCGGGACACCGCCCTGTTCACGCTGCTCTATGGTGCTGGCCTGCGCATCAGCGAGGCGCTGTCGCTCGATCTCCGCGACCTGCCACGGACCATTGCTGGCAGCGGCAGCGTGCTGCGCGTGCGCGGCAAGGGCAACAAGGAACGGCTGGTGCCGCTGCTGCCCGCGGTGGTATCGGCGCTCGGCGCGTGGGCTGCGGTTCATCCGGCACCGTCCCCGGACGCGCCGTTATTCCCCGGCGTGCGCGGCGGACGGCTGGATGCGGCGGTGGCGCAGAAGGCCATGCGCGATTATCGCCGGCTCGCGGGGCTGCCAGAGCACGCAACGCCGCACGCGTTGCGGCACTCGTTCGCGACCCATCTGCTGGAAGGCGGCGCCGACCTGCGCTCGATCCAGGAGCTGCTGGGCCATGCCAGCCTTTCCAGCACGCAGCGCTACACGCTGGCCGACGAGGCGCACCTGATGGACGTCTGGCGCCGCACCCATCCGCGGTCCGGCATGGATGTCGGTGAGGCCGGCGGGGCGACAGGGGAGTCGAATGACTGATCGCAATCGGACAAGACGCACGCTGTATCCGCCGGTCGAGCCCTATGCGCACGGCATGCTGGATGCCGGCGACGGGCACAGTGTCTATTGGGAGCTGTGCGGCAACCCGCGCGGCATTCCGGTGGTATTCCTGCATGGCGGACCGGGCGGCGGCTGCACGCCGACGCAGCGCCGGTTGTTCGATCCCGCCCGCTACCGGGTGCTGCTGTTCGACCAGCGCGGCTGCGGCCGGTCGCGTCCACACGCATCGCTCGACGCCAACACCACCTGGCACCTGGTCGCGGACATCGAGCGGTTGCGCGAGATGACCGACACGCCGCGCTGGCTGGTGTTTGGCGGCTCCTGGGGCAGCACGCTGGCACTCGCCTACGCGCAGGCGCACCCGGAGCGGGCGACCGGACTGATCCTGCGTGGCATCTTCGGGATGCGACGGGCCGAGCTGCTCTGGTATTACCAGGAGGGCGCGTCGTGGTTGTTTCCCGACAAGTGGGAGCGGTTCCTGGCGCCGATCCCCGAGGCCGAGCGCCGCGACCTGATGGCGGCCTACCGCAAGCGGCTGACGAGCGACGATGCTGCCGTGCAGCTGCAAGCCGCACGCGCCTGGAGCCTGTGGGAAGGCGAGACGCTGACGCTTCTGCCGGACCCGTCGCTCGCCATGCAGCATGGCGGCGACGCATTCGCACTGGCATTCGCACGGATCGAGAACCATTACTTCGTACACGGCGCCTGGCTCGAGGAGGGCCAGTTGCTGCGTGATGTGCACCGCATCGCACACCTGCCCGGGGTGATCGTGCAGGGTCGCTACGACGTCGCCACCCCGGCCCGCACTGCCTGGGAGCTGCACCGCGCCTGGCCGGAGGCGGAGTTCCACCTGATCGAGGATGCCGGGCACGCGACCACCGAGCCCGGCATCATGACCGCGTTGCTGGACGCGACGGACGGGTTTGCAGACGCGGCTGTAAAATAACGTAGAGTTCCTGCCGGGAGACGATACGTGGGCAACAGCCCACGTATCGTGTTGTCGTCAGAACTTGCCGGTGACGCCGAACCGGAAGGCACGACCGAGAATTCCTGCGGCGCCCCACGAGGGGTTGTACTGGTAGCCACCGTAGGTCCCGGTATCGAGCGACGGGCTTTTGTCGAAAACGTTGTAGATGTTGGTGTAGAGGTTGAGCTTGTCGTTCAGCGCGTAGTTGATCGTCAGGTCGACGTTGATGAACCCGTTGACGTGGCAGCGCTGCGGATCGCCGACGAAACCCTGCTGAGCCTGGCTGCAATCGTTGCGCGTCCCGGGACCGGAGACGTCTTCGGCGGTCAACTTGTATCCGCTGGTGTAGTTCACGTTCACGGTGGTGGCGAGCCGCTTGTAGATGAATGTGTTCTGCCAGTTCGAGCGCCAGCGCGGCGTGCCGGATGCCGAGGTAATGTTGTCCGGACCAATCGTTCCGGCATAACGCTCTACACCGAGGCCGGGATAGTCGATGTTGTAGCGGTTGACGTACGTCAGGGTGCCGTTGCTGATCCATTTGACGTCGTTCAGCCGGCCCGGCAGCCTGACATTCGTGGTGAACGACAGGTCGAAGCCGTCGGTGACAAGGCTGGCTGCATTGATATAGCCGATATTAACGTAGCCCGCCGATGGCATTCCATTGGGGTGATCCGGATCGGCCGTCGACGGCGTCACGGTGGTACCGACTGGAAGCGCCAGATTGTTGAAGTAGTTGTTGAGCGCCGTGCTGAAGTCGGCGGTGACGATGTAGTTGTCCTTCTTGATATAGTAATAGTCGGCCGACATGCTGATCCAGGGCTTTGGCTGCAGGATCACGCCACCGGTAAAGTTGGTCGACTTCTCCGGCTTCAGATTGGTGTTGCCAACGGTGTTCAGGCCGACACTGTAGGTCTGTGCATAGAGGTCCGGCCCATTGCCAGCGGCGTTGAGATGCTGGTTGATGAAGCCCGGGGTCGATGGTGTGTAGCTGATGAAGCCGACATTCTGCCCGCCGGTTTCGGCGAAGCTTGGAACGCGAAAACCCTTGGAGAAGGTGCCGCGCAATGTCACCTCTTGAATCGGCTTTATGACCACACCCACCTTCGGCGCGAAATTACTGAAGCCTTCGGAATAATGGTCGTAGCGCCCCGAAACATCGAAGCTCAGCTGCTTGACGACCGGAATGCCGACCTCGAAGAAGGTCGAGCCGACCTTGCGGGTTCCGAAGGCGCTGAACGGGTTGATCTGCGGCAGATATTGTGCATTCGGATTGAGCGGATCATCGGGGTTGAGGCTGGGATCGGATAGTGATTCATAGCGTGCCTGGCCGCCGATTCCGAGAGTGACCATGCCGCCGGGGAGCTCGAACAAGCCCTTCGAGAGCACCACGTCGAGCGCGTATTCCTGCGAGCTCGCGTTCAGGACGGCTCTCGGCGCGATGGCATTACGGACAGTGCCGCTGTTCTGCGACGGGTCGGAGAAATTATAGGAGCCGTCCGCGATCGCGGAAAGAATACCCTGGTAGGTCGGGACGCCGGTAATGGTGCGGCGTAGGGAGTCGGTCATTCCGACGAAGCTGACGTTATAATCCCAGTCACCGCCCCAGTGAGACGACACCGAACCATTGACGCCACCTGACCCGCGAAAGGTCTGATTGAAGTCTGTTTCAGTCGGTTTCAAGTCGGCGAAGCGGTAATAGAGGCGGGCGTCCTGTCCCTGCGCCGCAAACGGGTTGTTCGGGTTGAGCGTGCCGTTGCTGAGCACGGCGGGCAGAACGATGCTGGTCAGGCCTGCATCGCCGGACGCGCTGGTCTGCCGGATCGAACTCGGTGTCATCGGGAAGTACACCTGGTTCTGCGAGTAGGTGAACATCGCATAGGCCTGAGCGCTCGGGCTCAGGTTCACCGTTGCCTTGGCGGTTGAACTGATGCGCCGGTCGCTCGGGCTAATGACCTTGTAATCGCCGACGGTATTCTGTTCGCACACCGTACCCTGCGACACGACATGGGTCGTAAGCCCGCTGCACCCGAGTGCCGAGTTGATCGGCTGGAACTGCGTACCGGGAACGTACGTGCCGTCTGCCGTCGCCGGACGCACAAGGCCGACACGGGTGGCGCCGATGCCGGAGATAGCGCCGTCGGTCAGTCCGTTCGGATTGCCGTTAGTGCCCTGCAGGCCAATCAGGTTGCCGGTGTTGTAGGGAAAGCCGCGATCGCGGTTCATCAGCAGGTCGTCCTGCTGATACTCGCCGTTGATCCAGACGTTGTAGTTGTCGTGTTTCAGGTCGCCGTAACCATAGGTCGCATATAGCCGCTGGTGTCCGGCATCTGTACGCTGCGACAAGCCGCCCTCGGCGCCACCCTCGAAGCCAACGATCTGCTTGCGGGTGATGATGTTCACCACGCCGGCGACCGCGTCGGCGCCGTAGGTCGCTGATCCACCATCCTGCTGCACGTCGATCGTCTGGACGATCGAGTTCGGGATGCTGTTTGTGTCGACGAAGTTGCGCTCGCCATCGTCGGAGAGCGGATAATAAGCCGCGCGCTGACCGTCGATCAGCACCAGGGTTGAATCGGTGGTCAACCCGCGCAGCGATACGCCGGAGGCGCCGGAGGCAAAGGCGCCGTTGCCGGTAAAGTTGGTTGGCAGGTTGCCCGATCCGTTGGCCGAGAGCTGCTGCAGCGCGGAAGCGACGGTCGTTATGCCGCGACGTTGCAGGTCGGTTGCGGTCAGGCGCGTGACCGGGTTGGCGCCGGAAAGGTTCGGATTACGAAGGATGGAGCCAGTAACGACAACGCTTTCGACCTTGTCAGGCGCCTTGGCCGCAGCAAAGACCGGAGCGGCCGTGCCGGTCGCGGCAGACGGCGCGGCGGCAGATCCGGCTGAGGCAGGCGTGGTCGTTGCGGCTACAGGATGCTTACCAGCGGCTGCCGTTGGCGTCGCTGCAGTTTGAGCGAAGGCCGGCGATGCCATTTCCAGAGCCAGGCAACCGGCTGCAGCCGAAGATACTAAAAGTAGGTTGCGGTATCGTAATAGCGTTTTCAAGGTCGGCAGCTCCGGTCGCGTCAGGGGTCTACGGCGCAAATTCGTGTGCGCTCGGACGCTATGACGCGTATCCAAATGCAACAAGTCTGAAACTGCTCTGTAATCGTTGCACAGTGAGACACATTTGAACTGTTACATGCTCGCCACAAACAAGCGCGCCCATGTTCTCCTCGCAGACGGTCTGGGACACCAGAACGTGATGAAGCGTCTGGCCCGGCATTTGAATCGTAAGCCATCCAGACTGGTCTATTCCCGATGAGTAGCAGGCGTATTAACAACATTGTCCCGGGCTCGCATCGATCGATCCAGGCCTTTCGTCTCGTTAATGCATCGGAACCGATCGTATCGACGAGTTCATCAACCCGTTTCGAGTCTAGCAACGCTTTGAAATGTTCCTTCGACGGCAAACCGGTCCTTAAGGCAGCGCGGTAGATCTTCGTGATCTTAGGACTTATCGTTGCGCCCAAGCCATGTGGACGTATGATGCAGGTCGCCGGCTCATCGATTGGTCAGTTGGCATGTCGCATCGTCGATCACCTGGACTCACTTGGCGCCTCCTTGTCGGGTTGGCCGCGACGACCGCGTCGGCACTCGGTGTCGCGCCGCCGGCGTCTGCCCGGTCATGCGAACGGCGCGCCGTGGCAACGACGCTGCTCCGGAACGATGACGGCTTCATCACCATGCCAATCAGTATCGGCGGCCGTCCGGCAAGCATGCTGGTCGATACCGGGTCGGATACCG
Source organism: Lichenicola cladoniae (assembly GCF_013201075.1). Lineage (NCBI taxonomy): Bacteria > Pseudomonadati > Pseudomonadota > Alphaproteobacteria > Acetobacterales > Acetobacteraceae > Lichenicola > Lichenicola cladoniae. The sequence goes on along the minus strand of NZ_CP053708.1, from coordinate 684,958 downwards.
GCCTGTTCACCGAACTTGGTGCGGACCGTCTGCAGCTCAGCCGCGATCCGACCCGTCGCACCCTGTTGCAAGGCACCGGCGGTACTGGCCGGACCGTGCAGAACGTATCGTATCCCGACCTCGTGATCGGCACGCTCCGCCTGCCCGGCGGCAGCATGCCGGCAGGCGGTCTGCCGGGAATGCCGGTCGTGACACCGCCGGTGGCCGGTTTGATCGGAGCGGACGTGCTATCGCAGTTCGATGTCGAACTCGATCTCGAACAACATCGTATCGTCTTGTGGCAGATCCGATCCGGCTCGCTCGCCTGCTCGCCACCACCGAGCTGGGACGGAGCATTCGACACCATCCCGCTTGAGCGGCACGGGAACCGGCTGACCCTCACAGCCAAGCTGGACGGCGTCGCGATCACCGCGCTGGTCGATAGCGGAGCGCGATCGCGTATCTTGTCGCGCCGGGCCGCAGCCAAGCTCGGTGTCGATGCAGACCGGCTCGATGCCGATCCCGGCGGCATAACCGCCGGCGTGGATCTGCACGAGACCAGCTATCACTGGCACCGCTTCGACACGTTGACGATCGGAGGCGAAACGCAGAAGCGACCGGTTCTCACCGTGGCTCCGCTCGACGAGCAGTTGGATCTGCTATTGGGCGCGGACTGGTTCGCTGAACGTGATGTCTGGATCAGCTACGCGACCAACCAGATGTTCGTGCGCAGGATAACAGCTCCGAAATGAAAAAGGGCGACCCTCGGGCCGCCCTTCGTCACACGAGGTAGGTTGGCCGAACGATCAGCCGAGACGCTCGCCGTGCAGCGTCATGTCGAGACCTTCGACCTCGTCGTCATGGCTGACGCGAAGACCGATGGTCCAGTCGATGACTTTCAGCAGGACGAATGAAAGCAGGCCGCTCCAGATCACGGTCACCAGGACGGCCTTGCCCTGGATGATGAACTGGGCGAACGACCCGACGACGCCGGCCGGCGACGCATCGGTTGCCGAAAGAGGGCCATAGGCGAACACGCCGGTCAGCAACGCACCGATGATGCCGCCGATACCGTGCACGCCGAACGCATCGAGACTGTCGTCATAACCGAGCAGATGCTTGAGGCTGGTTGCCGCGAAGTAGCAGCCGACACCGGCGACGAGGCCGATGATGATCGAAGCACCCGGCAGCACGAAGCCCGAAGCCGGGGTGATCGCGACCAGTCCGGCAACCGCGCCGGAAATGATGCCGAGAACGGTCGGCTTGCCCTTGATGATCCACTCGGCGAACATCCAGCCGAGTGCTGCTGCCGCGGTCGCGATCTGCGTTGCGGCCATCGCCATGCCGGCGCGTCCGTTCGCGCCGACCGCGGAGCCGGCGTTGAAGCCGAACCAGCCAACCCACAGGAGCGATGCGCCGATGACCGCGTAGGTGAGGTTGTGCGGCGACATGTCGTCATGGCCGTAGCCGGTGCGCTTGCCGAGCACGAGCGCGCACATCAGGCCGGCGATACCGGCATTGATGTGAACGACGGTGCCGCCGGCGAAGTCGATCGCGCCAAACGCGGCGACCCAGCCGATCGGGCTCCAGACCCAGTGCGCGATCGGCGCGTAGACGACGATCGACCACAGCACCATGAAGACGCACATGGCGGAGAATTTCATGCGATCCGCGAACGCGCCGGCGATCAGCGCCGGGGTGATGATCGCGAACGTCATCTGGAACATCATGTAGACGCTCTCGGGGATCGTCGTGACCGTCGGATTGGACGATCCCGCGCCGAGAGTGAAGCCGATGTCGGAGCCCTTGGTGATGTTCGTGGCCATGCCATGCAGCATGAAGCGCGAGAAATCGCCGATGTAGGCCGAGCCGGTGGTGAAGGTCAGGCTGTAGCCGACCACGACCCAGGTAATGGTGACCAGGCAGCAGATCGCGAAAGCCTGCATCAAGGTGGCGAGGACGTTTTTCTTGCGCACCATGCCGGCGTAATAGAGCGCGAGGCCGGGCACCGTCATCATCAGCACCAGGGCGGTGCTGGTGAGCATCCAGGCGGTATCGCCGGAATCGATCTTCGGAGGCGCCACGGGTGCAGCGGGCGCGGCATCGGCGGCCAGCGCCGGATGAGCGAAGGCCAGCAGCATGATGGCCGCAAGCGCCGAGCCTGTTGCGATACCGGTGCGGATGTTGGAGGACAGCGGCGATCGAGCCGCGGGGGCAACGTGCATCGGAGTGGTGTCCCTCACAGCGCATCCTCGCCGGTCTCACGGGTACGGATCCGGATGGCTCTGAGGATCTCGCTCACGAAGATCTTGCCGTCGCCGATCTTGCCGGTGTGCGCCGACTGCAGGATGGCCTCGACCACCTGGTCCACCATGTCGTCGGACACGGCGACCTCGATCTTGACCTTCGGCAGGAAGCTGACGTGGTACTCCGCGCCGCGGTAGATTTCGGTCTGGCCTTTCTGGCGACCAAATCCCTTCACCTCGGAGACCGTGAGTCCCTGAACACCAAGCGGTGTCAGCGCTTCTCTTACGTCATCGAGCTTGAAGGGCTTGATGACTGCTGTGACGAGCTTCATCGCACCTCTCTCTTCTTGTTCTGCCTGGTCACGACGGCTGATCGGCACATGCCGGGCCGGACGAACCTTCTCCAACGCCGCGCCGGAGCATCTCTCGATTTGGCACGCAATCGTTCCAAAATCCATGCCACAGATTCGCCACGAGCGACGATGAGCCGGCACGAACCTAGAAAGTCGCGGTCGTGCACGAAATTGGTGCAGTGATCGGCGGCGCGACGCCCATATTACGCGCACCACCGTGTGGCGGACCGATGAATAGTTTCTGGAGCCTTGCAGATGAGTAACACCAATCTGGACGTCGCCGTCTGCGTCGTCGGTGCCGGACCGGTCGGCGCCACCCTCGCCTGCCGTCTTGGCGCCGCCGGCTTACCGGTGGCGATCGTCGACCGGGCGGCACTTCCGCCGATGGAACATCCGGATTTCGATGGCCGCGCCTATGCGATCGCCGCGAGTTCGCGGCGCCTGCTCGAGGCCGCCGGCGTGTGGAGCCACCTGCCGCTGCCGTCCTGCCCGATCGAGGGCATCCGGGTATCCGACGGCAAGCCGGGGCAGCCGGCTTCGCCGCTGTTCCTGCATTTCGACCATCACGAGGTCGGCGAGCCGTTCGGCTGGATGACCGAGGCGCGCAGCTTGCGGGTGGCGCTGAACGCGACGCTGCACGCGATGCCCGCGATCGTCGTCGCCGCTCCCACCGAGGCCTCGGTCACCCGGACCGATCAGGCCGCCATCGTGCGCACGACCGATGGTCGCACGATACGCGCCCAGCTGGTGGTGGCGGCGGAGGGACGCGAGAGCCCGCTGCGGCGGCAGGCCGGGATCGCCGTCACCCGATTCGGCTATCGCCAGGCCGGCCTGGTCTGCGCAATCGCCCACACGAAGCCGCACCATAATCACGCGCTCGAGCATTTCCTGCCCGGTGGCCCGTTCGCGCAACTGCCGATGGCTCCGACCGAGGGCGCCCCGCATCTGTCGGCGATCGTCTGGAGCGAACGCGACGCCGTCGCCCGCAAGCTGATGGCGCTCGACGACACCCACTATGCCAACGAGATCCAGCGGCGGCTCGGCTCACACCTGGGCGACATCCGGCTGGTCGGGCGCCGCTGGCTCTACCCGCTGAGCGCCCTGCACGCGCACAGCTATGTCGCGACCCGGCTGGCGCTGATCGGCGATGCGGCACACGGCATCCATCCGATCGCCGGCCAGGGGCTCAATCTGGGCTTCCGCGACGTCGAGGCGCTGGCCGGGCTGCTGACCGAGGCGCACGCGGGCGGCACCGACCTGGGCGACCCGGAATTGCTACGTCGCTATCAGGCAGCCAGGCGCCCGGCCAACCTCGCCATGCTGGCCGCGACCGACCTGCTCGACCGGCTGTTCAGCAACGACAACCCGGCATTGCGACTGGTCCGCGACCTCGGCATCGCCGGCGTGCATCGGATGCCCCGTCTCCGGCGCGCCTTCATGACGGCGGCAATGGGCGGTGGCCGTTCATGAGCCAGGGTCCGGGCCGGTCTTGCAGAACGATCCGAGACTCGCAGAACGACGAAGTGATCCCTATCTGCCATCACACGACTTGAATTCGGACCGATCACGATGGACAGCACCACCCTCGATCCAGTCATCATCCGGCAGGCTCCCGTATCGGTCAGCACCACGCTGAGCCCGATAGACGTCGGTGCGCTGTGGCGGCAGTTGATGGCGGAAGCCGGCTGCTGCGGTGATCCGATCATGAGCCGGCTGCTGCAGACCAGCATCCGTCGGCATGGGGATTTCCGGACCGCCCTGGCCTGGCTGATTGCGCGCAAGCTCGCCGACGCGACCGTGCCGGCGGAAGCCCTCGCCGATCTGGTGGTGGAATCTCATACGGCCGACCCGGAGATCGTCGCGGCGGCGGCATCCGACCTGGTGGCGATCAAGGAGCGCGACCCGGCCTCTCCCGACCTCGTCACCCCGTTCCTCTACTTCAAGGGATTCCAGTCCCTGCAGATGTATCGCGTGGCGCACTGGCTCTGGCAGGACGGCCGCCGGCACCTGGCGCAGCACCTGCAGAGCCGGGCCTCGGAACTGTTCGGGCTCGACATCCATCCGGCGGCCCAGATCGGGCGGCGCGTGCTGATCGACCACGGCACCGGCATCGTGATCGGCGAGACGGCGGTGCTCGAGGACGACGTCTCGATGCTGCAGGGCGTGACCCTCGGCGGCACCGGCAAGAGCATCGGCGATCGGCACCCGAAGATCCGGCGCGGCGTGCTGATTGGCGCCGGCGCCAAGATCCTCGGCAACATCGAGATCGGAGAGGGCGCCAAGATCGGCGCCGGCAGCATCGTGCTGGAGTCGGTGCGTCCCTACACCACCGTGGTCGGCAATCCGGCCCGGCTGGTCGGCACACGCCATTCGAGCATGCCGGCCTTCACGATGGACCAGTCGCTGCCGCCGGTCGACTACATCATCTAGACCGCGTCAGGCCGACCGGCGCTCGGACCAGCGTGCGAGCGCCTGCAGCCTCGGGCGAAGACGGAGAAAGCGGACATAGAGCCGCTCGAGCATCTGCAGGATCGTGGGGTTCCGGGCCGCCAGACCGATCGGCCTGAGCGACGGGATCGCACGCCACATTGCCGCAAAGGCCGCCGCGCCGGAGAGAATCTGACCGTTCTCCAAGGCGTGGAACCGCGCCAGCAGCTCGCGCCGGTCACGCGGGCAGACCGACTCCTCGCGCGACACGTCGACGAACTCGATCGCCTGCCGTCATTCGAGTCGACGCATCAGGGCGATCTCGCGCCGGCAGAGCGGGCAACCACCATCGTACCAAATCAAGAGCTTGGCCATCCGTATCATATGGGCGTCGTCGGCGTTCGGGACAGGTGGCAGGGGAAACATCATGCGGATTGCGGTCATCGGTGCCGGGATTGCCGGGCTGGCTTGTGCCGATGAATTGCGGCGACACGACCATCCGGTGACGGTGTTCGACAAGGGGCGCGGACCCGGCGGCCGGATGTCGACGAGGCGGCTGGACACCCCTTCCGGCCAGGCAGGCTTCGATCACGGCGCGCAGTATTTCACGGCCCGCGATCCGGCCTTCCTGGCGCAGGTGGAGCAATGGGAAACGCTGGGACTGGTCGCAAGCTGGCCGGCCGCCGGTCCCGATGCCTGGACCGGCGCGCCGTCGATGAACGCGCCCGCCCGCCACCTCGCGGCCAGCCTCGACGTGCGTCTTGGGGCCAGGATCGAGACGATGAGCCGGCGCCGCCAGGAGCGTGGTGGTGCGGCGGCGTGGCATCTTCAGGTCGAGCAGCAATCTGCACAGGGGCCGTTCGATGCCGTCGTGGTGGCCATTCCATCCGAGCAGGCCGCGACTCTGCTCGCTGCATGGGACGACGACTTCGCCGCACTTGCCCGGGCCACGCCATCACGTCCCTGCTGGACGGTCGTGGCCGCATTCGCCGAGCGCCTGCCGGTCGCTACCGACCTGCTGCAGCACTTGAGACCCATCCAGTGGGCGGCGCGCAACTCCGCCAAGCCTGGACGGTCACCGCCGGAGAGCTGGGTCATCCAGGCCGATCCGGACTGGTCGGACGCGCATCTCGAGGAAGCACCGGAGACCATCCTGGCGGACCTGCTCGCCGCCTTCTCGACCGTCGCCGGCATTCGACTGCCGCCACCGCTCGTCGCCCGGGCGCATCGCTGGCGTTACGCGCGGTCGGGCAGCGCGGGCGTGGCGATGCTGTGGAACGATGCGTTGCGCCTCGGCGTCTGTGGCGACTGGCTGCTCGGTGCACGGGTCGAATGCGCCTGGCTGTCCGGCACGCGCCTGGCTGCCGCAATCCTGGACGGTGCCGGACGCCCGACGAACATGGCGGAGCCGACCTGATGCCGCGCGGGATCGCCAAGTCCGACCTCCCGAGCAAGCCATGCGCACGCTGCGGCCGTCCGTTCACCTGGCGCAAGAAATGGGCACGCGACTGGGACCAGGTAAAATACTGCTCGGATGCCTGCCGCGCGGCGCGTCAGTCCGACAAGCAGTCACCCGAGGGCGGTGCGCGATGATCGCGGGTCCGCCCGGGCCTACCGCCTGGAAACGCCTTGCACGCTCATGACTGCGATCAGGGTGAGGCCCCAGATACCAAGAGTGAGGTAGTCGCTGAAGCCCAGCAGGTTGCAGCCGGACGAAATGACCTGCAGCACGCCGAGCGCCAGCATGATCCCGCTGATTTTCCCGAAGCCGCCGAACGGATCGACGCCGCCGAGAACGGCTGCCAGGACCGTGACCAGCAGATACGATTTCGCATAGGCGGAGCTCGCCGAGTTGAAGCGGGCAAGCATCAGGCAGGCAGCCAGGAAACAGAGTATGCCTGAGAGCGCATAGACTTTCACCAGGACCCGCTTGACGTCGACCGACGAGTATTGCGTCGCCTCCGGGTTGGAGCCGGTCATCGCCAGCGCAATGCCGAACGATGTCCGCTTGAGGACGATGCCGACCACGATCGCCACCACCGCCAACGCCAGGAAGGTCACCGGGACTCCCATCACGACGCTGTTGCCGATTTTGCCGTAGATCGAAGGCAGGCCAGATACGACTTTGCCATGCGTCAGCAGGACACTGACTCCCTCGACGATGGACTGGACGCCGAGTGTGATCAGGATCGGATGCACGCCGGTGCGCGCGATCAGCAATCCGGTCGCACCGCCGATCGCGATGCCGGCGGCCAGGCCGGCAGCCAGTGCGGCGACGAGCCCGAACGCCACGGTCGAGCCCGATGCCGCCGCCGGGATCAAGGCTCGCATGACAACGACCATGATCAGGCCGCACGCGTTGGCCGTCGCGATGATGGCGAGGTTCAGTCCGCCGGAAATCATCGGCAGCGCCATGGCCATCGCCAGCAATCCCAGCTGCGGCAACTGGAACATCATCGACTGGAACGTGCCGACCGACAGGAAGCCGGGAACCACGATCGAGAAACCGGCCAGCAGCACGACCAGCACGATCGACAGGCCGGGGAGCTTGCCGGGAATGTCCCTGCGCAACTGCAGCATGAAACCGTCCAGGCCTCGCCGTGCAGGGACGGATGCGGGAACGTCACCCATGCTGCGGGACCTCGAGGCCGATCACCCGGCTGCGGCGCCGGCCACGGGCCGACATGACGGTGACGCTGGTCGAGATCACGATGACCGCGCCCGTTATGATGCTGAAGCAGTATGGGGAAATGCCGAGCAGGTTGAGTCCGTTCTGGATAACGGCGAGCAGCAGGATGCCGAGCACGACGCCCCCGACCGTACCGACACCGCCGGCGAGGCTGGCGCCACCCAGGACCGCCGCCGAAAGCACGTCGAGTTCGCTTCCGTACAGTGCGTTCGGTACGCTCTCGCCGACCCGATGCGCCTGCAGCAATCCTGCAAGTGCCGCCATGAACCCGAGGAACCCGTATGCGAGGTAATGCATCTTGGCGATACTGATGCCGATCCGTCGTGCCGACTCGATATTTCCGCCCATCGCATAAAGCTGCCGCCCTGCGCGCGTGCGGTTCAACAGGAACCATGTCAGCGCGATCGCCAGGACCATCACCAGGATCGGCAAGGTGATGCGAATCAGGTCGCCGTTGGGCGCCTCGGTCTGGAACAGCACGATCCTGTTCGACCACCAGTCCGGCAGGTCGTAGATCGAGTGCCCGCCGGTAAAGAACATCAGGAAGGCGAAATAGGTGTTCATCGTCGCAATGGTGATGATGATCGATGTCACCCGGGCATAATGGATCAGGGTGGCATTCAGGCATCCCAGCAGCACGCCGACCGCCAGGCCGGCCGGAAGCACCACGATCGGCGCCAGCCCGAGCTTTGCCGCCAGCGCAGCCGCCACATATTGCGCAACCGACGCGACCGCTGCGAACGAGATGTCGATGCCGCCGGCGATCAGCACGACGAACAGGCCCATCGCGAGGATCGCCCTGACGGAATAACTCTCAACCAGATCGATCAGGTTCGAAACCGTCAGGAAGGCCGGAGATGCAATGGAAAGGCCGATGCACACCGCGAGCAGGACGACGACCAGCCAGTTCTCCGGACGCGCCCGGAAGCCATGGAACAGCCGGGCCGGAAGAGACTCACGCATAGATTCTCTCCTCCAGCGCGTGTTCGCTGATTTCTCCCGGGACGAACGAGTTTACGATCCGGCCGCCGCGCATGTGCAGGACGCGATCGCAGGTCGCGAAAATCTCCATGACCTCGTCGGAGATGACGATAATCCCGACGCCGCGCTCGGACAGTGCGCGGATGACGTCGTAGATGCCGATCTTGTTCTTGATGTCGACGCCGACGGTCGGGCTGTCTAGGATCAGCACCTTGGGAGACGTGGCGAGCCACCGCGCCAGGACGACGCGCTGCTGGTTGCCGCCGGACAAGGTCGAGATCGGGTTGGCAAGGTTCCCGACCTTGATCGACAGTTCATCGACCCAGTGCTGCGCCGCCGTGCGCCGGAGGCGTGGAGAGATCAACCCGAAGCGATCGGCCAGTCGTGGAAGGATCGCCAGATTGATGTTGTTCTCGATCGACTGTCGCGCATTGATGCCCAGGTTGAGCCGGTCCTCGGAGACATAGGCAATACCCGCCCTGGTCGCATCCAGGTTGGAACGCAGGCGCTGCACCACGCCATCGATACTGACCGTTCCCCGATCCGGACGGGTCATGCCGAACAACGACAGGGCCAGTTCGGTACGCCCGGCTCCCAGCAGGCCGGTGATGCCGAGCACCTCGCCATGGTGCAAGGTCAGCGAAACCTGTTCGTATTCACCGGCGCGTGACAGGCCGGACACCTCGAGAAGCGGTGCGGCGGCGGACATGTCCCGCGCTGCCATGCGCCGTTCCAGATCGATGCCGGTCATCAGCTTGGCGATAGCCCTCTGGTCCAGGGTGCCGGCCGGAAAAGTCCCGACCAGTCGCCCGTCGCGCATCACCGTCACCCGCTGGGCGATCTCCACGACTTCCTCAAGGCGATGCGAGACGAAGACAACGGCGATGCTCTCCGCACTCAGCCGGCGGACGATCTCGAGCAGGCGTTCGACCTCGGTCCGTGTCAGCGAAGCAGTCGGCTCGTCCATGAACAGGAGCCGTGCATCTGCGGCCAGGCCACGGCAGATCGCCACGATCTGTCGCTCGGCGATCGGAAGCGACGACACCAGCGCATCGAGCGGAAGGCTGAAATGCAGGCGCTTCAAGGTCGCGCCGGCAATCTCGCGCATGCGTCGTCGATGGACCGGCCTTGCCAGGCTTCCCAGATTCTCCTGCATCGCGATGTTCTCGGCGACCGTCAGGTTGGGAAACAGCGAGAGATCCTGGAAAATAACCTGTATACCGAGCGCCCGCGCAGCATTGGGATCGAGCGGCAATACCTCGCGCCCCTCGACCTGGATCGAACCGCCCGGATCGGGCGCATGCACGCCCGCGATCGCCTTGATCATGGTGGATTTGCCGCAGCCATTCTCGCCGACCAGGCAGTGCACCTCGCCCGGTGCGATCTCCCAGTCGATCCCGTCCAGCGCCCGAAAAGTACCGAACGTTTTGGTAATCCCGGTCAGCCGCAGGAAGGGCGGGATGGTCACAGTCCGAGCGCCACCAGCGACGCGATCGTCTCCTTGTTGATGGCCTGCATCTTGTTGGCCATGATCACCCGGGTGGTTGGATCGATGGTGATCGCGCCCACTTCCGGCAGTACCAGGCCGTTGGTAACCGGCTTCCCGTTCGCCATCAGCGCGCCGATCCTGACGATCGTTTCGCCGGCCAGGAGTGGGTTCCAGATATAGCCCATGGTGATGGCGCCGGAGCGTACGTATTTCGCTCCCTGCCCCGGCGAGAACGGGCCGATGACACTGATCTTGCCGATCTTGCCGCGTTCGTCGACGGCGCGCGCGGCACCGATCGGACCCTGCGAGCCGAACGCCACGACCCCCCGGAGTTGCGGATGCGCCCGGATCTGGTCGAGCACGGTCCGGTAGCTGTCATCCAGGCTCTCGCCCACGCCGAACCGGTCGCCGACCAGTTCCATCTTCGGATACTTGGCCTTCTGCAGGACGACCGCGGCATCCGCGCGCATGCGATGCTGCGGAACCGTGAGCGAACCCACGATGATGATGTACTGGCCGACGCCTCCCATGGCCTGGGCCAGGGCCTCGAGATGCCGTTCGCCATCGGCCTGGGCCGACGTGAACTCCAGATCCCAGTCGTTTCCCTGCTGGAGCGGGCTTTCGTGCGTGAGGATCCTGATGCCCGCCGCATGCGCCCGCTGGAACACCGGCACGAGCGCATCCGCGTCGTTCGGCACGACCGCGATGACGTCGACCTTGCGTGCGATCAGATCCTCGATTGCCGCGACCTGCTGTGCGGCGTCTGCCTGGGTCGGGCCGATCATCCAGGCCTCCGTGCCGGTCTCGGCGCCAGCGCGCTTGATGCCGACCTCCATCGCGTTGAACCAGGGGATTCCCCCGATCTTCGCGACAACCGCGATCTTCTTGGCGGGGGCCTGGGCGCGTGCCAGCCCCGGCATCGAGAGCAGGCCACTGGCGGCGAGAAGAGCCAGGCTGTTCCGTCTCGTGATCATCGCATCCCCCAGTGGTTGTTTCGACAGGCAACGTCGCGTGCCTGTTCGTAAAACGTTTTACGATACGAGTGAAGCGTCAGTCATTTGGTTTGTCAACACTCCGATCAACGGTTTCGGTCGACAAAAACATCGGCTCTTGCCCGAGCTTATCAGAACCGGTTAAACGTTTCACTGATAGCTGACAGATACCGAGAGGCCGAGCCAGGTGGCAGAAAGGAAACGTCCGTCGATCCGCGAAGTCGCGCTGATGGCCGACGTCTCGGTGGCGACGGTGTCGAACGTGCTGGGGGGCCGCAAGATGGTCACGCCGACGCTTGCCGCCCGGGTGAACGAGGCGGTGAAGGCGCTTGGCTACCAGGCGGATCGTGCAGCCTCGCAGCTTCGCAGCGGCCGGGCCCGGGTGATCGCCGTCCTGGTGCCGTCGCTCGACAACCCGTTCTTCACGTCCATCATTGCCGGGATCGAACAGGCCGTTCAATCGGAAGGCTACGACATCATCGTTGCCAGCTCGAACAACGATGGCGAGACGGAGCGCAAGCGCCTGTCCGCGCTGTTGTCCTGGCGGCCGGCCGGCGTGATGATCCTGCCGGTCGATGACCGGTTCGCGGCCCTGGAGATGCTGGAAGCCAGTGAGTCTCCGTTCGTGGTGGTGGACCGGTTACCGCTCCGGCTCCGCGCCGATACCGTCGCCGTGGACAACCAGCACGCGGCAATCCTCGCCTGCAATCACCTCGTGGCGCTCGGACACCGCGATGTGCTCGTCGTCGCCTCCACCCTCAAGCTCGCCAACATCAGAGCACGCATCTCGGGCATTCGGCGGGCCTTCCGGCAGGCCAACCTGCCGGAGCCGAAGATCGTGGAAGCGGGGCTGTCGCTTGAAACGGCTTCCAGCCAGCTTGCAGGCTGGTTGGCCACCAACGAGCGCCCGACCGGCATCATCGCGCTGACCAACTTCACGACGATCGGTGTCATCGCATCGCTGAATCAGCTCGGGCTCCGGATACCCGACGACGTGTCGCTGGTCGGGTTCGACGATTACGTCTGGATGCAGGCGGCGACGCCGACGATCACCGCCATACGGCAACCGGTCGAGCAACTCGGTGCACAGGCGTGGGCATGCCTGCGCGAGCGCATCGAGGATGGCCGGACCGAGCTAAGAACCCTGCGTCTGCACTGCACCCTGCAGGTAAGAGGTTCGACCGCCCGGGTGGGCAAGTCGCACAGGCCGATCACGGTCAACAACAGCTAGGGGAAAAAAGATGAACAAACTCGGCGTACACGCCTTCGTCTGGACCGCGAACTGGACCAACGAGGATGCCGCGAAGGCGATCGGCCTGACCGCGGAGACCGGCTACGACCTCATCGAGATGTCGACGATGGACTTCACCGCCATCGATGTCGATTTCACCCGCAAGGCACTGGAGCGAAGCGGTCTCGGGGTGACGTTCTCGTTCGGGCTCGATGCCGCACAGGATGTCTCCTCAGGAGATCCCGTTCGTATGAAGGCCGGTGAGCAGCGCCTGCTGGACGGCGTGGCGCTGGCACGCGATGTCGGGGCCACGCACGTGTGCGGAATCCTTTATTCGGCATTCCAGAAATACGCCCTTCCTCCGACGGCGGACGGGATTGCCGGTGCCGTGGACGTGGTGCGCCGGGTCGGCGAACAGGCCGCGCTGAGCGGCATCACGCTGGGCATGGAAGTGGTCAACCGCTACGAGACGAACGTGCTCAACACCGCGGCTCAGGCAGTCGCGTTCGTCAAGCGGGTCTCGCTGCCGAACGTCAAGGTGCATCTCGACTGCTATCACATGAACATCGAGGAAGCCGACGTGGCGGCGGCGATACGCGAGACCGGCGAGCATCTCGGCTATTTCCACACCGGCGATTCCCATCGCGGCTACCTGGGCTCGGGGTCCATCGAGTTCGGCAAGATATTCCGGGCACTCGTGGCGATCGATTACCAGGGTCCGATTACGTTCGAATCGTTCTCGTCGAAAGTCGTCGGTCAGCCGCTCGAAGGCATCCTGGGGATCTGGCGCAATCTCTGGGAAGACAGCCGCGACCTTGCGGCGCACGCAAAGGCCTATACCGAGGTGCAGCTGAAATCCGCGAGAGAGGCGGCCGCCATCAACGGCCGCAGCCGCCTCGGCTGATCGGGTTTCGCGGTTCGGCTGTCCAATAACAGCGCCTGAGGCTGGCGAGATCGTGGTTGGAGAACGATCCCGCCTGTCTCTTTCAGGCCTGCCGGGTAGCCGGTCGGCGGGAGCGTCTAGCTCCGCACCAGCTCGTAGAGCGCGACCGCGGCAGCGTTGGAGACGTTCAGGCTCTCCATCGTTCCCGGCATGACCAGGCCTGCGATCTCGTCGCAGGTCTCGCGGGTGAGCCGGCGCAGGCCCTCGCCCTCGGCGCCGAGCACCAGCGCCACGCGCCGGTCACGGAACGCCGCACCGTCGAGCCGGCTGCCGCCCGCATCGAGCCCGACCGTCCACAGCCCGGCGGCCTTGAGCGCCACCAGGGTGCGCGACAAATTCACCGCACGAAGCACCGGAACCACCTCCAGAGCGCCGGACGCAGCCTTGGCGAGCGTGCCGGTCTCCTCCGGGGCGTTGCGGTCCTGCAAAATCACGGCGGCCACCCCGAACGCCGCAGCGGATCGCAGGATCGCGCCGACGTTGCGTGGGTCGGTGATCTGGTCAAGCACCAGGATCGGGCCCGGCCGCTGCAGCACCTGTTCGAGCGTTGGCGTGGCCAACGGATCGGCCAGCAGCGCCATGCCCTGATGCACCGCGTCGCGGCCGAGCAGCGTGTCGAGCTTGGCACGGTCGGTCCGCTCCGCCTGCAGCGGCAACGGGCCGCCGAACCGTGCGGTCAATCCGGCTTCGGCCTCGTCGGTCAGCAACAGCCGGCGTAGGCGGCGCTGAGGGTTGCCGAGGGCGGCAATCACCGGATGCGTGCCGTACAGCCAGTTCGCGGCGCCGGCCGGCTCGTTGCGCAGGTTACGATGCTGGTTGCGCCGCTGCCCGGCCTTGGGCTGATCCGGAGCACCCTCCTGGCGAGGCAGTCCCAGCGTGGGCCGGTCGGACCGGACCCGATCCGGCTGGGTACGATCAGGCTGGGTACGATCATGCTGGGCCCGATCAGGCTGGACACGGTCGGATTGCGGCCGCTCAGGTGCTGGCCGTGCCACCTGCGGGCGATCGGAGCGTGGCGCGTCGGACCGGGAGCCGGACCTCGACGGAGGAGCGGGTCGCGATGGGGGTCCGGAACGGGAAGGCTGGCCGGGACGATCTGGGGATTTGGAGCGCATGGCGTATGCTACGACGTGCGCGCGTCCGCGTCACCGAGCGTCCGTCGCTCACGTCGAGGCCCCCGGTGGCCGTTGACAGATGCACCGTTCGGCCGTAGGTGCCTCCCCGGCCGGAAGGGTGCCCGAGTGGCTAAAGGGGGCGGACTGTAAATCCGCTGGCGTACGCCTACGTTGGTTCGAATCCAACCCCTTCCACCAATTTCGTAGTTAAGGCGTTGTTCTCACTTGCGTTTCCGGTGACAGCCTGCCGGGCCCGCACGCCAGCCCACACTATTTCTTGAACTGTTGCGGACAGGCGTAGCGCCTGATCCGCGGTTCGATTGCGCTTCGTCATGCCTGGCTCCTCGCGGCCAAACGCAGCGTGAATCGGCACAATGCTCCGGTCAGCCGGACCATCCCGTTCGATAGCGGCAACAGGATCATTAGGGTGAGACCGAGCGTCAGGCGTTGCGGCCTCTGAGAATTGTTATTACGGACAGGCTCACTGTCTTTTTCTTGGTTTGGTCGCGCGGCGCACACTGAGAATATGTTGCTGTAGTGTGCGCCCTGGTGGCCCCGCCCCAACGTGTGCAAACGGGGCCACCACCTCTTTTCAGTAGACTGGGATCGGACGGTCATCCCGGCCTCCCATCCAGCAGCGCCTGCAGCTCATCGACCCGGCGCATGTGCACGCCGGTGCCAAGCTCACCCCGGCCGCGCGCCTCGAGCCGGTGCCACAGCACGAGCGCGCGGATCTCGACCGGCAGCAGCGGCACGAGGACGGGCCCGGTCATAACGACCTCCCGCGCCACGGCGCTGGCAACCAAGAGGGAACCGACCTGGGCAGCGGCGGATCCTCACGCGGCGGGAACACGAACGGTCGGGTCTGGTGATCAGCCATGGGCAACGTCCGGTCCGAGAAGATCCTCGAGCAGCGACCACACGATGGCCTCGTGCGGATCGAACATCTCAGGATCCAGGACACCGGCCGTCACGTGTACGACTTCCATCTCGTGCCGAATGAGATGCGCCTTGGCGATCATGGCCTCGCGGCTAGATGCTCGCAGAACGAGTGACCGATCCGACAGATCGGACAGCCGATCGTCGATGGGCTGCATTGCTTCACTGACTTCGGTGAGCTCTTCCCTCTGAGCATTGTCGTACTGACGAGTTCCTGCTGGAAGCGACCACCACCGCGCTTCCAACGGCCTGCGCTTCTCGATCAGGGAGGCGGCCTCGCGACCGATGGCCATGAGCTCGGCGTCGTCGGACGATGGAACGGCGTGCGGAAGGGCGGCGATTGCCGCAGTGGTGATGCCGACCATCGCGGTCGCGGTGCCGGCGCCAATGAGACTGCGGCGTGAGAGAACGGCCATTAAGCCTGCCCTCCGTTCAGGTCGCGTACCAGGGCCCAGACCATCCGATTGGACCAATCGCCGTTTTCGCCCTTCCGTTCGATCTCCTTATTCCAGAACACAAGCGTTCGAGCGCGAGCTTGGAAGCCGGCGAGCGTGGTGGCGCGGATCGGCGTGATCTGCTCGAGCAACTCGTCCTGTTCCGCATGCAACGACGCCTGTTGCGCCTCAGCAGCCAGTTCTTTCGCTTCGGAGTAGGGACCTAAATAGTAGGTGGCCTCCATCTTCCGCTCCAGGTCGTCAAACCGGGAGCAAAGAGCAATGAGCTCGCCGTCTGGCTGCAGCGGCACCGCGGCGGATACCTGCACGTCGGGCTTGGCGATCGCGGCCGCCGCGATGCCGAACATCGCGGTGAAGGCGCCAGCGCCCAGCACCTCTCGGCGTGTGGTGCGGCTCATGACCGCACCCCCGCGAGCGCCAGGTGCCCGGCCGGCGTGACGCTGAAACTTGCAGCGGTGTCCGGCTCACGGTCGGCGTCGGGCTCGAGGTCCGGATCCCCGTCGTGACGGTCGAGGACGTCGATTAGGGCCCCGATGGCGAGCTCAATTTGATGCCGATTGCCCAGCGGAAGAGTAACGGTCGGCGGATTGCAGGGCGGATAGCCACCTGCGGTCACTCCCCGGACTGTGCCGGGTGGTGGTATGGTGTGCGAAGCCATGATCCTGTCGCTCCAGCGTGCAGGGTTGCGGTTAGGCCGGGCGTGAGGGCTGCCACCCTTCGCTCGGCCGTTGTTCCTTGCGGAACGGCTACCCTAGTGCCATAATGATCCTGTGGATGCAAGCGTAAACGGCACTGAAATTGCCATCACTCCTTCTCAGTTGCGCGCGGCTCGAGCATTTGTAGACTGGTCGCAAGATCAGCTCGCTTCAGCGAGCGGAGTGCCCAAAAGGACCGTGGTCAGATTTGAGCGTGGAGAAGGCTCACCTCAGCAGAGGACGATTACCGCCATCCGCGCCGCCCTTGAGGCTGCCGGCGTCGAGTTTACGAACGGAGTCGCGCCTGGGGTAAGCTTGAAAGGCGGGAACGGGAAGTGAAGCACACGGTCATCGTCCAGGGCACCTCTTGCGAGGTAACTGTCAACCAAGATCCACGATCTCGGTCAAAATGGACTGCTACGGGAGACCGGTATGGCCGCTCGATCACAACGAGCGACCGCAGCCCTGGTGCAGCGTTGAGGCGATGGAGAGAGGCGGCTTCCTACGGCGGGCATTTCGAAATTGACGATACAGGCCCGTATCCGTCGCAAGATTGAGTGCGAGGCACGGCCATCCGCCGCCTGATCGAAGCCGGACTGCGTGCAGAAACAGAGGTCTAGGTTATGTCCTGGGTGACGATCGAGATCACGCTCAGCATGTCATTGGGCGGAGAAGAGGCTCGCATAATGGATGCTTGTCAGCGCCCATGGGTGGGGGCGCTCTCGCCAAAAGAAGCTTGCCTGCTGGTCAGTCGGAGTGATCATAATCTGGGGGTAAACCGGTTCTTGGTGTTCTCGCCTCTAATGGCAACAATCTGCGCCCCTGTCCTTTCGCGGTATCGAGCGGCGCCGTGCCCGATGCCGGACTTTCACAAGATGACGGTCCTGCTCGCCAATGGAGCCCCTGGGCATATTTTCGCGCCGGGGCTCGCCTGATAGAGCTATCGACGAGAAGCAAACACTAAGTCAATTATCCGAGGATAACGTCGATGCCGGGAAGCTACGTTGATAATGAGCTAGAGAAGTTCGGTGATGAGTTAAGGTCTAATGGTGAGCATTTTGCGAAGGCATCAGCCCTTTCAGCGATCGTCGAAAATCAATGGCAACAAGCGATCTCAACCTGCGTAGAATTACAACGGTTTCCGGTATCGCAATACGGGCTCAGACTGACGGACGTTACCGCAGCAAGAGACTTGAAAACGTCTACAGCGTCCGTGACCGTCGCGCATCAATTCAATAAAGTCTACTCCTATTATGGGACGTCAGGAAAGTTCCTGGTATTTAAGTTTGATCCTTGTGACTTAAAAATACATGTCGACTCCGCAGCAGATACCCAGGGATTACTAGAAGTAGAAAATATAGATTCGATAGTTCTGAATAAGATTGTTATTGATCACGCCGTTGCAATTTTGAGAGCGACAAGATTAAGACCGGTTACGACCGCTTCGGTAGTTGAAAGCTAGAAATGCTTTGGAAGTCCAGCTTGCTTTAGAACATTGTTAGCGGTGTGTGCGCTTTTGATCCCCACCGGAACGGGAAAATTTAATCCTGAAATCGGGCTGTAATACACTGGATGGCGTCCATCTCGAACCCAGCAACACCCAGCGTCACGTAGTAACGAATGTAGCGCACGATCGAATGTCGCAGGCATCAGGCGTAACTTACTTCCTCAGCCTGATCTGAAATGATGCTCATGATCATCCTGTCATGATGAACTTCCGGCGTGTTCAACATCAGGAGTTCCGGGACGATCATGCGCAAGTCAGCAATGAGAGCCTCGTGGGTCTCGGCCTCGGCGACCAGGCCGGGGACGTCCTCACTCTCGGCCCACCAAACGCGTGCATCAGTGTCCCAGTGCGCTCGGATGGTAAATTTTGTCATCAAAACTAGCCCCCAGACGAGACTTTCTGTAGCCACTAAAGAGCAGTCAACGCCTAAACCGCGATTTGAAGTTAATGAGACCGTGTGCCCATTTTTGGGCTTGCTCCTCGACAGTTATTAGGAAAGTAGTCCTATATTCGCTGCGATCAAGCCCGTCGATGGCACCCCGCGTGGTGGCTCGCGTTAAGCTGGGTCACCGCTTCCGAACATAAATCACCCACCCGCCCCGGTCCCGGAGGACATGCCGCACCGCGTTCCGGAGCTCACCCGACCGGAGCAGCGGCGTCTCACCCTGGAAGCCTTTGCGCTTCCGTGCAGCCAGCGTGGCCGCAGCTAGGGGCGGATCGATCCCGTCGGTAATCCGCTCCTTGATGGAGCCCTCGGCGGCGAAGCCGGCCGCCGTGAGCCCCGCCTGGACGCCGGCACTGTCGCCATTGATCGCCGCCCGGCCGGCCTTGCCCAGGGCGACCGCGATTTGATCTTTTACCGCCTCGATGCCTGGTCGCATGAACGGCCGAGCTGGAATGTTGGCCTCGGGCGCGCCGTTGTCCTGGATATAGGCGATCGCCGCGTTCGTCAGCTTGGAGCCGTCTTCGCGGGGCGCCTCGCCTGCCGGGAAGCCGACCAGCACCTCCGTTGTCGCCAGCTGCCGGACGGCCGCCAGCAACGCCTTGCTGCCCGACTTGCCGATCTCGAGCGTCATCGCGACAGCGGCCCCATGTTCCGGACGATGGATTCCATCGCCACATCCTGATGCCGCAACACGCTCTTACCCACCGCGTCGGGGCTTTGGGCGCCGCTGATGTGGAACGTGTTGGTCTGATTGACGCGGGGCGAACCACCGACGTTGGTGCTGCTGATGCCGGCGCCGGCACGCAGCCGGTTATCCGCATTCAGTGAGTTCGCGATCCGGTTATCGAAGCCGACCATGCCGGGATGCTCACCGGACCGCTCAATATCCGAGGCAAAGCGCCCCGTCGCCGACTTGAGATCGCCCGCGCCGAAGAAGCCCTTGGCGTGGTTCCGCTCGTTACCGTACATGACTTCCCACGCCGCCGCCTTGATCTGGTCGGCATAGCCTGCGGTTCGTACGTCGATCCCGGTCTGCGCCTTGATCGCGTCGGCGCGGCTGTCGTCCCATTGCTCGATGCCGTAGTGGTGGCCATTGCGCGCGCCGGGGTTGAGGCTGCTTTCCTGCTCGAAGTTGCCCAGCATGGCCAGCGCGTGGTTGCGGTCTAGGCCGAGGCTGGTGAGCAGGCTGAAGCCGGATGCCTCGTTCCGGGCTGTCTGGCCGCTGACGAACGCGCCGCCTGATGCGCGGCTTTCGGCGTTCCCGAGCGTGCCGAGGGCTGACATGTCGTCCTGTGTCGAAGCGGTCTCGCGGGCGCCGATGGCGGCAAGATGAGCTCGAGCAGAGGCCCAGCGGCCGTGGAGACTGTCAGTGGCGGCCTGCATCAGGTCGGCCACATCCGCCATGCTGTTTGTCAGCGTCTTGGCGAATTCATGGCCGAGGAAGCTCATCAGGGGCGCGAGATACCCTCGGATGTTTGGCCACATGTCCTTGAAGGCGCCCTCGATCTTCCCGATGCTGTCGAGCAGCGAGTTGATCCCAGGCTCCCATACGGCCCAATCAATTAAGCTTTTGCCGCCTGCCTTGAATGTCTTGTAGTCGTCGTACAGTGCAACAAGTGCGACGCCGAGGGCCACGATGCGACCGAGCGGGGACGCCAGGAAGCCTTTGTTGAGAAGCCGCCAGGCACCTAACAGCAGGATGATGGCTTCGGTCCACTGACGAGTGCCACGGTCGAGATGGCTGAACCAATCTACGAGCCGGTCGATCAGTTCTGCTGATCGGGCCACCAGCTGCATCAGAGCCCAGCCCATCGCCGTGACAAACTTGCTTGCAGCGACGATCGCAGCGGAGATCCTCCCGAAATTGTCGACCAGCAACTTGCGCAGGCGTTCGATATCGCCGCCGACACCTCGGAAGAGCGAGATTGCAACCTTGTCGCGTAGCACCTGCAGAGCGGCACCAAGGCTCCGCAGCTGCTGCATGAAGAGTGCGCCACCGCGGGCGGCCTGTTCCGAGTTCACGCCGGCTGCTGCGTACATCTGCTTCAGCTGCGCAGAGAACACGCCTGTATCTCTCATCAGCGCTTGAAGCGTGACGGGATCAATCCCCAGGACTGACGCATAAGCCTGCGATCGATACGTCGGCATTGTTTTCAATGCCCCGGCGAAGTCCCGCAGGATTTGCGTGGTGTCTCGAAGCCCGCCGCGCGCGTCACGGGTTTGAACACCAAGCCGAGCGAAAAAGCCTTCGCTGCCCGGGCTACTGCGTAGGAAGTTGCCCATGCTTTCGAGCGCAGCCTTCGCGCTCGTGGCGGATCCGCCGACCTGGGACAAGCCATAAGCGAAGGCTTGGATATTGCCGACGGAGGCTTGAACCCGGCCGGATTGGTAGTAGAGCGCCTCATATGCGCTTGCCACCTTGGTAATGGTGGCGACTAGGCCGGTTAGTGCTGCACCTGCTGCAAGTGCCGCGACCTTCCCTCGAGCCAGCGTTTCCGTGAACTCGCGCTCACTGGCGCCGTCGACCGCGAAGCCAAGTCGGACGAGATATGATTCTAGGGTCTGATCCATGACTCAGGCTTTCCTCTGCAAGACAGCAACCGTCGGGCACCACGGCGTCACTAACCATTCCCAGTCCGAGACCCGTTCCGGACCGCACTCGATCAGTAGGACCGGTCCCGCTTCTATCGCCAGCGTGACGGCAGCGAGGTATTGTTCAGCATCGGCAGTATCGCTGTGGATCAAGCACGCAACTGGCTCGTACGTGTGCAGGCTGTTCGCGATCGGCCATGCTGCCGGGCCAGGTGATCCTTCAGCATCAGGCAGTGCCACATCGCTTAGGATCGCCAAGCACTTGCGATGCCGCTTCAGGATGTGCCTGGGCAGTTTTGTATCAGGTCGGTGCAGGTAGGTCAGATCGACTTTGCCAGCAGTGGCGGCATAGAGCGCTGGCAGCGATGGAGCCGCGGTAGCGATCGCAGCCTGCACCAGCTCGTCGATATGCGGCTTGTGCGTCAGGATGCGGCGGCCGAGCGCGATCATTAGACGAGAACCGCGCCGCCGAATGCGACTAGGCTAGGAGCCACAACTGCAAGACTAGAACCGCTCGTGAAGTCGTAATTGCAGAGACTTTGTGCGTAGGAATTCTGCAGGCTGTACTTATAGACCCGCATATCGGGTAGCGTATTGAGTGATATACCCGTCGAGCCGAGGGCGCCATTGAGAGGGCCAGCAAGGTAAAGGTTGTTGGCGCTTGATGGATAGCCTCCTTGCAATTCAACGTAAGGCCCGGCACCAAGCATATTGTTTTGTTCAAAGGTTCCGGAGTCATAGGGCGTCGTTCTTGGAGGTAGCGGAACCGGAACTCCAATTTGAACGAAGGTTGCGCCCGCGTCTGGCGAGGTGAAGAACACGACGCATGGGGAAGTGCTTGCGCCTGGATAGTTACCTGATCCACCGTAAGCGTTCACGTAGACCCGGAGAAAAAGTCCATCGGGACTAGAGTTGAAGGTCGGGATTTGGACTGTAGAGGTAACGGACATAGCCCAAGGGTTCCACACCGTCGGGTTTGGCCAGCAGTCTTGGAGCCACTGCTCCTTTGTCAAAGCGTAGAAGTTCTTCACGCCGAACGTCGCTCGGCCCTCTGGGTCAATCCCGATGAACCAGTCTTCAGTCTGAAACAATGACTGTGCCAGAGCCGGTATAATGGCTGTCTCGCCCACGGACGCCGGGATATAGGTCGATGCGGAGAAATATATCCTGGCATCAAGGTTCTGTAGAGCGCCATCATTAGAACCGAACGGGATCAGGGTCTTGCTGATCCTTTCGTAGGTTCCGCTGCTCGGGTATGGCAGCGACAGATAATGGGCGATGGTCATGTGCACACGCTCCGTTGGTTGCCCGCCGCGGCGCCAGGAGCGCACCCGCGGGCTCTCGACCGATAATTTGTGAAGGCTCTGGTCGAGTTACCTTCCTCCAGCCCTACGGCACTGAAGCTCGTGCCCGACCGCATATGACTGCCGGGAATATTCATGCGAACCGCCTGCCGGCTCGGGTCGGCGTCGGTCGGCTGCCCTGGCGAGAGCGGGCACGCGCCAGCATATCGTCAGAGATAATCATCGGGCCGCGCTCACTGAGCGTTAGCACCAGGGCACCAGCAGCGGAATTGATGATATCGTCCGATCCAATGCGCGCTGGATGGTCCACCACATCACGACCACCGCCACGCGATGACCGACGCTCCAAAGCACAAAGCTCGGAAATCATCTTCGGGTGGTCAAGAAGCCGGGTTTTTCCGGAATTCAGCATCGGCAGAAAATCGATGTAGATTTCCGAGCGGCTCCTCTCGGATGGGATGTACTTTATGCCCTGCTTCTCGAACATTTCCGCAGTAATGCCGCCTGCATATCGATCGCCGCAGACGCTCGTGATCCCGTATTGCTTTAAGGTGTCGCAGTACTCGGCGACGACGGCTTGCGGACTGAATGGCGGCTTGCGAGCCCGCACCAGGTCGAGGACCGCGACGTCCTGCTCTCGATGGCCTATGGCGCACGTGAACTGGTCAGAGCCGGAGCCCGAGGATGCGTCGACAAACCCAGTGTATCGCACGCCGGGCAGCCGTGGCAGCTCATGCCGGCCAACCTCGACGCACGCCTCTGCCGCCTCCCGGCTGACGTAGGATTCGAGGTCCGATCGGAATTCCGCCCCATGTTCTGCAGCAGCCGAAGCCGGATCCCGCTCATAGGCCTTGTCGATCACCCGCTGCGCAATAGTCGAGTTGAGCTCGCGCGTTGTTCCGCGGAACACGAGCACATCGCCATCGTCGCGGCCGTAGTAATCCCGGAAGGTTTCCCAGAGGACGCCGGCTTTGGCGTACGGGCTAGACGCCAGCAACAGCATCGAGCCAGGGATGCTCGCCAAGCCGGGGCGGATGGCCTGGAGGATCTCGACATCCGGATTTGCGCTCGTCTCATCTGTGCGGAGGAACGCGATTTCGTCGACCAGAACAGCTGCGAAGCTATATCCACGTGTGGCGCGGAGCGAGGCGGTCGTGATTTCGAGCACAACCTGATTGTGCAGGACGATGCTGTCCGCGGTCTGGTCTTTGATCAGCGCCTTCATTGAGGGGATCGCCTCAATCATCCCAAGCGCGTATCGGAAAATCGAGCGACTCTGTTTCCGGTCAGCGGCAATGACAGCAATCGTCGCGGCCTCGCCCGGAGCCAGATGGGGCGCGTAGTTACGGAAGCAAGCGAGATACACCGCGATCAGAGCGAGTATCCGACTCTTGCCCCCACGCCTTCCGACGATGGTCGCCGCTTCCTCGAATGGCACGATGGGCGCTGTCACGCGGCCGGTGTGGTGCTGGTAAAGCGCGAGGGCGTCGTCATCCATTGGCAGCGCAAAGAGGGCAGCCAGGAACGATTCCCATGCCGCCCATGTGCCACCCTTGAAGAACGGGCCGAGCCCGTCCGGGTGCCGCATCACATCGAGGATGGAGAAATGGCTCAATAGCCTGCCTGACCGGACGACCAGCGCATCTGCAAAAGTGCCGCCGCCTGCGCGTAGGTGGCGGTGTCTGCCATGCCCAGCATGAACGCGCAGTCGACGGGCAGACGGAGCTGGCAATTCGCTACCGCCTGAGCTCGGGCAGGGAGACCACCACCGGGACCGCCGCCCAGGATGGCAGCGCAGAATGCGGACCGGTCAGACGGCTGCGAGGTGTCGGAAGAGCCCGACATCAGGGTGCTCCGATCGCGGTGACGCTCGGCAGCGGTGCCGTCGCATCGCCTTCAAGAGCCTCAAGAGCGGCACGCCACGGGGCTGCCGCGTCGGTGCGATCGGTGAGGGCACGCCAGCTCGAGGGAGGCGAATTGAGCCGCTCATGGGCGATGCGGACCGCTTCGTCGGCCGGCTGGCCGTGATACATGCCGACGCGGTCCGACACGGCGAAGGCGCCCGTCGCGACGAGGAAGTTCAGCAACTGCCCGTGCCGCGAGAGCTCTTGCTGCAGCCGACCGACCTCAGCAGCAACCGCTAGCGCTGCGGAGGCCCCGTCTGCCTGCAGCACCGCGACGGCAGCGCGCTTGAGGTTGGTCGTCGACATGTAGTCGGACAGGCCTTCGAGCTCTGTTTGCGCCGCTGCCTGCGCCACCTCGGCTGCTGCCAGGTTGTCGAGTGCGTCGGTCAAGTCATCACGGGCCTGTCGGACCGTGCGAGGCGCTTCAGATGCCTCGCCCTTGGCGGTCGCGATCAAGAAGCGGCCTGCAGCGGCTTGTGCTTCCAGAACACCATCCTCAGCCAGCGAGACCGCGCGACGGGCGAGAGCAATGCCGCTTGTCGCCGAGGACGCCATGTTCGCAACAGCCTCGCGTGTCGCGGCGTGCGCCCGGTGATTGGCGATTGCCTCGGCCAGCGCAGCCCGCTCCGGCGAAAGGGGGGTGGGCTTTCGTGCAAGCAGTGCCATGGCTCAGCCCAACCGGCCTGCATTCGGGAAGCGCGTGGCGCGAGTGGCGATCTGTGCACTGGTGGATGCGCGCGGGAGGCGACGCAGGCTTCCGTCAGCAGCGAGGGCAGGCGCGGCGGCTTGCTCGGCCGGCATCTGCATGCCGCACATCTCGACGAACTCCCGAAGCTGGTCGGGGGTCGGTTTGAAGTTGTCAGTCAGGAATGCAAGCAGCTGCACGAAAAGGTCCTGGTCCATTGTGGTTACCTTCGGTTTTGGGGTGGAATCTTTGGTGATGGGTTCGACACGGAACCAGGCGGCATCGAACGCGAGTCCAAGCTTGGCTTGCGCTCTGCAGCGCCGACCCATTGCTTCATCGAGCACGACGATCCGATAGCTTTCGGTCATGCGGCGATGCCGCGGGAAGGGGTGAGCCGGGTCATGAGGTCATCGAGGCTCGGGGCCGGCTTGGCTGCGGCCTTTAGCCCTAACTGACGCAGCATCCTGCCCAACGCGCTCGACCAGCTCAGATACTCGCGTGCGTTGCGCTCACTCAAAACACCAGCATCTTCAGCGTCCATTAGTGCGAGGCGCAGGCGCAGCTGCGCCGCCTGGTCAATCAGAATGCGTTCGGTCGCGCTCGGGCTTCCGCCGACGTGCTTTACGAGATCCGCGCGTATGTCGCGGAGCAGTCGCCCCTGGCGCGTGCGGCCATCGAGTTTCGCCAGTGCAACGGCAGAAGAATGCGGTCCGATCCTACGCATATACGGACTATAATTCGTGTGTATCTGGACTTCAATAATATAGTCCGATGTTTTACTCGGACAGTAGCGTATGACTGCGAACTACAGAGAATAACAGCGGACACTGTCGGGCGGTCATGACACAGAAAAAAGTTTGTTCGACGGAGCACGCGTCCGCCGAAAGTGTAGGCTGCGTCTGGCTGCGGGGAGCATGCACCGGATAGCACACGCGTCAGCCCACATTATCGGACGCACGGCTCTGCGATCGTCGGTTCAGGTTTTGTTGGAAGTATTCGCAGCGTGGCCGGATTTTCTTCTGGCGCTGGTTATTTGGCCTACGTCTTTCCAAATAACGGTATAACGCCCCGATATGTCAGGGTGTCAGGGTTACGTTCGGTCAGGGGTTGGAACCCTGCCGCGATATTCCACTGCAATTTCAATATGCTGCCAGGGTAGGCAGGGTTGTCAGGGTTATTTGAAAAGGTAGAAGAATAATCCCTGGGGAGCCACTACGCTCGGCCGAAAATCGGCCTGGGGGAAAAGTTCTGGCGACTTGCGTTTTTCAACCCTGGAAACCCTGGAAACCCTGACGGACGTAGACTGGAACTACATCTTTCCGCGTCAGAGAAGATCGAAGCACCCTGGTCAGGTCTTTAACCCTGACGCGATTAAGCCCCATCCGGGTCGCTCCATTCAATATTCAGGCCTGTTTTCTTGGCGAAATCGGCTCGTGATAGGCTGATCCCGCCAAGCGAATACCCCGGCGGTCGGGGATGCTCGACAGGCTTGGCCTTCCGGGTCGTGCTGCCATAAGCGCTCGTTTCATCGGTCAGGTGTTCCCCGACCGGCGCATAGCTAAGCCGTTTCGCCTTGCCGCCCATCTTCTTCATGAAGCGTCCCAGCATCTCCCGGCTCAGGATCTGCCGCTCTCGCCGATGCTCCGCAAAGTCGAGGTAACTGGCGAACAGGATCTCAGTACTGACCTCTTCGTGCCATGTGCCGAAGACCGCCTCGAGGCCAAGCTTGGAGCGGAAGACGTATCCCCGGTCGAGGCAGTCCTGCCACCATGCTTCGGTCGTCGGCAGGCTCAGCTTCCGCTGCCGCTGCAAGCCCTCAGTGACGGGCACGGCGCGCACGTTGAACCCGGTCAGGTCGAGCGCCAGCAAGTCGTGCAACATGGCTTCATATCCGCCGGCTTCCATCTGTGCGGCGATGGCGCCGAAGTAGGCGTGGTCGTTCTTCATCTTCTCGGACACCTCCAGCACGAAGAAGCGGCGCGCGTCCTGCGAGGCTGGCACCACCCATTCCTCGTTGCTCGCCATCATGACGTGCAAGTAGTTCGGGCTCTGGATCGCGTTCTGGAACTTGGCCTCGACGGTCAGATAGGGTTCGGTGATGAGCGACTTGAGCACACCGACATGCGCCCGATCACCGGCGAAGAACGCCTCGTCGACGAACAGCAGGATGGCGTCGCGCAGGTGGGCGTTAAAATTGCCGACCAGGTGCTTCGAAGTTGCTGACAGCCAGGCCGTGCTGCCCCATGATCTTGAGCAATGCCTTGGCGAGCGTGCCTTTTCCGGTCCCTTCGCCGCCGCGCATGACGATAGCGACCTCGCCCTGCTCTGCCGGGCGCTGCACCATGCGCGCCATCCAGCCCAGCAGGTAGTTGAAGCGCACCCGGTCACCGTCGCAGATGATCGTCAGCATGTGCTTGCGCAGTAGCGACCAGTCGCCGGTTGCCGGGGTGACCGCAAAGCCTTCCCAGAGGTTCAGCACGCCGGCTGGGAGATCCCGGCCCGATGGATCGAAGCGGATCCCGTCGATATACTGGCGGCGGCGATGATGGCGTTGCCAGATGTGAGAGGCTGTCTTGAAGAGCGGCCGACCTTTTTCGTCGACACCGACCTGCACCTGCCGGTTGAGATAGAGCCGGTTCAGATCCTCAAAAGCCAAGCGGTTGAAGTAACGGCGGTGCAGGACCGGATCGAAGTCGGGCTGGTAGATCACCGCCTTGCCGGCTTCATTGACGACCATGTAGCGCGCGTTCATCTCGTCGACAGCTGCTTCGATCGCGTCGGAGCCGGCTTGACTATCCATACCCTGGTGCGGCGTTGGCTCGGGTGGCTCAACATCTTCTTGGTCGTGCTCGGCCTCTCCAAACGGAGGCGGTTCCTCACCCGCGTTGCCGTCGGATGAGCTGACTGCTGTTGGGCGTCCTGGCAACGGCCGGTCCTCGAGCTCGAATGGCCGTGCCTTGCCCGTCTCCAAGCCCCATTTCGCCGTTTGCTCGGCCGCGCGCCGATCCTTGGCACTGTCGGGCAACGCATCCATCAGCCACGTGAGCGCATCGCTGTCGCTGAAATCGCCGAGGTGCTGCAAGCCGCCAAGGCAGATTGCTTGGTTGCGCAGCGTGTAGTGCTTCGCGCCGTCGGGAGCCTGCCGCACCTTGCCGAGCGCGATGCCGATCAGCTTCTCGATCCGCTTCGATGACACGAATATCGGCGCAATCTGCGCCGATATTGCCCGGGGCCGCTCGACGACCGGCGCCGGCAGCACCAACTCAAGCAACCACGTCGGCCAGTGCACCGGGTCTGCGTCGCTGACGATCCGGTAGCCTGGCGACGGCGGCATGATGATGTATCCGCCGGATCCGCGGACGTCGACACCGGGTGCGATCTCGCTTGCCGAGTTTCGTACACCCGGCGCATGGAGAAACACGAGATGCCGGCCGCCGCTCTGCGTCTCGTGGACTCTGGTTTCTGGCATACGATGCGCGTTAGCATCCTCAAACGCCTTGGCACCGTGTCGGTAGTCCAGGTCAAGCACGTCCCAGCCAGACACCTCGCCTGTCGGAACGCCGATCAGTCTGGCGTTGTGGCGTCCGAACATCCGCTCAATCTCTGCGTGGTCACGCGACGCGTCATGGAAGCCCCGACCACCTTCCTTCTTGCCGATCGCCGGTTTCTTATTCGCGCCGCACGGAAACACGGCCAGCCCGAGTTCGAGGGCACTGGTGATCAGCGGTATCCCGATCGCGTTCATGCATACCCCGCTGCATGCTGCGAGTTGATCACGATCGGCCTAGCATCAGGCCAGATCCGTCTCATCGCCTCCATGGCCTTGGCGTGAATGTCATCGGGCTCAACCGCGCAGCGCTGGCCAGCTTCGTCCTGGATGCCTTGGATGTCGGAGGTCCAGCTCATACCCGGCCTCTCCAATCGCGTCTTACCGCATCGGCTCGCTCCCGCATTTTTTGAGCGGTCAACTTCAAGCCATTCCGCTCGATCTGCTTGGCGATCCGATCCAGCTCGGCCGCCACCCACGGCAGTCTGGGCAATGGCAGCGGATATAAGTGGAACCCGTGCAACGGCGGGCGAGGAAGCGCACTCATGGTATCGCCTCCTGCATTGCCGCAAGCGCTGCAGTCAGGTTCCGGTGCAGGGTCGGCAGCCGGTTCGGCAGCACGAGCGCACAACGTGGCTCACCGTCGAGGTTGGGCATCTGAGGCAGTAAGAAGACGCACGCCTCCTGGCGCGGTCTATGAGCAGTATTTGTGTGCACGTCGGGCAACTTTCATGTTGCTCCGGACCGATGGCGCCACTATCTTCCTGCTTGCGAGGGCGTTGGAAGACATGTTTGGCAGCCTGCCTCGGTCACGGGGCGGGCTGTTTCTTCAGGCGGCTTTCGGTTCGGCGAGTCTCTCGAGGCTGGCGTAGCGAACCATGGTGCGATCTCCGAGCTTTACGGTCTCGACCGCGCCGGCCTTCACCAATGCCCAGAACTTAGTGTTCCGAACGCCGAGCAAGTGCTGAGCGGTCTGGCAGTTGACGAGCAGCGGCTTCGGGTCAGGTGTGTTGGTCTGCATTTGTTTGTCCTCGTTCGTTAAGAACTGAGGTGGAGGATGGCGCGAGCTCTGCGGGGAAAAAATCCCTGGGCGATTTCTTTGTTCAGAAAAGCTAATCGATTAGGGTGGCCGATTTAGCCGCAGCCATCGTCGAATTCGATTTTCGGCCTCCAGATTTGAGCGTTTCGCGGCCTGTCTCTTCAGCAGCCTCGCCCCATGCCTCGTCGTAAACCGGGTTGGACACAGCAAAGCCAAGCTTTGCTTCCACATGCGGGCGGGCGAACTCTTTCCCAGCTTCGACGACAGCGTTCTTTGCGGTCATATTCCTAGCCAGCAAAGCTTTGCATTGAGCTCGCTTTCGCGGCAGCGCCATTGACGGTAAAGAATAGGTTTCGGGAGATACGTCGCCCGATTGATCGACTTTCTCGACTATTTTCTGTTGTTCAAACCAATGCGGCACGTCTCCCACCCATTTTGCAAACACCTTGTCGGTCAGGAAGACCCGAGTGAAGCCGTCAAACGGCATCGGAGACAAAATTGCCCGGCCGCCAGCGTCTGTTCGCCAAAACTCCTGCGGAACCGGATCCAGCCGTCCATCAGCTCGTTGCCCAACAGACGTGATATGTCCTTCAGCTAAGCAAAAGCGAAGCTGGTCTCGAACAACTCCGATTACCCAACTTGCAGCTGCTTCATCTTCATTGGATGTCCTTGCGGCATCATCTTCGAGATCAAGCGTCGCGAAGTCTCTTAGCTGGTCGAACCCCTCTCTCCACCATTCACCAGAGCCAGATAGGACGGCGCGGATATCGATCGCCGGGCGAATGATTTCGGCAGCTCGGGCGAGCGCTTCCCGGAGGGCGATATGTCCTTGCGGTACGTAAACCGCTGGTTGGTCGCTCATGACGCCGCCCTCATCGGCACAACATCGCCGGTCATCCGCGCCGGCCGTGCGCAGAACGCCTCCCACTCGCTCAGCAGCTGCCTGCGCTTATCGAACAGGTCGCTGCGCCGATACGCCGCCTCGACCCTGTCGCGGAGGGTATGGGCCAGCGCGGCCTCGGCGACCTCTCGTGGGTAGTTGGTCGACTCGGCCGCCCAGTCGCGGAACGTCGATCGGAAGCCGTGCACGGTGATGTGACCGTGGCCAAGCCGGCGCAGGGTCATGATCAACGCCATCTGAGACAACCCGGTCGCGACTCGGGCCCCTGGAAAGACGAACGATGCGTCGGACGTCCGGAACGGCGTGACCTGTTCCAGCAGCTCGATCGCCCGGCCGGACAGGGGAACGCGATGCTCCTGCCCTGCCTTCATCCGCTCGGCCGGGATCGTCCAGCTTCCGGCGTTGACGTCGATCTCCGACCATCGGGCTCCAATCGTCTCGCCTGTTCTCGCAGCGGTCAGGATGGTGAACTCGAGAGCCCAGGCAGAGACGGCCTCGGCAGAGCGTACCTTCTCCATGAACGAACCCATCTCTAGCCAAGGCAGGGCCGCGTGGTGCTTCACCTTGGCCACCTTGCTCCGTTTCGGGAGCAGGTTCTCAAGGTGGCCTTTCCATCGTGCAGGGTTTTCCCCTGCCCGCCATCCCCGTGCCTTGGCATAGTCGAGGATGCTCTCGATCCGACCGCGGACCCGGGTAGCGGTCTCAGGCTTCTCCTGCCAAAGCCCATCCAGGATGCGCATCACGAGGCCGGTGTCGATCTGGTCGACCGGCTTGTCGCCGAGGACCGGGTAGCAGAGGTTCTTGAGCGTCGCGCCCCATTGGTAGCGATGCTTCTCGTTCCGCCAGCCGGCCTCGTGCGCAGCGATATAGCGCTCGGCCACCTGCTGGAACGTGAAGACCGCCTGCACCTCCAGCTTAGCGACCTTGGCAGCCTTCCGATGGTCGATAGGGTCTATTCCCTTGAAGACCAGCTTGCGCGCTTCTAGCCCCGCCTCACGGGCCTCGGCGAGCGTGACAAGCTCAACCGGTCCGAGCCCCATTTGGCGGGCTCGTCCTTCGAACTTGTAGCGGAGCAACCAGGACCGGTGGTGAGCGTCCCGGACCTGCAACCACAAGCCGTTACCGTCTCCATAGCGCCCCGGCAGGGTCAGCTTTTTCATCGAAAAGTTGTTCAGCTTTGGCAACGACCGCCCTTCCGTCCTTCGAACGGATCCGGCCCGCACGCCAGCCCACACCGAGGGTCCGGACGCTTCCGGATTGGTGCGAACGGAGGCGACCGTAACCCCGTTGCAATCGCTCTGTTTTACCAGATTTGACGGATGGGTGCGAACTGTGGCGAGTATGGTTGCAGGTGAAACCCCTTCCACCATCCCGGATCGCCGCAATCTGCCGCTGACCAGCATGGCAAAGCCCAGCCACATTCGATTCATGATCTGATGGAAGCCGGCGATGGAGCGGGCGGAGGGAATCGAACCCTCCTCGGTAGCTTGGAAGGCTACTGCATTACCACTATGCTACGCCCGCCTGGCGCTCGCGTGCTGCGATCTGTTAGCGCCTTCGGACCGGGGTCGGCAAGTCCCGGCGCGCTCGAGAGCGCGCGACCATGGTTCGATCGCCGGCTCTTGACTTCTCGGTCGCCACGCCTTCTTTACGCCCACTGCGCCGGGTTCACCGTGCGGAAGATCAGGGGCCGAAATGTCTCTGGTCGGACGTGATGGCGGCGGCGCTGCAGGGGTGTAGCTCAATTGGCTAGAGCGCCGGTCTCCAAAACCGGAGGTTGCGGGTTCGAGACCCTCCGCCCCTGCCAGCCGCCTGCCAGCTTGGTGTAAGCGGGGTCGGTTAAGACGAAGTCGGTGCCGCTTTCGGCTCGGCCAGTCGGTTTCAAAAAGGTGCGGCGTGGCTGTCAGTCCTGCAAAGTTCGTGCGCGAGGTACGCTCCGAGGTGACCAAGGTCACCTGGCCGACGCGACGCACCACGTTGATCACCACCGGCCTCGTGGTAGCGATGGCAGCGTTGACGGCGATTTTCTTCTTTGTCGTCGACCAGGTCATCGGGTTGGGCGTCAGGTCATTGTTCGGCCTCGGCAGCTGACCCGGTCGGCCGGAAATTGGAGTTCTAGGAAGCGGTCATGACGAAGCGCTGGTACGTCGTCCACGTCTATTCGGGCTTCGAGAAGAAGATCGCCCAGCAGATCAAGGAGCAGGCCCTGCAGAAGGGCTTGGCCGATCACATTGACGAGGTGCTCGTCCCGTCTGAGGACGTCGTCGAAGTCAGGCGCGGCCAGAAGGTCAACTCCGAGCGAAAGT
Source organism: Lichenicola cladoniae (assembly GCF_013201075.1). Taxonomy (NCBI): domain Bacteria; kingdom Pseudomonadati; phylum Pseudomonadota; class Alphaproteobacteria; order Acetobacterales; family Acetobacteraceae; genus Lichenicola; species Lichenicola cladoniae. The sequence continues at coordinate 652,194 of NZ_CP053708.1, read as the reverse complement.
TCTTCCCCGGCTATGTACTGGTGAAGATGGAACTGACCGACGATGCCTGGCATCTGGTCAAGGACACCCCCAAGGTGACCGGCTTCCTCGGCAGCAAGACCCGTCCGACCCCGATCTCGGATTCCGAGGCGGACCGGATCATGAAACAGACCCAGGAAGGTGTGGAGCGCCCGCGCCCGTCCATCCTGTTCGAAATCGGCGAGCAGGTCCGGGTGGCCGATGGCCCGTTCACCAGTTTCAACGGCACCGTCGAGGACGTCGACGAGGAGAAGGGCCGCCTGAAGGTCAGTGTCTCGATCTTCGGACGATCCACCCCGGTCGACCTCGAATACAGCCAGGTCGAAAAGGTCTAGGACACCGCTGACAGCGACCCGGCCGGGTCGCTGATCTAGCTGCCCGGGGGCGCCAGCGGCGTCTGCCCCGACGATTGCGGCGCGACCGGCACCGGACCGATCGCCCGTGCTTCCCGTGCAGCCTCATCCGCCACCTGACCCAGCAACTGGCTCAACGAAGCCGCAAGCTGCGCTATGGCAGGCCCATCCGGCGTCGCGACGACGTGGATCACCCGTGCGGACGATGGCCCGCTATCCGATCGCTGGACCGACAGGGTCGCGGTGACTTCGGCGCGACCATCATGGTCTTCCGCGAACTGCGAGATATCGAGCTCGACCGTGGCCTGCGCCTCGGTCGAGATCGCGCCGGTCTGGGTGAAGACGTTGCTGCCCGGCAGACGCTGCTGCAGATCGAGCGCCAGCGTCCGCCCAATCATGTCCGCGAGCGGCTCGCCCCAGGCGGCATCGTCGGCAAGCTTCAGCTTGTACCCGCGATCGTTGCGCACGATGTAGTCACGGTCGAGATACGCCGCGATGGTCGGCGAGCGCACCTTGACCGTCAGCGGCCCACCCGGCTGAGCCACGCCGGGCCATGGGCTGAGCGTGTAGTAGCTCGGCTCGGACGAGCCGCATCCGGCCAGCAACAGCGCTCCCAGGGTTCCGATCACCGCGACCAGCCGCGTCCCGCTCCTGCCTGCCCGATAGCCGGTGTCGGTCATTGATGACTGCCTCATGGTTTGCCTCGGCCAAGCAGCAGCGAGGAGGGGTGGCGACTGAGGTAATCGACCAGCAGGCGGATCGACCGCGCGGTCTCGTTCAGCTGGTCGAGCGTCTGCTGCAGGCTCCGGTGGAAATCGGAATTGCCGCCATAGGAAGCCAGCACGGAGTTGGCATGGCTGACTGCCTGCTGCAGGTCGTTCGAAATGCCTGGCAGCTTCTGCATCAGCGGCGTCAGCCCCTGGTCCGCGTGCTGCGCCAGATCCTGAACGTGCTTCAACGTTCCGGTCAGCTGCTGCAGGGCCTGCTTCAGTTCCGGCCCGTTAACCGTGCTGTCGGTGTGAGCCAGCAGGTTGTTCAGGTTGTCGCCGATCTGCTCGAGCGGCATCGCGGCGATCTTGCTGGCGACCGTCGAGAGCGAGTCCACGATCCCGTTGAAGCCGCCGGATTTGCTCGGGAGGATGATCGCGCGGCCCTCCATCATGATCTTCTCGGGCTTGGCATTCGGCACGAAACCGAACGAGATCACGGTCGATCCGGTCAGAAGATTGCCGCTATCGGTTTCCGCACGTAGCCCACGGTTCACCAGGGCCTGGGTCACGTCCACCATCGAGCCGTGACTGATCTCGTCGTCGGTGAACACGCGCTCCGGCTGGATCTCCATTTCCACCCGCACCTGCGCGTTGCCGGTCTGAGGATCGAGCTGCAGCTTCACATGGGTCACGTTGCCGACCTGAAGGCCGAACATGTTGACCGGGCTTCCGGGTGTCAGGCCTTTCACCGAGCTCTTGAAGTAGCTGACCATGGTCAGCCTTTCGCGGTAGCCGGCGGTATCGGCATCTTCCTGGCTGTCATAAAGCTTGAACACCGCCTTGTCGGGCGCCTCGGCCACTTCCTTGTCCCGCCGTTGCTCCGGCAGTCCGAAGGCGACACCGCCGGACAGCACCGCCTGCAACGACTCGAACTGGATGTGCAGTCCGCCACCGGAGAAGTCCGCCCGGATGCCGGAGACGTTCCAGAACCGGGTATCGTTGCGAAGATAATGGTCGAACGGCTCGCGCACGAACACCTGGACCGGGATCAGCCCGCGTCCGCCCGGCGGCATGGTGTACCCGAGCACCTCCCCGACCACGACATCGCGGAAGAAGACCGGCGCACCCTGGCTGATCGAGCCGATGCTTCCGGTGGTGAGGGTATAGGTCCGGCCCGGCTCGTCCGAGCGAACGCCCGGCGGTGATTCGAGACCCTTGAAATGGTCCTGCGGTTTGCCGCCGGGCATCCCGGGATCGACCGCGATGTAGGCACCCGAGACCAGTGTATCGAGACCCGAGACGCTGGCACCGCTCAGACGTGGCCGAACCACCCAGAACTGTGCGTTGCTGGTCAGGAACGGTGCCGCCTGTGCGTTCATGCGCACCCCGATCTCGACACGCTTGAGGTCGTTCGAGAGCCGAATGCTCTCTACGGTCCCAAGGGCCACCGCCTTTTCCTTGACCTGCGTCTGGCCGGCGGTCAGCCCGTCCGCGGTCTGGAACTCCAGCGTGATTTCCGGGCCACGCCGAGACAGCGTCTGCCAGCCGAGATAGGCGGCGATCGCCAGTACCACGATCGGGATGAGCCAGATCAGGGAGAATCGCGCCGGCCGAACGGTCGCTTCGGAGACCTGGTCGTCGTGCGTTCCTGACGAAGGGCTCGGCCGGTCCGGCTGTTCATGTTGTCCACTCACGCGCCGACAGACTCCGTTGCGGAGGGGAGGACGGACTGTCGTCCGCCGCCCTGCGTTGTCTTCGGTCCCGTGGCATTCTTTGCCAGCAGGACACCGTTCATGCCGGCTGCATCCCACATCAGGCGCGGGTCGAAGCAGTCGGCGGCGAATATGGTCAGCACGACCACGGAGGCAAACGCGAAGACACCGGGCTCGGCGCTGATGTTGGCAAGCCGGCCGAGATGCACGATCGCCACCAGGATCGATATCATGAACACGTCGATCATCGACCAGCGGCCGATCGCGTCGATGATCCGGAACAGCCGACCCCGATCGATCAGGCGGGTGGCGGACCCACGCCAGGTGCACCAGGCCATCATCGTGAGACCGACGATCTTCAGGACCGGCACGGTGATGCTGGCAAAGAACACTAGAAGTGCCAGTGGCAGCATGTGGGCTTCATACAGCTCGCGCACGCCGGCGAGAATGGTGTGGCCGCCGCCACGGCCAACCTGGATGATGGTCATCACAGGGTACAGATTCGCCGGGATGTAGAGGATCACCGCAGAGCCGGTCAACAGCATGCAGCGGAGCACGCCCTGCGGCTTGCGACGCCGTACCTTCGCCTGGCACCGCGGGCAGTTTCCGAGCACGCGCTCCTGCGGGATGTCGTAATCGGCGGCGCAGACCAGGCCGCACGATGTGCAGCTGACGATCCGTCGCGCCGGCGGCAATACCATTTCGGAAGCATCCACGGTCGAAATGATCACCCGGGTACCATCCGCGCGACGGGCAAAGCGGGCGACCGGCCGCTTGTGCCACACCCGCTCGACATCCAGCGTCGAGTCCGTCGCCGCCATCGTCAGCATCAGGCCCGCCAGCGCATAGACGGCAACGCCGACCTCGATATGGGCGAGGTCGATCAGCTTGGTGTAGGCGACGAACACCCCGAGCATATAGACCTCGATCATCGACCAGGGACGCAGCCGCTCGTAGCGCCGCATCAGTCCGGGCGCCCAGCGCGGCAGCTTCGGACGCGATGCGGCGGTCAGAATCGCGAGCATCAGCCCGATCACGATCGGCGGTATGACGACGGTCGCCAGAAGCACCAGGACGCCTACCGGTCCCCAGCCCTCGCGCCATAGCTCGCCCGGCCCGGTCAGCAGCGAGACCGTCCGGGTGCGGCCGTAGAGGTCGAAGGTGAGCAGGGAGTGGGTGATGGCGACGAAATAGAGGACCGCCGAAGCCAAGCAGAAGGCAAGCGGCGTAGAGACGGGTGGATTGGTCCGGCGTCGGCCGATCTGCCCGTGGCATCGCTTGCAGTCGGCCACTTGGCCCGGCTGAAGACGCGGAACCTGCTGGAAGAAGCCGCAGCTCGGGCACTCCGACAGGCCGTCCAGCACGTGCAGCCGCAGTGAGGGCCGCTTCGTCTTGGCGACGCCGAACTTGAACCCTTTCGGCAGGCGTCGCCCCAGTCCGCGTCGTTTTGGCGCACCCGGAGCCGGGTTGGTTGGCGCGCCGTGAGCGGGCGGAGAGGTGTCGGTCGTCATGCGGTCGTATCGCCTCGAACAGGACAAAGGTCGGCCGCCAGGATGGAGGCCAACCGAAAAGCAGACTGACAACGCAGGACGGAGCGGTGAGGCGGCATGTTGCAGTGGAGCCCAGGGTTTTGTATACGGCGCCAAGCTGCCGACATAGCTCAGGGGTAGAGCAACTGATTCGTAATCAGTAGGTCCTCGGTTCAATTCCGAGTGTCGGCACCAATCAAAACAATGAACTACCGGGCGTTTCCAGTCTCGTCGATCGTCTTGACGGGATCGGGGCCTCGAAGGAGCATCCCGACACGGCTCAAGCCGTCGGGCTATCTACACGCACTAGTCCTCCGTCCTATCCTAGACGACCGGTCTATTCCGTGCTCTACAGCGGTCATGAGCCCACCACCCCTCCTTCAGCAGAACACCGTCGACGTTCGGCAGGGCATCCTGGCAACCGGTCAGCGACTGATGGCCGCCAAGGGCTTTTCCGCTGTCGGCCTCACCGAGATCCTGGTGGCGGCCGGAGTGCCGAAGGGCTCGTTCTACCACTATTTCGGCTCGAAAGACGCGTTCGGCGAAGCCGTGCTCGCCAGCTATTTCGAGAACTACCTGTCCGAGATCGACGAGACGCTCGGCCAGCCTGGACTGACCATGGCGCAACGCCTGATGAACTACTGGCAGCAATGGCAGGACGCGCAATCCTTCCTCGACTGCCAGGGCCGGTGTCTTGCCGTAAAGCTGGGGGCCGAAGTCGCAGACCTGTCCGAAGCCATGCGCCTGACGATGAAGCGGGGCACCTCCGGGATCATCGGTCGCCTGAGTGCGGCGATCGCTACCGGTGTCGCGGAGGGATCGCTATCGATCCAGGGGGATCCCGATGGCGTCGCCCAAAGCCTCTATCAGCTCTGGCTGGGAGCCAGCGTCATGGTCAAGATCGGTCGCGATCGCCAACCGTTTGCGACGGCGCTGACAACGACCCGCCAGATCCTCCATCTTCCTCTGTAATCAGGAAGCTGCATTGCTCGGCGAATTGAGCGACGTGTCCCCTGCCGTTAGCCGACCGGTCTACTCTGTCAATAACTCGCTGCTATAGGAACCATAACATGAAGATCCTGATGGTCCTGACGTCCCACGATCAGCTCGGCGACACCGGGCGCAAGACCGGGTTCTGGCTCGAGGAACTCGCGGCACCCTACTACGTGTTCAAGGATGCCGGCGTGGAGATCGTAATGGCCTCGCCGAAGGGCGGCCAGCCGCCGCTCGATCCCAAAAGCGCCGAACCATCGTTCCAGACCGACCTGACCCGGCGCTTCGAAGCCGACGCGGCAGCCAATGTCCAACTTGCGGCGACGGTGCGCCTCGATAGCGTGTCCCAGGCGGACTTCGACACGGTGTTCTATCCGGGCGGGCACGGTCCGATGTGGGATCTTGCAGAGGACCGGAACTCGATCGCGCTGATCGAATCGTTCCTTGGCGCCGGCAAGCCTGTTGCGCTGGTCTGCCACGCACCCGGCGTCCTCCGTCATGCAAGGACCCCGGACGGCAAGCCCCTGGTCGAGGGCAGGAAGGTCACCGGGTTCACGAATACCGAGGAAGAGGGCGTCGGCCTGACCAAGGTGGTACCCTTCCTGGTCGAGGACGAACTCAAGGCCAAAGGCGGCCTCTACTCCAAAGGTGTGGACTGGGGCTCCTATGTTGTTATCGATGGCCTTCTGATCACTGGTCAGAACCCTGCTTCGTCAGGACCCGCGGCGAAAACGCTGCTGCGGGCGCTTGCCCGATAGACGCCTCGGGAGGCGCGCAGGATCGCGCCTCCACCCGCCACGGCCCTTCATGAAAATCATCATGCCGTTTGCTACGTCTCAGGATAGTGGCGACTCATTCTACAAGAGTTTTGGAGCCAGGAACGCTCAACCGATCGTCTTCCAGCAAAACCTGCATCGCACGAGTATTCGATCGCACCGACGGCGGCTCGGGTATCTTGACATGATGGCTTCGGTGAAGCGGCTGACGAACGAAACTCATGGCTTTGACTGCGATCAAGCCTGATCGAGCCTCAACCGTGATGAAACCTACCTGATCGCTCCCGCTCGCTTCTTCGAGTCGATCCTGCTCTGCCCGAACAGCTTTATCGATTTTGTGGTTTTCTCCTGGTTCACATCGGATTTTTCGCGTGCATACTTTTTTAGATATTTTATTTTCCTGCAGTTCAATGTCACCATCGGAACAATTTAGTTCCGGCGTGTCGTCTCGATCACCATCAAATCTACCAGCTCCGCCAGACCGTAAGCTTCGTCCGGATATAACGATCTCTCAGGTTTGATCTCTGTTATAATTCGCTCTATCGTCTCGATGCCATTCCGATACGGGAACCACTCTGAAATGATTACTGTAACGGTCAATGGCGCTTCCCATCAGGTCGACGTCACGGAAGACATGCCGTTGTTGTGGGTCATCCGGGACGTGATCGGGTTGTCCGGCACCAAGTTCGGCTGCGGCATTGCCCAGTGCGGCGCTTGTACGGTTCACGTCTCAGGCAAACCGGTTCGTTCCTGCCTCTATCCAATCGGACAGGTCGGCGCGCAGCCGGTGACGACCATCGAGGCAATCGGCCAGACGCCGACCGGTGCCAAGGTGCAGCAGGCGTGGCTGGCGTCCGAAGTGGTGCAGTGCGGCTACTGCCAGTCCGGACAGATCATGTCGGCGACTGCGCTGCTGGATGTGACGCCCAGCCCGACGGATGCCGAGATCGACCAGGCGATGTCCGGCAATATCTGTCGCTGCGGCACCTACGTCCGCATCCGGGAGGCGATCCATCAGGCGGCCGAGGCCGGTGCTGCCGTGGGTCAGCCCGGATGAACGCCATGCTGTCGCGCCGGGTCGTCATCCAGACCGGGCTCGCCGCGGGCGGCCTGATGCTCGGCCTGCGCCTGCCCGGTTTCTCCCCCGGCGTTGCCGGGGCGGCCACGACCGTGCCGGCGACAGTCGCGGAGGGTTTCGCGCCGAACGCCTTCATCCGCATCGATCGCCAGGGCCTGGTCACGCTGATCATGCCAAATGCGGAATTCGGACAGGGGATATGGACCTCCGCCTGCATGCTGATCGCCGAGGAACTCGAGGTCGGGCTCGATCAGGTCACGCCGATGGCAGCCCCACCCGATGCCAGCGCCTACACCGACCCGTTGCTGGGCGAGCAGGCGACCGGCGGCTCCGCGTCGATCCGTGGCGACTGGAAGCGCCTGCGTGAAGCGGGCGCGGTCGGCCGCACCTTGCTGATCCAGGCGGCGGCACAGCAGTGGAGCGTCGATCCTGGATCATGCTCGGCATCGCGGGCGGTGGTGACGCATGCGGCGTCCGGCCGGACGCTGGGTTACGGCGCGCTGGTCGATGCGGCCGCACTGCTACCGGTGCCGACGGACGTGCCGATTAAGGAACAGTCTGCGTTCAAGCTGATCGGCACCGCGCCGCGCCGGCTCGACACGCCGCCCAAGGTGGACGGCACCGCCATTTACGGCATCGACGTCAAGATCCCCGGCATGGGCATCGGCACGGTGAGCGCCTGCCCGGTGAAGGGCGGCAAGCTTAAATCGTTCAACGAGGCAGCGGCGCGTGCGGTCAAGGGCGTGCGCGACGTAGTGGCGCTCGACGACGTGATCGCGGTGATCGGCGACCACATGTGGGCGGCCAAGCAGGGACTGCAGGCTGCCGCCGCGCAATGGGACGAGGGGCCGAACGCCGCGACCGGCATGAAGCTGGTGATCGAGCGGCTCGACACGGCCTCCAAGACCGAGGGCGTGGTTGCCAAGGACGAGGGCGATGTAGCGTCGGTCATCGGCGCGTCCGTCAAGAAGCTGGACGTAGTCTATCAGCTGCCGTTCCTGGCGCATGCGCCGATGGAGCCGATCAACACCACGCTGCATGTGCGGCCGGACGGCGCCGACGTCTGGGTCGGCACGCAGGTTCCGGTGCGCGCCCAGGCGACCGTGGCCAAGGAGACCGGCCTGCCGATCGGGACCGTGAAGGTGCACAGCCAGATCATCGGCGGTGCGTTCGGGCGCCGGCTGGACGTGGACAGCATCACGCAGGCGGCGCGGATCGCCCGGCATGTGAGCTATCCGGTCAAGCTGATCTGGACCCGCGAGGAGGACATCCAGCACGATCTGTATCGGCCCTACTATTACGACCGGATCTCGGCCGGGCTGGATGCGGATGGCAAGGTGACCGGATGGTCGCATCGTGTGACCGGCTCGTCGGTGATGGCGCGCTGGGCACCGCCGGGCATGAAGATGGACGGCAAGCTCGATCCGGACGCGGTCGAGGGTGCGACCGAGACGCCCTACCGGTTTCCGGCACAGAAAACCGAATACGTGCGGCACGAGCCGAACGAGGTGACCACGCTGTGGTGGCGGGGCGTCGGCCCGACGCACAACGTGTTCGTGGTCGAGAGCGTGATCGACGAACTTGCCGCCCTGGCCTCGAAGGATCCGGTAGAGTTCCGCCGCGCCCTGTTGCCGGCGGACGATCATCGGACGCGCGCAGTGCTCGATCTTGCGGTCGAGAAATCCGGCTGGGGTTCTGCACTCCCCACCGGCAGCGGACGCGGGGTCGCGCTGCAGGTCGCGTTCGGCACCATCATGGCCACCGTCGCTGAGGTTGTCGTCACCGCGAAGGGCGAGGTGCAGGTCAAGCGCGTCACCGTGGCGCTCGATTGCGGCCCGGTGGTCAATCCCGACACGGTCAAGGCGCAGGTGCAGGGCGGGATCATATTCGGCCTGACCGCGGCACTCTACAACGAGATCACCATCGAAAAAGGTCGTGTCCAGCAATCGAACTTCCATGACTACCGGATGATGCGGATCAACGAGGCACCGGCGATCGACGTGCACATCGTGCACAACCCGACCGGCTCGATCGGCGGCATCGGCGAGACCGGCACGGTCGCCGCGGCACCTGCCCTGGCCAATGCGATCTTCGCCGCCACCGGACGGCGGCTCAGGCGCATCCCGTTCGCGACCGGCCAGCTGAACGAGGCTTAGAGAGTGATGCGTCGCGTACTTCTTCCGCTGCTGGCCCTGCTGGCCGGCGGCGTTCCCGTCGCTCATGCGGCCGAGCAGACCCTGCTCCAGCGTGGCGAATACCTGACCCGGGCCGCCGATTGTGCGGCCTGCCATTCGGCGCCGGGACGGCAGGCCTGGACCGGCGGCCGTGAGTTCGACCTGCCGTTCGGCGTCCTGTTTTCGGCCAACATCACGCCCGACCGCGATGTCGGGATCGGGCGCTATACCGACGACGAGTGGGTGGAGATGCTGCATCATGGCATCGGCCGCGGCGGCAGGCATTTGTATCCGGCCATGCCGTACAACTCGTACACCCTGATGACCCGCGCCGACGCGTTGGCGATCAAGGCCTATCTGTTCTCGCTGCCGCCGATCGACGCGGCCATGCCGGCCAACCGGATGAACTTCCCGTTCAACCAGCGCTGGCTGATGATCGGCTGGAACATGCTGAACAACCCGAACCACCGTTTCCAGCCGGTCGACGGCAAGTCCGATGCCTGGAACCGGGGCGCTTACCTGGTCGAGGCGCTTGGCCACTGCGCGCAGTGCCACACGCTACGCAATTTCATGCAGGGATTGAGCAGCCGCCAGCTCGCCGGCGCGGAACAGGTGGGTTGGCTCGCCTACAACCTCACCAGCGACAAGACCCATGGCATCGGCAGCTGGAGCGACGACCAGCTGGTCCAGTATCTGCACGAAGGCCAGGCACCGGGGCATGGGCCGGCATCCGGACCGATGGCGGAGGCGGTGCAGAACAGCCTCCGCTACATGACGGACGACGACCTGCACGCAATGGTCACCTATCTGCGTGACGTGCCGGCGAGAGCAGACGGACCGGCAGTCGTTCCGGTCTCGTTGCACGCCGACGCATCGACCGACGATGCACTGGGCGCGCATATATTCGCCCAGGCCTGTGCCGGATGCCATCTGCCCGATGGCACCGGCCGGCAATCGTCGTGGGCGGCGCTGAGCGGTGACCATAGTCTCGGCGATCCGGCCGGCACCAATATCGTGCAGACGCTGGAGCATGGGTCGGAACTGCAGACCGACCAGGGTCTGATGTTCATGCACGGCTTCACAGGCGCCTACACCCACGAGGAGCTGGCGGCCTTGTCGAACTACGTCATCAAGCATTTCTCCGGTCGCACCGGAACCGTGACGGCAAAGCAGTTCGAACATTGATGATCCGGCGCGTCGGCGCTCCGGTCATCGACGGCAGCCTGGACGCCGGATAATTCCGATCCTGCCGGAATGACACCGCATCCCGCCATTTGACGCGGCGCGTGCGTGGTCTTCACTGCCGGCGTTGATGTTCGCCCGGAACGGCCGCGTGCTTGACCAGGAAGGTCGCGACCGATCGATACGATTCCTATGGATCGATCGCCGCCGCGCACCCGTTGGTCGGCGTCGCCAGGACATGCCCGGCGACCGGAATGATATCGAGCCCGGCCGAGGCGATGCGACATGGAGCTGCGAACAGGCCGCAGCCCCCGAGGCAAAGCAGAAGGCCGACTGTCAGGATCGGTTTGTAGACTGTCATAGTGCAGCCTAGCTCATCCCGGTCGCCGGGGAGAGCCAGGACGTCGCCAAGCTGCACACGGCAGGGGTGCGGTCGCTACCCGACCACGCCTTGATCGTCATCCAGAGCGACAGCCTCGACCGCGTGCGCCAGCGCATGGTTCAGCGGTTCACCCGTGTGGTGGTTGGCCTCCTCGAACACATGGGACGGGAGGTGACGCAGGAAATCGGCAATCGCGGACCGGGCGATCTCGAGGTCCGACGCGCCGTGCTGACGCAGGCGGCCAACCTCGTCACGCGCCTCGTACAAGGCAGCCTGGATATCGGAGGTGTTGTCTGGCTGGCTGGGCAAGGGCTTGTCCTGGACATGGAGCTCGATACGCGGCGCTGCGGCGGGTGCAGGCCTTGTGTCCGGTCGTCGCCGCGCAGCCATGGACCCTGAGTCAGTTCGGCTCGGCCGCCTATAGCAAAAACTGGTGAAGCCTTCTCCCGGCTGCATCCCGGCCGGCACCGAGCCGTTGCAGCGCGCAGGATCACCGGGAGGCGTTGCCCGACATTCGCCGCCCGCAGCCCCTACGGAGCGCCATGACCCCCGACGATACCATTGCCGACCCCAGAGCTGCCGGTGCGCATTCACCCTCGTCCGGCGACCAGCAGCAGCCCGCCCCTGGCCTGACCTCGAAGATGGATCCACCGCCCGACCACGGTGAGGAGACCTATGTCGGCAAGGGTCTGCTCGTCGGCCGCGTCGCACTTATCACGGGTGGTGACTCCGGGATCGGCCGGGCCGTCGCCATCGCATATGCCCGCGAGGGTGCCGACGTCGCGATCTCCTACCTGCCGGTCGAGCAGTCCGACGCGGAGGACACCGCGCGCTGGATCGAGAAGGCCGGTCGGCGTGCCCTGCTGCTGCCCGGCGACATCCAGGACGAGGCGCACTGCCATGAGCTGGTGGCGCAGACCGTCGCCCGGCTTGGCGCGATCGACATCCTGGTCAACAACGCTGCCCACCAGACGGTCAACAAGGAGCTCTCGGACGTCACCTCGGCGCAGATCGACGAATCCTTCCGCACCAACGTCTTCGCCATGTACTATCTGTGCCAGGCCGCTGTTCCGCACATGAAGCCGGGCTCGGCGATCGTGAACTCCACCAGCGTGCAGACCAAGACCGCGAGCAAGACCATGCTGGTCTATGCCGCGACCAAGGGCGCGATCGCCAGCCTGACCATCGCATTGTCCAACCTGCTGGCACCGCAGGGCATCCGGGTGAACTGCGTCGCTCCCGGCCCGGTCTGGACGCCGATCCAGCCGATCGCCAAGGATCCGGAGGCGCTCGAGGCGCTGGGCAAGGATACCGTCCTGGGCCGCCCGGGCCAGCCGGCGGAACTGGCGCCGGCTTACGTCCTGCTCGCCTCCGCACAGGGAAGCTACATGACGGGCGCCCTGATCCCGGTCACGGGTGGCGCGCCGATGCTTTGAGGCAGAAGCCTCGTCTCAGCAAAGGCGAGAGTAAAGAAACCCTGCCGGATAAAGGCAGGGTTTCACGCACGGCCCGGGCTGTTCGGTCCGCAGTCGGCTCCTGCGCGATCATTCCTCCTGTGTCGGCACGTCCTCGTCGAAGAGCCACAGGACGTCGGAGTCCGACAACCTCATCTCGCAGTTCCGCCGAAGCGTCGCTTCCCGACTATCGCAGAGCCGCAGCTGCTCCTTCCAAAAAACGACCCGACAATCACTAGCCCGTGACACATTACGAAGATTCCATATTTCCTGCATCCAGACCATCGGCTGCCGCGAATAGGGGACGCGTCGCACGAAGTTGCGCCGCACGGCAAATGCCGGACAAACCCGTGTGCGGAGCGTCTTGATGAGATACATCCTCCTTGCAGCCACTGCCCTGTCCATGGCGACCATGATCCGAATGCCGGCCGAAGCATCGAGCCATCGGGAAGCGCCGATGATTGCCGGCATGCCGCGTCTCGACGCATCCGACTTCTATCTGTTCCGGAGTTATGAAAAAGGCCGGGCCGACTATGTAACTATGATCGCGGACTATGTTCCCCTGCAGGATCCGGGCGGCGGCCCGAACTTCTACGATATGGAACATAATGGATACTACGACATCAACCTTGACCAGACTGGTACGGGCACACCTGCCTATGCGTTCCGGTTCAGGTTCTACCCGGTCGTGCGCAACATCACCGTTCCGGTCGGCGGCAAGAACGTGGCAATTGCGTTGATCAACGCAGGCCAGATTACAGCAAGCGATGACAGCGCGCAGAATGTCGGCGAGATCTACACGATCTCACTAGGTTCAGGACCCTTTACGCGGCTCGATGCAGTGTGATTCATAGGGGATTGGAGGTGTCCGATGTCCCGTTTGATCCTGCTTTCCATCGCTCAGATGAACCGGCTCTCGCCACATTTCCCGCGCCCCCGGGGGCTTGCGCGCGTGGACGACCGTCGCGTCGTCAGCGGGATCGTCTACGTGATCCGCAACGGGCTTCAGTGGAAGGACGCCCCAGCGGGATACGGGCCGCACAAGACCCTCTACAACCGGTTCATCCGGTGGAGCCGCCTCGGCGTATTCGACCGGATCTTCGCAGCCCTGGCCGCCAAGGCAGGCGTGCCTGAGCGCCTGATGATCGACAGCACGCATCTCAAGGCACACCGAACGGCCGCGAGCCTGCTTAAAAAGGGGCTGCTCCGCGCTGCATCGGACGCACAAAAGGCGGCTTGAACTCCAAGCTGCACGCCGTCTGCGACGGCGAGGGCCGCCCGGTCATCATGATGCTGACGGAGGGCCAGATGAACGATCACAAGGGTGCCGCTCTCCTGCTTCCAGCGCTCCCCGCCGCGCGTGAACTGCTTGGCGATCGTGGGTATGACAGCGACAAGTTCCGGAATGGTCTGCGAGAGCGCGGTATTGAGCCCTGTATTCCGCCAACAAGGAACCGGAAGGCCCCTCCCGCCTACGACAAGATCCTGTATCGTCAGCGCCATCGCATCGAAAATACCTTCGGTCGCCTCAAGGACTGGCGACGGATTGCCACCCGCTACGACCGATGCGCCCACACCTTCTTCTCGGCAATCTGCATCGCAGCAACCATTACGTTCTGGCTCCCACAATGAGTCCTGACCCTAGTCACCTATGGCGCCAACGGACCTTCGGAAACGCTGCTGAAGGACAAATCGGGCCAGTCGAATTTCCAGAAGCCGGTCGACCGCATCGGCGACAAGTCGATCCCTGACTATCCTGCCTACGCCGCCGCCTTTACCCACGATGTCATTGTTCCAGGTTGCGGGACCGGCCGGGTATTCGTGGGCCAGCGCAAGGACCCGTTCGTTGTCAATCTGGGCGAGACCTTCGATCTGGCCAACTACAAACATCCGGTGGGCGAACAGTATGCCGCCTCGGCACAGGATGATCTGGCCGGCAAGAACGTCACCTCGATCGTCTGGGAGATCAGGAGCGCTTGCCTGACAAATGGGAACGACCCGGTTATCGGCGCCTGGACGACCTCCTATCTCGGCTCCGGGAACAATAATGATATTCACTACAAGCAGGTATCCCGCCTGGCGAACCCGTTGGTCAACGAACTGGTGATCGGCCTCAAGGACAAGGACACGTTCAACATGTCCGTGCCGAAGAACGATGCGCAGTTTGCGACCTATGTCACCAATCCGACTGTACCGGCCCTGATCCAGGCATTGTTTCCGGACGTAAAGGCACCGACGAAAATCCCGCGGACCGATCTCGTCGCGGTGTTCCTCACCGGCATATCCGGCATCAATGCACCGGCTCATCTGACGACGCCATCGGAAGAAATGCGCCTGAACACCAGCATTCCCGTAACCCCCTATGGTTCGCAGAACCGGCTCGGCGTCATAGGCGGCGACAAGGCAGGCTATCCGAACGGGCGCCGCCCTGGTGACGACGTGGTGGATATCACGCTTCGGGTTGCGGAAGGCAGGCTTTATGCTCTCGGCCTCTATGGCAAGCCGAGCGACGCGCCGGCTGGACTTCTCGACCTTACCGACGGCGCCTACACCGATGATACGCACTATCTGAACGTGTTCCCCTACGTGAAGCCGCCGCTGTCGGATTCGCACCAGCCGATCCATGAGTAACCCGACCGAACGCCTATAGCGCCCGAAGACCAGGTGGAGATGCTCGCATGATGGGTGCCAGCCTGACCTCGCAGTGCGAACAACGGCTGTCCGACGATACGCAAGCGATTGCGTATCGTCGACGACGCTGCGTGCGTCGGTATGTGCGATCACTTCTCTTCGCGTTCGCCATTCCGGGCATGGCTCCGGCATACGCAGAACCCCGAATTCCCTCGGGTGACAGTGTAGTCCTTGAACAAGTTCCGGGTATTCACGACAAATCGAGTCTTGCGCTGCGGAAGCTGAACAGTACGCTCGCTCTCGATCGGCACGATCTCGAGCTGGCCCTGAAAGTTGCCCGTCTCGATATCGACCAGTCGCGCAGGCTTGGCGATCCGCGCTTTCTCGGCCGTGCCGAGGCCGCTCTCGCCCCATGGCCGGAAGAGGCGGACCGCACACCGCCTGAAGCACGGCTGCTGCATGCCGTCATCATGCAGAGTAACCATGATTTTGCCGGCAGCATCGAAGCACTCGAGCGTGTCGTTGCCGCTAGGCCCGGTATGGCGCAGGGGTGGCTGACGCTTGCAGCCGTGCATCACGCCCAGGCCAACTATCCGGCCGCCCTGCATGATTGCGGCCAGGTCGCGATCGGTATGCTGGGCCTGGTGCCGGACGTCTGCACCGCGTCGGTGATGTCGCTCGTGGGACGTGCGCCTCTCGCGTTGCATGCTGTCGGTATTTCGCTGGCACAGAACGCGTTGGAAGCGCGTCGGCAGCCCGCCGTGGCGGTGTGGGCACTCTCGATGCAGGCGGAAACAGCAGATCGTATCGGCGACCCCTCGGCCGAGCGGTACTTCGAACAGGCGCTGGCTGTCGACAACAGTGATCCGTACGTGCTCGGCGCTTGGAGCGACTGGTTGCTCGATCATGGCCGACCACAAGACGTCATCCACCTGCTGGCTGATTACACACGGATCGATCCATTGCTGTTGCGGCTGGCGATCGCGGAACAGGCCGCCGGCGACGCTCGCCTTGCAGGCTCGGTGGCGGAATTGGCCACACGCTTCGAGGCAAGCCGGCTGCGTGGGGATACAGTGCATCGCCGGGAGGAGGCACGTTTCATGCTGGTCCTCCAGCATCAGGCCCCGGCGGCGCTCGAGCTCGCGAAGGCGAACTGGACCGTACAGCGCGAGCCTGCCGACGCGCGGATCTTGCTGGAAACGGCCATTGCAGCTCATCGGCCCGAGGCCGCCGGCCCGGTGCAAGCATGGCTGCGTGACAACGGCGTCGAGGATATCAGGCTGAACACGCTGGCGGCGCAGGCAGCCAGCAAAGCCAGGAGGGGCAAAGCATGATGCGTCGCATTCTTCTGGCGCTGGTCGCCATCGTCGGATCAATCGCGCAGGCTGGTGCGCATAGTGCCAGCAGTTCCTATCTAAGGATCAACGTCCACGATCAGGCAATGGATGTTCAGTGGTCGATTGCCCTGCGCGACCTCGATTACGCGATCGGCCTCGATGCGAACGGCAACGGGGCGATCACCTGGGGCGAGCTTCGTCAGAAACGTGACGCTGTCATCGCTTATTCCATGCCACGCCTGACACTCACCGCCGACCGGACAACGTGCACCACGGGCCCGATCACCCTGCTCGCGGACCAGCTGGGCGGGGGCGGCTACGCGGTGCTGCGCTTCGTGGCTGACTGCCGTCACCGGCCGAGCAGTGTCGAGGTTCGATACGGGCTGATGTTCGATCTCGATCCGATGCATCGCGGGCTGCTGAACGTGGTCGTCTCTGGCATCCCGCACGCGGCGGCGCTGTCCCCGGATCATCCGGAAGCACGTTTCGACATTCTGCCAGGCTACGGACAGACGGTGCGGACGTTCTTTGTGATGGGTATCCATCATCTCCTGACCGGCATAGATCACATGCTCTTCGTGACCATGTTGCTGGTGCCGGCGATGTTCCGTCGTCGCGAGAATAGTCACGGAATACAAGCCAGTCTTCTTCCGGTATCGAGCTTTCGCGGGATGTTCCTGGAATCCGTCAAGGTACTGAGTGCCTTCACGCTGGCGCACGGCACCACACTTACCTTGTCGGTGCTTCACATCGTCAGCGTTCCGGAGCGCTTCAGTGAGGCCGGCATCGCGCTCACGATCCTGATCACCGCGTCCGACAACATCTTCCACGTCATTCCCGGTCGCCGCTGGCCATTGGCCTTTCTGTTCGGCTTGGTGCATGGCCTTGGATTCGCGACGGCTCTGGGTCCGCTTGCGTTGCCGCCGGTGGCACTTGGCTTTGCGCTTGTCTCGTTCAACCTTGGTCTCGAGGCAGCGCAGGTCACCATTGCCGCGGTCGTGCTGCCGATCGGCTTTGCATTGCGCAACACCATGATCTACCCGCGCCGGATCATGCCGGGCTTATCTGGTGCCGTCGCGCTGGTCGCTATGGCCTGGTTCACCGACCGTGCGTTCGACCTGGGCCTGATGCCGTTCTAATCGTCGAAGCTGAATTCTTGACGTCTGGACCCGTTTCGGTATAGTATCGTTCTATACTCCATATGCTGCGCCATCCGATCTAGCGTGGCTCAGCCGAGCGCCCTCCCGATAACGCAGTCCGTATGATTTGCGACCGGGGCTGCCGCGACGGCACGATTATCAAATTCCATGAACCGGCCTTGCGGCCAGGTTCTCCCTGTTCCCGCCGACGCTCGTCCCGACCGACGAGCCGTCCGTGTGACCGACGTCATCGCGACGTCATTCATTCCCTGCTGTTTAGGAGTTTCGAACGATGAAATCGTTCCTGTCCAACCTGATCGCACGTTTTGCCGAGCCATCCACCTATGCCGGCCTCTCGGCAGTCTCGCTCGCCGTCGCCGGCGCGCTCGGCCAGAACGGCACGGCCCGTTACGCAGCCCTCACCAGCGCAGCCATCGGCGGAGCCATTGCCATCGCACGGAGCGAAGGCAGTACCTCAGTCGTCCAGACGCTCAATCAGGCGCTGCCGCTATTGCCGCTCGTCGTGCCGGTGCTGGAGCCGCTTCTCGATGCGGTACTGAAGCCATCGACCGCGACTGCTTCTGCTCCAGCGAGCTGACAGCAACGGGCGGAGCCTGGTCTCCGCCCGACCTTCGGTGCCGCGAACCAGCCCCGCACGGGGTCCACCCGCCGCGGCGGATTGACTGCGAGTTGTTCTCTTCCGAACAGGAGGGTTATCGTCGTGCCGGCAAGGGGAATGGCCATGAGAGCGCTCTATCTTCCGGGTTCACTCCGTGTCGGCGGCGGTGCGGTTCGCGAGCTGCCAGGCGCACTCGCCCAACTCGGACTGTCGGCACCGTTGATCGTCACCGATCCTTTTATGGCCGGAAGCGGCGTGCTGGACCGGGTGCTCACATTGTTGCGCGATGCCGGAATGGCGCCACGCGTGTTCGCGGACGTGGTTCCGGACCCGACGGTCGCCTCCGTGCAGGCGGGAATGCACACCCTGCGCGGCGGTATGCAGGACTGCATCATCGGCCTGGGCGGCGGCAGCCCGATCGACACCGCCAAGATGGTGGCGGTTCTCGCATTGCACGCGACCACGCCGCGCTAGCTCAGGTTCCCGCATATGCAGGACACCGCCGGCCTGCCGGTGATCGCGGTGCCGACCACGGCCGGCACGGGGTCGGAAGCGACCCGCTTCACCATCATCAGCGACGCGGAGACACAGGAGAAAATGCTGTGCGTCGGGCTGGCCTACCTGCCCCGCATCGCGATCGTCGATTACGAACTCACCCTGTCGAAGCCCTGGCGGCTGACCGCAGATACCGGGCTCGATGCGCTCACGCACGCGCTGGAAGCCTATGTCTCGAAGCAGGCGAACCCGTTCAGCGATGGGCTGGCGCTCGCGGCGATACGGGCGATCTGGCCCAATATCTCGACCGCATGCACCGAGCCCTCCAACCATGCGGCGCGCGAGGCGATGATGCTCGGCGCGTTGCAGGCGGGCATGGCGTTCTCCAACTCCTCCGTGGCACTCGTGCACGGTATGAGCCGTCCGATCGGCGCGCACTTCCATGTCGCGCACGGCCTCTCCAACGCCATGCTGCTGCCCGCCGTCACCGCATGGTCGATCCCCGGCGCGGACGCACGCTACGCCGAAGCCGCACGGGCCATGGGCCTGGCCGCTCCCGCAACGAGCGACGCGGAAGCGAACCACAGGTTGATCGCGGCCCTGAAAGCAAAGAACGAGGAACTGCAGGTTCCGACGCCGCGCGATTACGGCATCGAGCCCGACCGCTGGACGTCGCTTCTGCCGCTGATGGCGGAGCAGGCGCTGGCCTCGGGGTCGCCCGGCAACAATCCGCGCGTCCCGGAATCGTCCGACATCACCGCGCTCTACCGTGAGATCTGGAAGGCCGGACCGGCTTGATTACGCCCATGCCCGCTACCGAAACCGCAGGCAGCACCCGGTAGGGCCATCATCATCAGCAATCCAGAATTGCGCACGAGGCTGCCATCAGAGCGGACCGTGCCCCAAAGGGAGAGACACCATGGATGCCAATCTGAACCGCGACGGCACAGGCGGCCGAAGCACCAGAATATCGCCCGGCTATCTCGTGCTTGCATCCAGCGTCGGCACGATCATCGAATGGTACGACTTTTTCCTCTACGGCAGCCTGGCGATCGTGTTTTCCCGCCTGTTCTATCCCGGGCACGATCCGGTGGCGGCGATGCTGGTCAGCGTTACCGCGTTCGCCACCGGCTTCGCGGTCCGGCCGCTGGGTGCGGTGATCTTCGGGCATGTCGGCGATCGTCTCGGACGCAAGACGACGTTCCTCGTGACGCTGGTCGTGATGGGCATATCGACCGCGGCGATCGGTCTGCTGCCGACCTTTGCCACCGCGGGCTACCTGGCACCGGTGCTGCTGGTTCTACTTCGCCTGATCCAGGGCATCGCCCTAGGCGGTGAATATGGCGGCGCCAACAGCTATGTCGCGGAGCATGCCCCGGATGGCGCACGCGGGCGCTGGACCAGCTACATCCAGACCATGGCCTCCGGCGGCTTCCTGCTGTCGCTGATCGTGGTGATCGCCTGCCGCTTCGGTTTCGGACAGGAGGCATTCGAACGCTGGGGCTGGCGCATCCCGTTCCTGCTGTCGACGGTGCTGGTGGTGGTCTCGGTCCGCATCCGGATGTCCCTGTCCGAATCCCCGGTGTTCCTGCGCCTGAAGGAAGCCGGCCAGGTCGCCCGCCTGCCGGTCCACGACGCGATCGCGGACCCGATCAATCGCCGACGCATCCTGCTGTTCCTGTTCGGGGCCGCATGCGCGCAGGCGACCACCTTCTACACCGCCCATTTCTATGCATTGTATTATATCGAGAGCATCCTGAAGGTCGATTTCCTGACGGCAACGCTTTCCGTGGCCGCAGGGGTCGCAATCGGCAGCCCGTTCTTCGTGCTGTTCGGAACCGTGTCCGACCGGATCGGGCGCAAGCCGCTCATGCTCGCAGGAATGGCCGCGGCACTCCTGTTCTACGTGCCGATCTTCATGGCGATCCGCAGCGCGGTCACCCCGGCGGGCGTCGATGGGATCAGGATCGCGATCGCGGTGTTCGCGGCGGTCGTGATCTGTGCCGCGATCTACGGACCGTACGGCGCTTTCATCGTCGAGAACTTCCCGAGCCGGGTGCGCTACACTTCGATCTCGATACCGTATCATGTCGGCAACGGCATCTTCGGCGGCTTCCTGCCGATCGTGAGCCTGACTCTGGTGACGGAGACAGGCAATCCGTATGCCGGCCTGATCTATCCGATGGCGTTCTGCGCAGTCGGCTTCGTGATCACGCTGTTCTTCCTGCCCGAAACCTCGCATCGCAAGTTGTCCGACCTGGACGTCCCGCACATGGATAACGCCGCGGCAAGACCACTTCGGTCCTGACACGATCTACGAGGAACCGGTCAGCTCCCGCAGGCTGACCGGCCGGAAGCCACGGCAATCGACGCCGACGTCGAACTGCCGCGGCACCGGCTTCAGCCTTCCGTGCGAGTGGCCATGAAGATTGAGCCAGCCACGGTGCATGTTGCGCCAACTCCGGAACGCGTAATGGCAGAGCACGCAGCCGACGCCGTCCAGCATGAGTTCGGCGTAAGGCTGCACGCTGTGCCAGCCGGACAATGACCGCACCGCATCCGGATCGTTGTTGCCGGTGATCAGGTGCTTGATACCGGCGAGCCCATCCAGCAGCGCCTCGACCCGCTCGGGTGTCGGGCCGACGGCAAAATCCCCGAGATGCCAGACCTCATCGTCCGGACCGACGATGCCGTTCCAGTTCGACGTCATCGCCGCATCCATCGCAGGCACGCTGTCGAACGGCCGGCGATAGAGCCCGCGTGCGCCGCCATGACCAAAATGCGTGTCGGCGGTGAAGAAGACTGCCATCGAAACCGGCGCCGGGATCAGCCGGCGCCAGCAATCGCGTCAGAAGCCGGCGACGGCGTGCGGCACGTAGTCCGCTTCCAGCCGCTTGATCTCGTCGGCGCTCAGCGACAGCGTCAGGGCCGCCAGCGCATCCTGCAGGTGATGCGGCTTGGACGCCCCGATGATCGGCGCGGTGATGCCGGGCTTAGCCAGCAGCCACGCCAGGGACACCGCCGCCCGCGTCGCCCCATGCGCCTCGGCGACTTCACCGACCGCATCGACCACGCGGCCGTCCGCATCCACCGTCGCGTCATACAGCTTGCGCTGGAACGCATCGGTACGGGAGCGGTCGGTGCCGCCGTCGCCGTTCGGCCGGGCCAGCTTGCCGCGTGCGAGCGGGCTCCAGGGAATGACCCCGATCCCCTCCTCGATGCACAGGCCGAGCATCTCGCGCTCCTCCTCGCGATACAGCAGGTTCATGTGGTTCTGCATGCTGACGAACCGGGTCCAGCCATGCTGGTCGGCCAGGTACAACGCCTTGGCAAACTCCCACGCATACATCGACGATGCGCCGATGTACCGCGCCTTGCCCGCCTTCACGACGTCATGCAGCGCTTCCAGCGTCTCCTCGATCGGCGTCTCGTGGTCGAAGCGGTGGATCTGGTAGAGATCGACATAGTCGGTGCCGAGCCGCCTGAGGCTGTTGTCGATCTCGGCCAGGATCGCCTTGCGCGAGAGGCCGCCGCCGTTCGGGTCCTTCCGCATGACGCCGTGCACCTTGGTGGCAAGCACGATCTCGTCGCGCTTGCCGAAATCGTGCAGCGCTCGGCCGACGATCTCTTCGCTCGACCCATCGGAATAGACGTTGGCGGTATCGAAGAAGTTGATGCCCGCCTCGAGCGCCTCGCGAATGAACGGGCGGCTCTGCTCCTCGCCCAGCGTCCACTCATGGTTGCCCCGATTGGGCTCGCCATAGGTCATGCAGCCGAGGCAAAGACGCGATACCTTCAGGCCGGTGCGGCCAAGTCTTGCGTATTCCATCGTATGATCTCCGTTTTCAGCGTGCGGCGTCGATCAACGCCTTCATGTGGCGGACAACCTGCGGCAACCCGTCGAGGATCGCCTGCCCGATCAGGAAGTGACCGATATTTAGCTCGGCGATCTGCTCGATCGCCGCAACCGGGGAAACGTTGGCGTAGGTCAACCCGTGGCCCGCATGCACCTCGATGCCGCGCAACGCTGCCAGCGCCGCGCCGAACCGAAGCCTGGCCAACTCTCCGCGACGCTCCTCGGCATAGGCGCCGGTGTGCAGTTCCACAACCGGAGCGCCGAGCTTCGCCGCAGCCTCGATCTGCACCGGATCCGGATCGATGAACAACGACACTCGTATGCCGGCATCACGCAGGGCCGCGACCTTCGGCGCCAGCGCCTCGATCTGCCCGGCCGCGTCCAGCCCGCCCTCGGTGGTCACCTCGGCCCGTCGCTCGGGCACGATGCAGCAGGCATGCGGGGCATGGCGCAGGGCGATCCCGACCATCTCGTCGGTTGCCGCCATCTCCAGATTGATCGGCGCCGTCAGCGCAGCCAGGATACGTTCCACGTCATCGTCACGGATATGCCGGCGATCCTCCCGCAGGTGCAGGGTGATGCCATCCGCTCCCGCCTCCACCGCGGCCAGGGCCGCCTCGAGCGGGTCCGGATGACGGCCGCCACGCGCATTCCGGACCGTCGCGACGTGGTCGATGTTCACGCCCAATCGTATTGGTGCCATTGCCATCACGCTGTCTTCCGATGTTCCGCAATACTGCCTGCCAGGCGCAACGCCGCGATCAGGCTGGCCGGATCGGCCACACCCTGTCCCGCAATGTCGAACGCAGTGCCGTGGTCCGGAGACGTCCGCACCAGGTCGAGGCCGAGCGTGACGTTCACGCCCTGCGCCATGTCGAGCGTCTTGAGCGGGATCAGGGCCTGATCGTGATACATGCAGACCGCGACGTCGTAACGTGCCCGGGCGGGTGCGGTGAACATCGTATCCGGCGGCATCGGTCCGACCACGTCGATCCCCTGTCCACGCAGCCGCTCGATCGCCGGCCTGATGATGTCGATGTCCTCGGCGCCCATGTGCCCATCCTCCCCGGCATGCGGATTCAACCCGGCCACCGCCAGCCGTGGCCGGGCGATCCCGAAATCACGGCTCAGGCTGGCAACCGTGGTGAGCGAAACCCGCACGATCTCGTCGGTCGACAGACGCTCGATCGCCTCGCGCAGCGACACGTGAATGGTCACCGGAACCACCCGCAGGCTCGGCCCGGCCAGCATCATCACCTCGCGGCCCGACGCATCGGTCAGCGCCGCCAGATATTCGGTGTGGCCCGGATAGGGAAAGCCCGCCTGCTTCAGGACTGCCTTCGCAATCGGATTGGTCACGACCCCATCGACGTCGCCCGCCATCGCCAGCCGAACGGCATCGGCAATGCTGGCGGTGATGGCACCTGCATTCCCGGGATCGGGATGTCCGGGCACCGGCGTGCTGCCCAGTGGAGCAGACACCGCCATGACCGGCAGAGCCTCATGGAACACGGCGCGTGCTTCGGCAATCGATGCCACCGGCCGGATCGTGGCAACGCCATGCGCGATCGATGCGATCCAGTCGGGGTCTGCCAACAATACGAAGCTTGGGCCGCTGCGCCGCAGGGCGTGCCAAGCCCAGAGCGTGATCTCCGGACCGACGCCGGCCGGGTCTCCCATCGTCAGCGCCAGCATGGGGATCTCCGGATTATGGAAGCAGGCCAGGGGCGCTGCCCCTGGACCCCGTCAAAGGCGAGGCCTTTGCAATCCATTTATACGTGGAGTGCGCGGCCTTCGGTTGCCAGGGCGGCTTCCTTCACCGCTTCGTTCAGGGTCGGGTGCGCATGGCAAATCCGCGCTACGTCCTCGGCACTTGCCCCGAACTCCATCGCGGTCGCGAGCTCGGCGATCAGCGTCCCGGCATCCGGCCCGAGAATATGCGCGCCGAGTAGCCGGTCGGTCTTGCGATCGGCGAGTATCTTCACGAACCCGTCGGTCGAGTTCATCGCGCGCGCGCGGCCGTTCGCACTGAACGGGAACTTGCCGACCTTGTAGTCGACACCTTCCGCCTTCAGATCCTCTTCGATCCGGCCGATCCCCGCCACTTCCGGCCAGGTGTAGATCACCGCCGGGATCACCCCGTAATTGACGTGCCCGGCCTGGCCCACCAGCATCTCGGCCAGCGCCACGCCCTCGTCCTCGGCCTTGTGCGCCAGCATCGGCCCGTCGATCACATCGCCGATCGCATAGATACCCGCGACGCTGGTCGCATAATGCCCGTCGGTCTTGACCCGGCCCTTTTCGTCCAGCGCCACGCCGATCTCGGCAAGACCAAGCCCGTCCGTCACCGCACGCCGGCCAACCGCGACCAGCACGATATCGGCCTCGATCGTCTCCGACGTCCCGCCCTTGGCCTTCTCCACGGTGACGACAGCGCCGGCATCGCTCGTCTCGACCTTGATGACCTTGTGCCCGAGCTTGAACTTCATGCCCTGCTTCGACAGGACCCGCTCGAACGCCTTGGCCACTTCGCCGTCGATGCCCGGCACCAGGCGATCCAGATACTCGATCACCGTAACCTTGGCGCCGAGGCGCATCCACACGCTGCCGAGCTCCAGTCCGATCACGCCGCCGCCGATGACCACGAGATGCTTCGGCACGCTCTCCAGCTCCAGCGCGCCGGTCGAGCTCACGATTTGCTTCTCGTCGATGGCAAGGCCGGGCAGCGAGATGCTGTCGCTGCCGGTGGCGATGACGATGCTCTTCGCCCGGAAGCTCTTGGCGCCGCCCTCGCCCGACACCTCGACAGTGTTCGCGGCGGAGATGCGGCCGGCCCCCTTGAGCCAGGTGACGCCGTTCTTCTTGAACAGGAACTCGACGCCCTTGACGTTGGCACCGACCACTTCGGCCTTGCGCGCGTGCATCCGCGCGAGGTCGAGCTTCACCTCGCCGATGATGATGCCGTGCGCGGCAAAACCCGTGGCCGCTTCATGGAAGTTCTCGGAACTCTGCAGCAGCGCCTTGGACGGAATGCAGCCGATATTGAGGCATGTGCCGCCGAGAGTCGCCCGCTTCTCGACACAGGCCACCTTGAGCCCGAGCTGTGCCGCACGCAGCGCACACACATAGCCACCCGGCCCAGAGCCGATGATGATGAGGTCGTAGTCCGTCTCGCCCACCTCGCCCGCCGCCGCTGCCGGCGCGCCGGTCGGTGCGGGCGGGGCCGGTTTCGCGACCTGTGCCGACGAGGCCGGCACGTCTGCCTGGACCGATGCGTTCGCGGACGCGCTCGCCGGCTGCGGCAGGTAGCTGCCGGTCGAGGACGCCGTGTCCGGGGTAGGTGCCGGAGCCGAAGCGGGGGCCGCGGCAGCGACCGGAGCGGTGCCGGAGCCCGCCTCGACAGTCGCCAGCACGGCGCCGACCTCGACTTCCGCGCCTTCCGCAACGGCCTGTGCGCCCAGCACGCCGGCCGATGGCGACGAGACCTCGACACTGACCTTGTCGGTCTCGAGCTCGACCACGGCCTCATCCGCCGCGACCTGCTCGCCGGGCTGCTTCAGCCACTTCGCCACGATCGCGGTGGTGACGCTTTCACCCAGCGTTGGTACCTTGATCTCGATCGACATCGTCATGGTCTCGCTTGGCTTGGTGTCAGAACCCGGTCGGCCGCTGCAGTGCTCAGAGTTCAAGCAGCAGGCGGCGCGGATCCTCCACGCTTTCCTTGAGGCGGACGAGGAAGCTCACCGCCTCCTTTCCGTCGACGACACGATGGTCGTACGACAACGCCACGTACATCATCGGCCGGATCACCACCTGGCCGGCCACCGCGATCGGACGGTCCATGATCTTGTGCATGCCCAGGATCGCGGATTGCGGCGGGTTCAAAATCGGCGTCGACATCAGCGAGCCGTAGATGCCGCCGTTGGTGATCGAGAAGGTGCCGCCGGTCAGCTCGTCGAGCTTCAGCGCACCATCGCGGGCCCGCTTGCCGAAGCCGGCGATCGACCGCTCGATTTCCGCGAAACCCATCTGGTCGGCATCGCGCAGCACCGGCACGACGAGGCCACTCGGGCCGCCGACGGCAATGCCCATGTGCACGAAGTTGCGATAGACGATGTCGTCGCCGTCGATCTGCGCATTGACCGCCGGAAACTCCTTGAGTGCCGAGATGCAGGCACGCACGAAGATCGACATGAAGCCGAGACGCGCACCGTTGTGCTTCTTCTCGAAGGCTTCCTTGTAGTCGGTGCGCATCTTCATCGCAGCGGACATATCCACCTCGTTGAAGGTGGTCAGGATCGCCGCGGTATTCTGCGCATCCTTCAGCCGGCTGGCGATAGTCTTGCGCAAACGGGTCATCTTGACCCGCTCCTCGCGCGGATCGTCGGTGCGCGCCGGAGCCTTGGCAGGCGCGGGCTTTTCGGCCGGTTGCGCCGGACGCTCCAGGAATGCCAGCACGTCGCCCTTGGTGATGCGGCCGTCCTTGCCGGTGCCCTCGCCGACCGTGGACGCCTCGACGCTCTTCTCGGTCATCATCTTCTGGGCGGCCGGGAGCGGATCGTGAGCCGGACGCTGCACATCTGATGGCGGCGTCGCAGGCCGTGCGACCGGACCGCTGGTCGGACGCGGCGGCTGGATGCCACCGGTCTGGCCAGCGGGAGCCGGTGCGGCTGCTGCCGGAACAGCGGGAGCCGGAGCGGGAGCCGGCTTCGCAGCCGGAGACGCTGCCGCTGACCCCGCACCGGCCGCCTCGACCACCGTCAGCAACGCGCCGACCTCGACCTCGGCACCTTCAGCGACTTCATGCGGACCCAGCACGCCAGCCTCGGGTGCCGAGACCTCGACACTGACCTTGTCGGTCTCCAGCTCGACGACGGCCTCATCCACCGAGACCGTCTCGCCGGGCTGCTTCAGCCAGCGGGCGATGGTTGCGCTCGTCACGCTTTCACCAAGCGTCGGCACCTTGATTTCGGCAGACATCGGCTTCCTTCAGTCTATCTCTGGCATCAGGTCACGGCCGACCCGGACGGTCGGCCAGACCGTCCAAAGGGTCGCCGCGGCGCAGCGGCTCATTTGTATCGTTCATGCCGGAGAGTGGCCAGACGCTCCGGTTCGCGTAGTGGATCGCTCAGGCGGCCTTCTCGTCGGCCGTCGCCTGGACGCCCAGTGCATCGCGCACCAGCGTTGCCTGCTGTGTGCCATGGGTCCGCGCCAATCCGGTCGCCGGACTAGCCGCGGCGATGCGCCCGGCATAGGCGGGGCGGTTCACCTTGAGCCCCAGCCGCTTCAGCACCGCCTCGATCCGGCGATCGACGAAGGTCCAGCCTCCGGCATTCTCCGGCTCTTCCTGGCACCAGATGATCTCGGCATTCTTGTAGGGTGCCAGGGCCCGTCCAAGCTCCTCGTCCGGAAACGGATAGATCTGCTCGAGACGCAGGATCGCGACGTCCTGCAGTTGCCGCTCCCGACGCTCGGCCAGCAGATCGTAATAGACCTTGCCCGAGCACAGCACGACGCGCTTCACCTTGGCCGCCGGTCCGATCGCATCGGTTTCCTCGATGACCGGCTTGAACCAGGTTCCAGCCTCCATGTCGGAAAGCGGGCTGACCGCCAGCTTGTGACGCAGCAGCGATTTCGGCGTCATGACGATCAGCGGCTTGCGGTAGTTGCGCTTCATCTGGCGACGCAGCGCATGATAATAATTGGCCGGCGTGGTGATGTTGCAGACCTGCATGTTGTTCTCGGCGCAGAGCTGCAGATAGCGTTCCAGGCGCGCGGACGAATGCTCCGGCCCCTGGCCCTCGTAGCCGTGCGGCAGCAGCATCACCAGTCCGGACATGCGCAGCCACTTGGTTTCGCCGGACGCGATGAACTGGTCGATAATGACCTGCGCACCGTTCGCGAAGTCGCCGAACTGCGCCTCCCACAACACCAGCGTCCTCGGATCGGCGAGGGTATATCCATACTCGAAGCCGAGCACGCCGAACTCGGACAGCAGCGAGTTGTAGATCTCGATGCCCGCCTGGCCACCGGCATCGGCAGAGCGGATGTTGTTCAGCGGCACGTATTCGTTCTGGTTGGTCTGGTCGATCAGCACGGCATGACGCTGGCTGAAGGTGCCGCGCTGGCAATCCTCGCCGGACAGACGGACGCGATGGCCGTCCAGCAGCAGTCCGCCGAACGCCAGCGCCTCGCCGGTGGCCCAGTCGATCCCCTGCCCGCTCTCGAACATCGCCAGCTTGGCTTCGAGCTGGCGAACGATCTTCGAGTGCGCGTTGAAGTCCTTCGGCACCGTGCCGAGTGCCAGGCCGATCTGCTTCAGCATCTCGATCGGCAGGCCGGTCGGCTGGTCGGACGACTGGCCGTTCTCGCCGGACTGCTTCATGCCGGTCCACACGCCCTCGAGCCAGTCGGCCTTGTTCGGCCGATAGGATTGCGACGCCTTGTAGTCGTTCTCGAGCTGCGCCTGGAACGCGCTCCAGCCGGCCTGCTCTTCCTCGACGGTCAGCACGCCTTCGCGCACCAGTCGGTCGGCGTAGAGCGTACGCGTGGTCGGGCGCCCGCGGATCGCCTTGTACATGGTCGGCTGCGTGAAGGCCGGCTCGTCGCTCTCGTTGTGGCCGTGACGGCGATAGCAGACGATGTCGAGCACGATGTCGGCCGCGAACTTCTGCCTGAATTCGGCGCAGAGACGTGCGCAGAACACCACCGCTTCCGGCTCGTCGCCGTTCACATGCAGGATCGCCGACTGCACGGCCTTGGCGATATCGGTGCAATAGAGGCCGGAATACGCGTGCGCCGAAACCGTCGTGAAGCCGATCTGGTTGTTCACCACGACATGGATGGTGCCGCCGGTGCGGTAGCCGATCAGCTGGCTCATCGCCATGGTCTCGTATACCAGCCCCTGGCCGGCAAATGCCGCATCGCCATGCATCAGGATGCCGAGGCCGCTACGACGCGTGGCGGTGTCGCCGGACGCATCCTGGCCTGCACGGATCTTGCCGATCACCACCGGATCGACCGCCTCGAGATGCGACGGGTTCGGCTGCAGCGAGATATGCACCTGCCGCCCCTCGATCTCGAGGTCGGTGGAGGTGCCGAGATGATACTTCACGTCGCCCGAGCCCTGGACGTCGTCGGGCTTGAAACTGGCGCCGGCGAACTCGCTGAACACCGCGGTGTACGGCTTGCGCACCACGTTCACCAGCGTGTTCAGGCGGCCGCGGTGCGGCATGCCGATGGCGACCGAGCGAACCCCGTCGCGGGCGGCCTGCTGGATGATGGTGTGCAGCGCCGGGATCGCCACCTCGCCGCCCTCGAGCCCGAACCGCTTGGTGCCGACATAGCGCTTCTGGCAGAAGGCTTCGAAACCCTCCGCCTCGTCGAGCTGCCGCAGGATGGTTTTCTTCTGGTCCGGCGCGAACGCCTCGCGCCAGTTCCGGTCCTCGATCTGGGCCTGCAACCAGCCGCGCTGGGCAGGATCCTGGACGTGCATGAACTCTGCGCCGATCGGACCGCAATAGGCGGACCGGATCGCAACGAGGATCTCGCGAATGGTGGCGACCTCGCTCCGGAGCAGCAGCCCCATGGCGCGTCCGAGATAGATCGGCCGGTCCAGGTCCGCGGCGGTGAAGCCATATGTCGCGGGGTCGAGATCAGCATGGGATTTCGGGATCTGCAGCCCGAGCGGATCGAGGCGCGCCTCGAGATGGCCTCGCACGCGATAGGCACGGATCAGTTGCATCGCCCGGAGGCTGTCGTCGGCGCTGGCCCGGATCTGGTCCGCAGCCGCGGCAGCCGGAGCAGCGGCAGCGGCCTTGCTGGATGAACCGTCCTTGCCGGACGCTGGTTTCGCAGCCGCCGGAACAGGCGCGTCGGGGCGTTCGACCTCGAAATGCCGCGGCGACCAGGATGCACCGGAGGCATCCTGCAGGACCGACACCGCCTCGTCGTCCAAAGCGGCGAACAAGGTAACGAAGCTGGGATCCACACTGCCCGGGTCGGAAACCCAGCGTGCATAAAGGTCGGCCAGGAAGGCAGCGTTACCGCCACTGAAGGCCGTTGCCAGAATATCGACGCCCGCCATGAGCTCTCCTTAGTCGGTCCGGTGCATCACGCCGCTCGAACCTGAACATCCCGATGCCCGACATAACGTTTCGAACGATCCAGCGACGCGTTCAATCCACGCCCCCAGGAATGCTTTAAACGCATGGTTTGCGCCGAATTGATGGCCGGAACGCAGAGCAGCACAGGCTTACTACCCGGACGTTAGCAATTACCAGGCCAGTTGCCCGGCCTGGTTGCGAACGACACCGCGCTGCACGGGGCATCACGATGTCGGTCATGTCAGGCGCCGATCGCGCGGAAGTCGGCGAGCAGCTTCTTCACCGCGTCGCACGAGGCGTCGAAGGCAGCCTTCTCCTCCGGCGTGAACGCGACCTCGAGCACCCGCTCGGCGCCCCCGGCCCCGATCACCACCGGCACGCCGACATAGAAGTCCGACTGGCCATATTCGCCGTTCAGCTTCACGGCACAGGGCAGGACGCGCTTCTTGTCCTTCAGGAAGCTCTCGGCCATCGCCACGGCCGCGGCGGCCGGGGCATAGAAGGCCGACCCACGCTCGAGCAGCTTGACGATCTCGCCGCCGCCGTTCGCCGTGCGCTTCACGATCGCGTCGATCTTGTCCTGCGTGGTCCAGCCCATCTTGATCAGGTCGGGCACCGGCACGCCGGCCACGGTCGAATAGCGGGTCAGCGGCACCATGGTGTCGCCGTGGCCGCCCAGCACGAACGCGGTCACGTCCTCGACGGATACGTCGAACTCGCGGGCCAGGAACAGGCGGAAGCGGGCGCTATCCAGCACGCCGGCCATTCCGACCACCATGTTGGCAGGCAGGCCTGACTTCTCCTGCATCACGGCGACCATCACATCGAGTGGATTGGTGATGACGATGACGAAGGCGTTCGGCGCATGCGTGCGGATCCCGTCCGCGACCTGGCCGATGACCTCGGCATTCTTGGTCAGCAGGTCGTCGCGGGACATTCCCGCCATGCGGGGAAAGCCGGCCGTGACGATGACGACGTCGGACCCGGCAATCGCCGCGTAGTCGGAGCCACCGCTATAGGCACAGTCGAAATCGTCGACCGGGGAAGATTGTGCCAGATCGAGCGCCTTGCCGGCCGCAACGCCACCGAACACGTCGAACATCACGACGTCGCCCAACTCCTTCAGGCCGATGAGGTGAGCGAGCGTGCCACCGATGTTGCCGGCGCCGATGAGGGCAATCTTTTTACGAGCCATGCGTTCCCCGATAATCACGGATTAGAGCAGTAAAGCCCGCCGGAGAAACCCGGAAAAACCAGCCGGAAGGCGGATCGTGCTAATCCTTCGCCTTGATCGCGACAAGTGTGTGCCAGTCATGGATGCCGTGTGTTCGAGGCGATCCAGGCCTGCGACAGGTTGGCTAATCCAGATGCGGCAGTGCCAGATAGGCCTCGGTCTGCATCTCCTCGAGGCGGGACGCCGTGCGCTCGAACGCGGTCGCTCCTTCGCCATGCTCGTAGATCCGGTCGGGCTGGTCGGCGGCCGATGCGACCAGCTTCACCTTGGCTTCGTACAGCGCGTCGACCAGGACGATAAAGCGCCGGGCCACGTCGAAATTCTCAGGCCCGAGCCGCGGAATCCCGTCGATGATCATCGTCGGGTAGCGGCGCGCCAGCGCCAGATAATCGCCGGCGCCGAGCGCTTGTGCGCACAGCGCTTCGAAGTCGAACCTGGCGATACCATCCGCCGCGATCGGGACCGGCACATGCCGCCCCATCACCTCGACCGTCTCCGCATGCGTCGCCTTGCCATTGGACAGACGCTCGAACGCCGCATCCAGTGCCTGTTCCGCGCGCTGGTCGGCAGGCGCATGCCACGTCGCCACGCCGCGAATGCCGCCACGCCGGTAATCCCGGGGGCTGTCCAGC
Source organism: Lichenicola cladoniae (assembly GCF_013201075.1). Taxonomy (NCBI): domain Bacteria; kingdom Pseudomonadati; phylum Pseudomonadota; class Alphaproteobacteria; order Acetobacterales; family Acetobacteraceae; genus Lichenicola; species Lichenicola cladoniae. The sequence continues at coordinate 619,785 of NZ_CP053708.1, read as the reverse complement.
AGGACGGTGTCCAGTTCCTGGTCGAGGCGGGTGATGAACGGCTTGAAGGCGTCGGCGCCAGGGCGATTCTGGAACAACTGGCCGGGCGAGGTATTGGAGGTCGTCACCACCACCACGCCGCGCAGGAACAACGCATCGAACAGCCGGCCCAGGATCATCGCGTCGGCGATATCGTTGACCTGGAACTCGTCGAAACACAGCAGCATCGTCTCGGACGCAATCGCATCCGCCAGCACCGGGATCGGATCGGCAAGATCCGGCTGCGCCTGCTTCAAGGCATGAACCCGCGCGTGCGCCTCCTGCATGAAGCGGTGGAAATGCACCCGTCGCTTGGACGTGCCGGGAGCCTGCTCGAAGAACAGGTCCATCAGCATCGACTTGCCCCGACCCACCTGCCCGACCAGATAGACGCCACGCGGTGCGGTGGAACGCGGAAATCGCCCAAGCAGCCGCCCAAGCATCGATCTCGATGGCCCGGGACCGTTGGCCCGATCGATCAGCGCCTGCCAAAGCTGGTCGAGACGCGCCGCCGCCCGAAGTTGCTCCGGATCCTCGTCCAGTCGTCCTTGCGTTACATACAGGCGGTATAGGGCAAGCGGACCGATGGATCGGTTGGGCAGCGATTGACCGTCGGGAGTGCCGGGGTCGCGCAGTTTCAGCGGGCCGGACGAGGCAATCGCCGGCCTGGTGATCGGCGCCGGATCGTTGGAGGGCTGCGTGGTCTGGGGCAACGACATGATCCGGCGATACAGCCAGCGCCCGACCTGATCAATAGTTTATGCCGCATTGCAAAAATCGCGGGTGCTCAATTCTGACCAGAAGGCGCCATCTCCGTTTCGCACCCGCTGACTATCTCATTTCGTAGCCGCTTCAACGAAAAGCGAGCGATGTAACCTTTCCAGCGGTTTATTCATTGATCCTGCGACAGTCTGTCCAAAGATCGGAGCCGAAGAATGACCAAGACCATCCTGGCTCTGCCGCTGTTCCTGGCAGTCATGACAGCCGGTGCGCAAGCTTCGGAACTACGCATGACTGTCGAGAAGCCGCACTTTACCTGTGAAGGTCATGGTCGCTTGTTGCTGCATGCTTCTTACAGGGCTGGCGACTACAAGCTTGCCGTCGACGCCGACGACGCGCCGCTGCCCTGCTGCGACGGCCAACTCGGTTGCGCGCAGTTCCTGTCGACCACCACGATCCTGCATCCCAGCCATCCGCTCCGCGGCTAGGCGTCCGGCACCCCCCAGCTTGCAACACCGGCCTACCCGGACCTAACTACCGGACTTCTGATCCGGACAGCAGACGATGCCAGACAGCCTTACGCCGATGCAGGACACCGCGATCGTATCGCTCAGCCTGGATTATGCCGGTTTCGCCCGGCCCGTCGCGACCGACCCGTTCCCCCACATCGTCATCCCGCGCTTCGTACCGCCCGCCAGCCTGCAGGCTGTGCTCGCGTCGTTGCCGGATATCCCGGGTGGCGGATCCTATCCTCCTTCGGCACTGAGACTGCGCGGGGCGGCGGCCGAGCTGATCCGTGAGCTCGAAGGGCCGATGCTGCGGCAGGCGATCGCGACCCGCTTCGACCTCGACCTCGACGACAGCCTGACCATGCTGACGATGCGTGGCCGCACGCGGGAGAAGGATGGCCAGATCCACACCGACTCGACCGCCAAGTTGGTCACCATCCTGCTCTATCTGAACCCGGCAACGGCCGACTGGGCGAAGCAGGATGGCTGCCTGCGCCTGCTGCGCGGACCGGACGACCTGGAGGATTATGCCGTCGAGGTGCCGCCGGTCGATGGCACCCTGCTCGCGTTCCCGAACGGTCCGACGACCTATCACGGCCACCGCACCTTCGTCGGCCGGCGCTACGCGATCCAGCTCAACTACATGGCATCGGGTGCCAAGGCCCGCCACGAACTGCGCCGCCACAAGCTGTCCGCGCTGGTGAAGCGGTTCACCCCGGCCTGAAATCCCCGGGCAGGCCGGCATCGCCGAGCGATACCGGCCACCGAGATCCCGGACCTAGTCGCGGTTCAGCGGCATCCAGGCATGGCCATCCCTGGCCAGCAGATCGTCCGCACCCTTCGGCCCCGACGTTCCGGCTTCGTAGAGCTCCGGCCCCGAGGCATCGGCGGCCCAAGCCTTGAGAGCCGGATCGACCACACGCCATGCAGCCTCGATGTTGTCGGCACGCTGGAACAGCGTCTCGTCGCCGGTCAGGCAGTCATAGAGCAGCGTCTCGTAGCCGACATTCGGGGTCAGCTTGAAGGCGTCCTCGTAGCGGAACCTCATCTCGACGCCGCCGAGGTCCATCTTCGGTCCCGGGATCTTGGCACTGATCCCCAGGGTAACACCCTGGGTCGGCTGGATGTTCAGCGTCAGGTTGTTGGGGGACAACTTGTCCACCGGCGTATCCTGGAAGATCGCGAACGGCGCCTGCTTGAAATGCACCACGACTTCGGTAAGGCGGCCGGTCAGCGACTTGCCGGTGCGCATGTAGAACGGCACGCCCGACCAGCGCCAGTTGTCGATGTCGAGCTTCAGCGCGACATAGGTCTCGGTGTTGCTGTCCTTTGCCACGCCGGGGCTGTCGCGATAGGCCAGCACGTCCCTGCCCTGGACCTTGCCTGCCGTATACTGCCCACGGATCGCGTTTTCCGGAGTGATCGTCCTAATCGCCTCGAACAGCTGCTCCTTGGCGTTCCGCACGGTTTCCGCCGAGAACGAGTTGGGCGGCTCCATCGCCACCATCGCCAGCAGCTGGAACAGGTGGTTCGGGATCATGTCGCGCAGCGCGCCGGTCGGCTCGTAGAATGCGCCGCGGCCTTCGACACCGACCGTCTCGCAGGCGGTGATCTGCACGCTGTCGACATATTCCCGCCGCCAGAGCGGTTCGAACACGCCGTTGCCGAACCGCATGGCCAGGATGTTCTGGACCGTCTCCTTGCCGAGGAAATGGTCGATCCGGTAGACTTGGCCTTCGTCCAGCACCTTGAGGATGCGGGCGTTCAGCTCCTTGGCACTCTCCAGGTCGGACCCGAACGGCTTCTCGATCACCACCCGACGGAACGCGTTGTCCGCCTGGGTGATCAGGCCGACATGGCCGAGATTCTCCACGATGGTTCCGAAGAAACGCCCGGCCACGGCCAGGTAGAACACGGCGTTGCCGGTCACCTTCTGCTTCAGCTGGCCAAGCTGGTCGAGGTTGGTGAAGTCGGCCTGCATGTATTCGAAGCGGGAGGTCAGGCCGCCCCACCAGTCCTTGTTGATCTCGGGCGTGTAGAACTCCGCATTCGGATCGGTGGTGAACTCCTGCATGGTCTTGCCGAGTTCGTCGCGCCAGGACTGGTCCGACCCTTCGACACGATCGACGCCGATGACCTTGAAATCGTCATTGAGCTGTCCGGCACCAGTGAGGTTGTACAGGGCCGGCATCAGCAACCGCTTGGTCAGGTCGCCATGCGCGCCGAAAATCACCAGGGTGCAGGGAGGAGCCTTGGCGCTTGCGGGCGCCGCCAGCTTCTCCTTCGACTTGGCCGACGACGATACTTCTCCGACTGGATCCATGGGGAGGCTCCTGATGCAAGGTTGATTGGATGACCCGGTACTCGCCCGGGCGGCTTACGAAAGGCCCGGCGCCGTCACCACGGCGATATGGTGGTCGACCCCGACCCAGGCGCCGCTGCCATGCTCGCGCCAGGTGAACACGACCATGCTGCCGGCCTCGAGCCCGGCCGTCGGCAGTTCGGCCACGAAGATTCCCGGACCGATCTCCGCAACCGGCGTGTCCTGGATCCTGACCCAGCCATCGTCGCTCCAATGCACATCGGCCGCCACCGGCAGTTCGACCCGCAGCACACGCCCTTGCGGCATTTCGCGCAACTCGTGGTCGTGCCGCCAGCGCGCGATCCGCGAGGCGATCGCGCTCTTGCCCGCATACCGCTCCCGAACCTTGGGCAGCCGCCCGAAATCCTGGGCGTCGTCGATCGAGCGGAGCAGCTTGACGTGCTTCGAATGGGTCCAGAGATGCGGCATCACCATCCCGCCCCGGCCATTCTCGTTGTCGACCCGCTCGGGCAGCATGCCACCATCCCCGGCACAGGCCTGCAGGCTCCGGACCAGACGGTCCGCCTCGTCCAGACGGCCGGCCTCTACGGCGAGCAGGGCACGCTCGGCGGTCAGCACCAGCCTCGGCGGCAATCCCTCGTCGCCACGCCGGCACCAGGCAGGGCCGCCCGGCAACTCGACCTTCAGGCTCGCGTCGATGGTGGCGAGTGCCCGGACCAGACGGGGATCATCGACCGTCATGAGCCCGAACAGCACCAGCGAGATGATGTCCGGGTCGGCCTCCGGCCCATCCTCGGACGCCGGTGAGCCGGGCTCGTCGAGCAGCGTCACCAGGAATTCATGGACGGCGTCGGCGGTATCGAGCAGGAAGCCGTGCAGATCAGGCTCGCCGGCATGGGCCGCCCAGTGCGAGCCGATCAGCAGTGCGGCGATCTCGGCGCCGAGGGTGTGCAGCTTCAGCCCATCGGGACGACCCCAGCGATCCTGCCCGTCCATCGGGTCGTGCCGGGCCAGCGCCAGGGCGGCCGCCCTGACCATCGGCCAGACCTGCCTGAAGCCGTCCTCGTCGAAAACCCCGTGCCGCCAGGCCAGGTCGGCCAACAGCACAGGCTCCGAAGTCTCGTCGAGTTGGGTTCCCTGCCAGGCCGACATGCCGTCGAGCCAGAAATTCTGCGGCCAGTGCCCGTCCGGTTCCTGGACGGTGTGCAGGTACGTGAGCGACGCCATCATCGAGCTGCTGTCGCCAGCGGCCAGCAACGCAGTCGCCGCCGCGACCACGTCCCGGGCCCGGACCAGATGGCATGCCGCAGGGTAGTCGTTGCTCTGCAATGCGGCCCACGGTACGCCGAGGCTGGCAATCCGGGCACCGGCCACGGACGGGCATTCATGCGTGCGGATCACCATCAGGCTGGTGCGGTAGGCGCCGAGCAACTCATCGGCGACCGGGCGGGTCTTCCCGAGCCAGCCGCTCCAGCCTGCGACGTATTCGGCTTCGAGCGCATCGAACGGCTCGAGCAGGCCGGCACGGGCGCGCATCGCGGCCTCGGTCCAGATCCGGCCGAACGCCATCGAGATCACCAGGTCCGGCTGGTCCTCGTCGAGATCCAGTTCACCGGTCAGGGCGACGTTGCCGTTGATCGCGCGCTCGTATTCCCAGGTCATCCGGCGATGGCGCGACAGGTCCTGCCACCCATCGCTGATGCCGGCATACCCCGCCGACCGGGCCCGCCAGCCGCAGCTGGCCGCGAGCGCCACTGCTGTACCCTGGGCCTCGGCGAACAGCATGTCCTGGCCCTTGTAGTCGCCGACCCAGGCCGTCCCCATGCCGGTGACATTGACCAGGTGCGGCGCCAGCAGTGCGTGCAGCCGCAGCTTGCGTCCGCGATCGGCGTCCGCAGGCGCCAAATCCTCGAGCCGCACATGCTGCAGCACCGCCGGACGACGTGGATCGGCGATGATCCGCTTGTGCAGCCGGAACCGCCCGCCCTCATGGGTGCCGGTAAGGCGGTATGCGGGCACGCCCGGCCGGATCGGCTCGATCTCGGTCGTGCAGTGCCGCCGCTCCTCGGCGAACAAGGTCTCCCCGTCGGTCACGATCAGGCCGAAGTCGCGCACCGCGGTCTGCTCGATCCGCGGATAGGCGATCTCGTTCAGGATGCCGTTGCCGAGCGTGAACCACACGCGCGCATCATCGGCCAGGCTGCGGCCGATGCCGTTCTTGCCGATCGGCTGCCAGCGCGGCGGCTGCCCCGGTTCTCCAGGCGCATCCGCCATTCAGCGCAGTCCCCCGACTGGTTCGATTTCAAGTGTGGCCGGAACGCGACCTGGAAAGACGCGGTTCCGTCGCAACCGACGCCTGCCACCAGATACGGTGCAGGTCTCGGCTGCTCGGTCATTTGTTGCGCGATACCGTCCCGACGCGCTAGCAGACCCTTCTCCCACATCGCCTCGCCGGCTGGAACCGACCTCGGAGCCTGCCCGCTCGAGGAGCCAAGGACCAGGACCATGGGTTATCGCGTCGCCGTCGTAGGAGCCACCGGAGCGGTCGGACGCGAGATTATCAAGACCCTTGCCGAGCGCAACTTCCCGATCGACGAGATCGCCATCCTGGCATCGCACCGCTCGGTCGGGCACGAAATTTCCTTCGGCGAGAAGCGCGTGCTCAAGGTGCAGAACCTGGAGACATTCGATTTCACCGGCTGGGACCTGGCCCTGTTCAGCCCCGGTGCCGCGATCTCGGCCGTGCATGCGCCTCGCGCCGCCGCCGCCGGCTGCATCGTGATCGACAACACCAGCCAGTTCCGCATGGATCACGACGTGCCGCTGGTGGTGCCGGAGGTGAACGCCGACGCACTGAAGCGCTTCACCAAGCGTCGCATCATCGCCAATCCGAACTGCTCGACGATCCAGATGGTGGTGGCGCTGAAGCCGCTGCACGACGAGTTCACCGCCAAGCGCGTGGTGGTCTCGACCTATCAGGCCGTGTCCGGCGCCGGCAAGGAAGGCATGGACGAGCTGTTCGTGCAGTCCAAGGGCAGCTTCGTCGGCGATCCGCCGACCTCGGAGCAGTTCACCAAGCAGATCGCCTTCAACGTGATCCCGCATATCGACCGCTTCATGGACGACGGCGCGACCAAGGAGGAATGGAAGATGGCGGTCGAGACACGCAAGATCCTCGATCCCGACATCGCGGTGATCGCCACCTGCGTGCGGGTGCCGGTGTTCATCGGCCACTCGGAATCGATCGTGGTCGAGTTCGAGGAGCCGGTGGACCTGGAACGCGCCCGCCAGCTTCTGCGCGATGCGCCCGGCGTGGTGCTGCACGACCATCGCGAGGATGGCGGCTACGTGACCCCGATCGACTGCGCCGGCGAGGACGCGGTCTATGTCAGCCGGCTGCGCATCGACCCAACCGTGCCGAACGGGCTGGCGTTCTGGTGCGTGTCGGATAACCTTCGCAAGGGTGCGGCCCTGAATGCCGTGCAGATCGCCGAGGCGTTGATCGCCCTCGATCTGTTGGCAGAGAAAGTCGCCTGAGCCCGCTTCTCGCCCGGCTCGGACTGGCAAGGCGCCCGCCGGAGCCGTTCTACGTCTGGCGGCCGGGCGCCGCGCCGCCACGCCCGCCGCGCGCACCGTTCGTGCGCCTCCTCGGCGTCGTCGTCGCCATCCTGGCCCAGGTGGCGCTCTACCTGGCACTGCGCCACCTGGCGACGGCGTACCGTCCGGCCTGGGCGGACCTACATCATCCGGTTCATGTCACGTCCCTGCCATGGCCGACCCTGGTGCCGGTCGATGTGGTGCACGGCCCAACCGGTATTCCAAAATCGCCGGGCGCACCCGCGCTGACGGCGCCGACGCTGATCGTTCCGCCGGTCATCGACCTACCGCCGCCGGCGCTCGGTCCGCCGACTTCGACAAGAGGACCAGCCCATAGCGGGTAGGGTTCATTCGACGGTCGAGTGCCGGAAAACCGGCCGCCGGTTCACATGAGGACAAAATGTCCATCACGTTGCAGACGCAGGCATTGCTGCTCCTGACCGGCCGTTTCGGCGGTGGCGCCCTCGCGGCAGCCACGCATGAACCGCTCGACGATACCCAATGGGGCCGGCTCGCAGGCTGGCTCAAGAAGCGCCAGCTCCAACCCGGCGACCTCCTGCGGGATCCGGACCGGTATCTGGACGGCTGGCACGATACAGTTCCGGCTGGCCGGATTGTCGACCTGCTGGGCCGGCACGCGGCACTGTCAGCCTGTCTCGAGCGCTGGCGGATCGCTGGGATCTGGGCGATCGGACGGGCCGATCCCGATTATCCGAAACGCCTGAAGCGTCGCCTGCGGGGCGATGCACCGCCGGTCCTGTTCGGTGTCGGCGATCGTGCGCTGCTCAACCGGGGCGGCATCGCGCTGATCGCCGGCGACGAGGCCACCGCCGATGCGGGCGGCTTCGCCACGCGTCTTGCCGAGCAGGCCGCGACGGCCGGCCTGTCCACCATCTCCGCCGGACGCGGCATCGAGGGCAAGGCGATGCTCGCCGGGCGAGCTCGTGGCGGGGCGACGATCATGGTCGTGGCCGACGCCCTGCTGAACCTGATCGGTCGGCAACCCGCCGATCCGGCCATGACCGGTTCCCTGGCATTGGTGTCGGACCGGGAGCCGGAAGCGGTGCCTGCCGTATCGTCGGCCTCTTCGGCCGAACGCTGCCTCTATGGTCTTTCGGATGCTGCGGTGCTGGTCGGGGTCGGCCGCGACGGCGACCGCTGGGCCGGTGCGATCGAGGCCCTGGAGCGAAGCTGGGTGCCGATCTGGGTCCGCGATGCCGACCATGATGCCCGCCGGCTTATGCGTGTCGGCGCGCATGCCTTGCCGCCCGGAACCATCAGCCCCCGCACGCTGCTGTCGGCCCCCGGAGCCGCGCCTGCCATGACCGAACCGCGACCGTTCGCAACCGACCCGTCCGGCTTCGATCACGCGGGGCTGGTGTCGACGCGAGCGCCGGGCCCTAGCCTGGTCGGGTTCGCCGAGCCGCAGGCGTCTTCACCTCTGCGCGACCGGCCCGCAGGCGATGCGATCGCCCCGGTCCGGACGCCCTTGCGCCTGGTTCCCTCCACCAGGACGGCCGAGCCGGCTGCGCCGCCGACACCGGTAGGACATGCGGCATTGTTCGACGCGTTCAGCGTGCAGCTGCATGCATTGCTGGCAAGCGGGCCGCACACACCCGAAGCAGTGGCCCATGCGTTGGAGATCATGCCGGCGCAGGCACAGGCCTGGCTATCGCGTGCAGAACAGGCGGGACTTGTCCGGCTGGACTTGAGGAATCGTCTCTATCGCCTGTGTATTCGCTGAAGAAACGGTCTTCGATCATTATGTTGCACTGCACAGTAACTGCGTTGACCGTCTGTTCGGCGGGGCGTAGGACCAATCGGCCCAAAGAGGATTCCGGATATTCCGGAGCCACATCAAGGAAGTATCCCGTACTCCCATGAAGGATGTCCGTGACGCGCTGTTCGTGGCGCAACGAAGCGACGGCACCCTGGTGCGCCGCCCGATGTCTCCGCACCTGCAGGTCTACCGCCTGCAGCTGACGATGGTGCTCTCGGGCGCGAACCGGATTTCGGGCATCGTCAGTTCGCTGGGAACGCTGCTCCTGGTCTGGTGGCTGGTCGCTGCGGCGAGTGGCCCCGTCGGGTTCGACACCGTCCAGCGCGTGGTCGGCAATCCGCTCGGCATGATCGTGCTGTTCGGCTGGACTGCGGCACTGGTCTTTCATTTCGCCGCCAGCCTGCGTCACCTTGCCTGGGATGCAGGCTATGGTTTCGCCAAACCGGTGTTCCACAAGACCGCGCTGATCACTATAGCGGCGACCGTGATCCTGACCCTGCTGATCTGGGCGATCGGGCTCAGCCTCTGGACGCATGCGGCGCCGGTCGCCGCTGCCGTGTCGGGAAACTGAGACGATGGCGGACAAGCCCTTTCACGTCGAAACCATGCGGTCGCAGCTGGGACAGGTGCGCGGCCTCGGCGCATCCAAGTCCGGCGTCGAGCATTGGTGGGTCGAGCGGCTGACGTCGATCGCGCTGATACCGCTGACCATCTGGTTCGTGGTGTCGGTGCTGACCCTGCTGGGTGCCCAACAGCTTGCGGTGGTCCACTGGGCCGGACGGCCGGTGAACACCGTCCTGCTGCTCGCGCTGGTGATCATGACGTTCCACCACATGCAGCTCGGACTGCAGGTGGTGATCGACGACTACGTCAACGACACCCGCTCGCACCTGGCGGTCTCGCTGCTGAACAAGGGCGCAGCCTTGCTGCTTGCCCTGTTTGCAATTGTTGCAATCCTGAAGATGGCCTTCTGGCCAACGGCAGTCTGAGACCCAATGTAGGTTGGGCCAAGATCCCGAATGCTGTGTTGCCAGGCCGGCTGACGAACGGCCGATTGGAATGAGTGATAGATGAACGCGATCACGCTGCCCTCCACCCGTGCCTACACCATCGTGGATCATGCCTATGACGTAGTGGTCGTCGGAGCCGGTGGCTCCGGGCTTCGCTCGACGCTGGGCATGGGCGCTTCAGGCCTCAAGACCGCCTGCATCACCAAGGTGTTCCCCACACGCAGCCATACGGTCGCGGCACAGGGCGGCATCGGCGCATCGCTTGGCAACATGGCCGAGGATAACTGGCGCTGGCACATGTACGATACCGTCAAGGGATCGGACTGGCTCGGCGACCAGGATGCCATCGAGTACATGTGCCGCGAGGCGGTGCCGGCGATCCAGGAGCTCGAACATTTCGGCGTGCCGTTTTCGCGCACCGAGGATGGACGCATCTACCAGCGGCCGTTCGGCGGCCACATGTCGGATTACGGCAAGGCTCCTGTGGCACGCGCCTGCGCTGCCGCGGACCGAACCGGCCATGCCATCCTGCATACGCTTTATCAGCAGAGCCTGAAGCACAACGTCGAGTTCTTCGTCGAATATTTTGCGCTCGACCTGATCATGGACGAGGACGGCACCTGCCGCGGCGTCATGGCCTGGTGTCTCGAGGACGGTACCATGCACCGGTTCCGCGCCAACATGGTGGTGCTGGCCACCGGCGGCTATGGCCGCGCCTACATGTCCTGCACATCGGCTCACACCTGCACGGGTGACGGCGGCGGCATGGCCATGCGCGCCGGCGTGCCGACCCAGGACATGGAGTTCGTCCAGTTCCATCCCACCGGCATCTTCCCGGCCGGTTGCCTGTTGACCGAAGGCTGCCGTGGCGAAGGCGGTTACCTGACCAATTCAGAAGGCGAGCGCTTCATGGAGCGCTATGCACCGACCGCGAAGGACCTTGCGTCCCGCGACGTGGTGTCACGTTCGATGACCATCGAGATCAACGAAGGCCGTGGCTGTGGTCCGAACAAGGATCATATCATGATGCATCTCGAGCATATCGGCGCCGACCTGCTGCATGAGCGCCTGCCCGGGATTTCCGAGACAGCGCGGGTGTTCGCGGGTATCGACGTCACCAAGGACCCGGTCCCGGTGCTGCCGACCGTCCACTACAACATGGGCGGCATCCCCACGAACTATCACGGCGAGGTGCTTCGCCCGACGCCGTCCAACCTGGATGCGATCGTGCCCGGGCTGATGGCGGTGGGCGAAGCAGCCTGCGTATCCGTGCATGGCGCCAACCGTCTCGGCACCAACTCACTGCTCGATCTCGTTGTGTTCGGCCGTGCCGCCGCCAACCGTGCGTCCGAAATCATCAAGCCGGGCGACAAGATCGCACCGATGCCGGATCGTGCCGGCGAGGGCTCGCTCGACCGGCTCGACAAGCTGCGTCATGCGCAGGGCGGCACCCGTGTGGCCACCATGCGCGAGGACCTGCAGCGGACCATGCAGGCGCATGCCGCCGTGTTCCGCAGTTCCGCCAGCCTGAGCGAGGGTGTGGAAAAGATCGACCGTCTCTGGGGTGGGCTTCGCGACATCAACGTGTCCGACCGGTCGCTGATCTGGAACAGCGACCTGATGGAGGCGCTCGAGCTCGAGAACCTCATCGCCAATGGCACCGTCACCATGGCCAGTGCCGAAGCGCGCAAGGAAAGCCGGGGCGCCCAGGCGCATGACGATTACCCGGATCGCGACGATGCCGAATGGATGAAGCACTCGGTCTCGTATCTGGGCGACAACGGCGAGGTCTCGATGTCGTATCGTCCGGTGCGGATGCAGACCATGACCAACGAAGTGTCGGTGTTTCCGCCGAAGAAGCGCGTTTATTGATCCAGCAGGGCTCAGCCCTGACCGCCGGAGGACAGTCGTCCTCTGGAGACCTCAAATCGGGATCCAGGGGCTTTGGCCCTTGGCGGGTCCAGGGCAGCGCCCTGGCCCCCTGATGAAGGAACCACATCATGGTCCAGTTCACGCTTCCCAAGAACAGCAAGATCGGCAAGGGCCGGATCTTCAAGGCAGCTCCCGATGCCAAGAAGATCAAGGAATTCAAGATCTATCGCTGGAACCCGGACGATGGGCAGAATCCCGTCCTGGACACCTATGAGATCGACCTCGAACGGGTCGGGCCGATGGTGCTGGACGCGCTGATCTACATCAAGAACGAGGTCGACCAGACGCTGACCTTCCGCCGGTCCTGCCGGGAGGGCATCTGCGGGTCATGCTCGATGAACATCGACGGCAGCAATACGCTGGCCTGCCTGAAGCCGATCGAGGACGTGAAGAAGGCGGTGGCGATCTATCCGCTGCCGCACATGCCGGTGGTGAAGGACCTGATCCCGGACCTGACCGCCGCCTACGCCCAGCTTCGTTCGATCGAGCCATGGCTGAAGACCGACACCAATGCGCCGCCTGATGCCGAGCGCAAGCAGAGCATGGAGGAACGTTCCAAGCTCGACGGCATGTGGGAATGCATCCTGTGCTTCTGCTGCACGACCGCGTGCCCGAGCTACTGGTGGAACGGCGACAAGTATCTGGGCCCGGCAACCCTGCTCGCCGCGTATCGCTGGATCGCCGACAGCCGCGACGAGTATACCGGCGCACGCCTCGATGCGCTGGAGGACCCGCTGAAGCTGTATGGCTGCCGCACCATCATGAACTGCACGCAGACCTGCCCCAAGGGCCTCAATCCGGCCGAGGCGATCGGCAAGATCAAGCAGCTTCAGCTCGAGCGGAAAGGCTGATCCGGCCAGGGCCAGCCTGAACTCCCATGTTCGATCGCCCCTTGACCACCAGGCCGGCCCGATGGGCCGCCTGGCGGGATAGCCTGTTCGTCGATCACGCGATCTTCCGTGCCGTATGGACGAACTTCGCCGAGGTAGTACCTGGTCGCGTGTATCGCGCCAACCACCCGACACCGTTCCACCTCGCCCGCTTCGCCAGGCAACGCCGTCTGCGTACGCTGGTGAACCTGCGCGGCCACCGTCAGTGCGGCTCCGATGCGCTATCGCGCGATGCAGCGCCGAGGATCGGGCTGGCGCACGTGGACATGGCGTTCGAGAGCCGTGGCGCACCCCACCGCGACCGCATCCTGCGGTTTGCCGGGCTGTATCGCGAGATTGCCTTCCCGATGCTGATGCACTGCAAGTCGGGAGCCGATCGTGCCGGACTGGCATCGGCGCTGGTCGTGATGTTCGAAGGCGGTACCACGCACGAGGCACTGAAGCAGTTGTCCTGGCGCTTCGGCCACTTCAACCGCTCCCGCACCGGCATACTTGACGCGTTCTTCTGGCGCTATCGAGCCGAAGCGGAAGGACGCCTGCCATTCATGGACTGGGTGCGGGATGAATACGACGAGGTGGCGCTGAAACGGGACTTCGTCGCCGGCCGTCTGTCGAGTTTCCTGACAGATACGGTGCTCCGGCGCGAATAGGCCCGCACGTGCCCTATTCGGTCACGCGCTCGGGGCCCATCGACTTGATCAGGTCAAGCACGCGCTTGCGCACCGGCTGCTCGATGATCCGGTAGTAGGCACGCACGAGGTCGACGGTCTCCTTGCGGCTGAACAGATCGTCAGGCGCACCGAAGCCATCCTGGGCCTCGGCAAAGCCGCCGGCCTGAACCGAATTGCTGCGAGCACCGCCGCCGCTGCCATAGGCTGCTGGCAGATCGTCGAAGAAGAAGCTGACGGGAACGTCGAGCACGCGGGAGAGGTCGAACAGCCTGGACGCACCGACCCGATTGGCGCCGCGTTCGTATTTCTGGACCTGCTGGAAAGTCAGGCCCAGCGCATCGCCAAGTCGTTCCTGCGACATCTGCAGCAGCGTGCGGCGCAACCGGATCCGTCCGCCAACATGGACATCGATCGGACTTGGACGCGACTCACGCTCACCGGAGACAGCTTCGTTCGGCGACTTCGATTGACCTGCACTCTCCAGCTTTTTGGCGGAGGAGGTTTTCACCATTGAGACTGTTCGCCCATTTGATGTATCCATCATAGTTTTACAACCTCAAATTGTCAATGAAGCCTCGCTTGTTCGCGCTCTCGACAAGAAAACGACATCAGCAAGATCGGTCGGCATGCCGCGTGAGCGGATGTTACGACCCCAGCATAACAATCTTAAGGTGTGATACAAATCTCATTTCGCGCCGGCGGGCTTTTATTTTGAGATTGTGATCGTTCGATGCAGCCTTCGCACGGAAGGTGCCAGTGCAACGAGCACGCATAGAAGGCAGAGCAGCAGCGGGATCGGTAGTCCGAATCGTGCGAACACGGTTGGAGGCAACGGTCCCGGCAAGGCGACTACCAGCGAACCGGCGATTCCCCAGCCCAGTCGGGCCAGCGGCCGGCCCTGTCCATCGAAGGCTCCGGAGATGCCGGTGTTGGCAGCACGTGCCAGCGGCAGGCCTTCCTCGACGGCGCGCATCCTGGCGGCCGCAAGATGCTGGCGCGGGCCCGACGTGTTGCCGTACCAGGCATCGTTGGTGATGTTGAGCAGCCAGGCCGGACGATCGCTCGCCTGCACCACCTGCCCGGGGAATATGACCTCATAGCAGATCAACGGCCCGATCGGCGCCAGGCCCGGCAGGTTCAGCGACCGCACCCCGGGACCGGCCTCGAAACCACCGCCCGGCACGATCTGCACCGGCAGGAACGGTGGCTGGTATTCGCCGAACGGCACCAGATGCGCCTTGTCGAAGACCGCCCCGACCCGCGCATCCGGCATCACCGCGATGAGGCTGTTCCGCGGACGCTGGTCGCTGCCGTAGCGGACGCTGCCGATCAACCCGACCGCAGCGTCCGGCGCCGCCTGCATCAGGACTTCACGCGCTGTCCGGTCGCGCTCGAGCAGACCGGGGAAGGCACTTTCCGGCCACGCGAACACGATCGGCCGTGCAGCGGCGCCGTGGGCCTCGGCCTGCTTCTGCCGGGCCGCCGCGTCGGCCACGCCCGACTGGGTCAGGGCGACATAGCGGCGGTAGATGCCGAGGGCCGCGTCCTGGTTCTGCTTGTCGGTCTCGGGGACATTCCCCTGCACCAGCACGACCCACGGTCCCGGAGCACCGACTGCCGGCGGCCAGATGAGCCGCGCCGATCCGGCGGCAACCCAGACCAGGAGCATGGCGAGGCCCGCCAGCATGCCCCTGCGCCCCAGCACCGGGGTCGCAGCCAGAAGCAGCGTGAACAGGGTCAGCCCGTGGATCGATATCCAGGCAGCCGGCTGGATCATCACGTCTCCCGCCAGGCCGGGAAACTCCCAGATGCTGCCCCAGAGGTTCCACGGGAAGCCGGACAGCACGAACTGCCTGCCGAGATCGGACAGCGTCCACACCGCGGCAAACAGCACCACCCGCCGCCAGCCTTCCGGCACCAGGCGCGCGAACGCGCATGGGAGGGCGGTGAAACACGCCAGTGGAACCGCGCCCAGGGGCGCTGCGAGCGGGACCAGCCACCAGAACTCGTCGGCCCGGACCAGTACGGCGTCGGTCAGCCAGTAGAGGCCAGCAGTGTGCAGCCCCATCCCGAACACGAAGCCGTAGCGGAGTGCCACCTTCCAGTTGCGCGCCCGTCCGACCAGCCTCAGCAGCATCGGCACGGTCAGCAGCAGCACGAACACCAGGTGCGACGGCGGCAAGGCCAGCGCCGAAATCGCCCCGAGCAACACCGCCAGCCCATCGTTCCTGAATCGCCGCATCAATAAGCCTCGGTGAAACGGCAGCGGCCGTTCGGGAATGTGGTGTGCCTGGCGACAGCGCCCGCTTCAGCGGGGTCCGTCATGATATTCGAGGGTCGGGAGGCCTCACGGCCGGAAGCACAACTCGAAGGCGCGGCTCAGTAGATGGCTTCCCGAAGCTGGCGCTCGTAATGCCGGTAGTATTTATCGGTGATGAGGTCTGTCTTCACCACGACCGCGACGTCGGTGGTGTTGAACTGATGATCGATCACCGCCCCGTCGCCGATGAAGCCGCCGAGCCGGAGGTATCCCTTGATCAGCGGTGGCAACGTCTGCTGCGTGCGCCGGTGATCGAAGCTGGTCGGGTCGATCCGGTGCATCTCGACGTAGCGCGACGGGATCGCCCTGAGCCGCAGGGCCGGAGGCGCCAGATGATTATGATACAGATAGGTGAGCTCGCTCTCCAGCTTCTCCGGATCGGTACCGGGCAGGCTGGCACAGCCGAACATGACGTCGATCCGGTGCAGGAACACGTAGGCGGCGATACCGCGCCAGAGCAGCTGCATCGCGGCACGGCCGCGATACTCGCGATCGATGCAGGAGCGGCCCAGTTCGAGCAGCCGCCCGGGGAAGCCGGTGATCGTGCTGATGTCGTATTCCGCCGACGTGTAGAACCGGCCGATCTGGTCCGCCGCCTCGTTCTGCACCAGCCGGTAGGTGCCGATGATGCCCTTCGGGCCGGAACTGACCGCATGGTCCACCACCAGCAGATGGTCGGCGACGTCATCGAAGATATCGATGTCGCGTTGCACGCGGCGCGCGTGGTCGTCGGGCCGGGCGCCCATCTCGTTGTAGAAGATCCGGTAGCGGAGCGCCTGGGCCGCGTCCCGCTCGGCATCGGTGATGGCGATGCGGACACCGAGATTCCCGGCACGCAGTTCGCCGATGCCGGTCATGGGAATGGCGGAACCAAGCTCCGGTGCCAGAATCGGCTTGTTGATCGTCACCGGCTCTTGCCTCCGCCGTCGATCGGCTCGTCGGCTGGCGGCGCGGATGATGCCGTACGGGGAGCCCCCGCCACCTCGGAGCGTCGTCGCCCGAACAACTCCATGCGGTGCGACACCAGGTCGAAACCGAGGCGGACAGCGATCTGGCGCATCAAGTGCTCATGTTCCGCGTCCTCGAATTCGATGACTTTGCCGGTATCGATGTCGATGAGATGATAATGATGGCCATGCTCGGTCGCCTCGTAGCGGGCGCGCCCGCCACCGAAGTCGCGGCGTTCAAGAATGCCCTTTTCCTCGAGCAGCCTGACGGTCCGGTAGACGGTCGCAACCGAGATCCGGCTGTCGAGCGCAGTAGCGCGCCGGTACAACTCCTCGACGTCAGGATGATCCTCGGCATCGGACAGAACACGGGCGATGACCCGCCGCTGCCCGGTCATCTTGAGCCCGCGGTCGATGCACAAGCGCTCTATGCGCGATTCCATCGCTTCACCAACGGTGACCATGTAGGGCGGCGTAGCCGATCAATATGGGGATTGTCCAATCGGCTGTCGGCAACTGTTGCAGAGGCGCCACGATGCAGGTTCCGGTTCGCGCAATGGCGGGCACGCGGGCAGGCCGCACGAAGGCGACTAGCCGCGCGGCTTCCGGCCCAGGCCGATCTTCTTGGCAAGGGACGAGCGGTGGCTGGCATAGGTCGGTGCGACCATCGGGTAGTCGGACGGCAGGCCCCAGCGCTCACGGTAGGCCTCGGGGGTCATGTCGTAGGCGGTCTTGAGATGCCGCTTCAGCATCTTGAGCTTCTTCCCGTCCTCGAGACAGATGATGTAGTCCGGGAATACGGATTTCTTGACAGCCACGGCCGGCTGCGGCTTGTCGACCGGGACCGGGTCACGGCCGATTTCGGCCAGGGTGCGGAACACGTCCTGGATCAGCGCCGGCAGGGATTCGGAATCCACCGGGTTGTTGGAAACGTGTGCGGAGACAATCTGGGCAGTGAGTTCCAGCACGTCCGCTCCGCCTGCGTGGTCAGCCATGCCGGGTTCCTGAGCAACATTATTTGGACGTTTATAGTAAGAGCGACCCGTTTCCCGCAACCTGTATTCCGTCGGACGCTGAATTGCATGGATATGGACCAGATTTTGACAGTCGAACGCCTGGACATCACTGGCGAGGTATGCCCAATGACCTTCGTTAGAACACGACTGGCACTTGACCGGCTCGCCTCCGGTGCTTTGCTTCAGGTTCATCTGCGTGGCGAGGAGCCGCTGCGCAACGTGTGCGCCAACGCGGTTGCCCTCGGACATTCGCTGCTCGCCACCCGCACGCTCGACGACGGATCGACGGTCGTGGACATCAGGCGGCGCTGATCACCGTGGGATTGCCTGCCATGACCACGGCATCGCTGTCGTCGGGATAGTAGCGTCGGCGGCGCCCCACTTCCTCGAAGCCGCGATCGCGGTAGAGCGCCAGCGCGGCGGCATTGGCGACCGATACCTCCAGGAACAGCCGCATCGCACCGCGTGCGGCCGCCGCAGCAGCCAGCTCGATCAGCAGCCCGTTCGCAATGCCCCGCCGTCGCGAGTCCGGAACGACGCCGATGGTCAGCAGCTCCGCCTCGTCGGCCGCCACGCGTATAAGGGCCATCCCGGACGGTCGACCCCGGGGACCGCCTGCGGCAACACATGCGAAGCAGCCGGGGACGGCCAGCAGGCCGGTCATCGCCGCCTGGTCCCAGCGCTCGCCGGGCGGAAAGCATTGTGCGTGCAGCGCCGCCAGCAGTTCCGCCGCGGCCGGGCCCGACAGGATCAACCCGGCGCCTGCGACACCCGGACCTGCGGCAGCTTCGCTTCCGGCGGATCGACATAGAGCGGTTGCGGATAGAGCGGCGACAGCATCCCGGCATGACGGGCGATCGCCGCTTCCGCGATCGCGATCGCGGACGGGGCCGACAGGCCCGACTGGTGCACGATGATGCCCGTTCCTTGCAATCGGCCGGCCACCAGATGTGCCGCATCCCCGCCGAGCAGAACCGACGCCCCCGCCGGGGGCAACCGGTCGAGCATGGCTGCGTCGGCGTGCCAGCCGGGGCCGCTCGGACGCTCGATGAACACGCGGTCACGACGCGCCTGGCTGACGCACCAGATGCCCGCGATGCCGAGGCTGCCTGCGATGTCCTGCAGCGCGGGTCCGAGGGCCTCGCCGATCGTGACGCCGACGACCGGGGCAGTGCTGCCGAGCGCCACGCCGTGTGCGAGCGCCAGGCTCGCACGCAAGCCGGTAAAGCTGCCGGGCCCGACCACGACCGCGAGCAGGCCGATCGTCCGGGCGGCCCAGCCGGCTTCTTCCAATCGGTCGGCAAGCAGCAGAGGCAGACGCTCCGCCCCGCCCTGCCCTGCAGCCAGCCCTTCGGAGACCAGCATGAGCTCGACGCCGTTCCGCGTCAGAAGCCCGAACGATGCCCCGGTCGCTCCGGAGGCGCCGTTCAGCACCAGCATCCTCATCGAGGACACCGCCTAGAGCAGCATGCAGGCTTCATCGAAGGTCAGCCGGGGCGCTCGCGGCTGAGCCTGCACACCGGTGCCATAACCGAGATTGACCAGGAAATTCGATCTCCAGCCACTGCCGGCAAGAAAGATGTCATCCACCATCTGGTTGTCGAAACCCGACATCGGCGCGACATCGAGGCCGAGCGCGCGGGCTGCAAGGATCAGATAGCCACCCTGGAGCGTGGCGTTGCGGAACGCCGTCTCCTCCGCAAGGCCATGATCGGCGGCGAACCAGGAGCGTGCCTCCTCCGACGGATACAATCGGGGCAGGTTCTCGAAGAACAGTGGGTCCTGCGCCACGATCACGGTAACCGCGGCGCTCATGGCCCGCTCGACGTTGCCCGCGGACAGGGCGGGCCGAAGACGCTCGCGACTGTCGCGGCTGGCCAGGAACACGAACCGCCCGGGCGAGCAGTTCCCGGAGGTGGGGGCGAGCTTCACCATGTCGTAGAGCGCGTGTAGCGTTTCTTCGGAAACCGGCGCCTCGCTCCAGGCCATAGGTGTGCGGGCAGTGCGGAACAGACTGTCCAGGGAGGCCTGGTCCAGCGCACCGGCGATCTCTTGCCCCGGCGTCGAGGCGTCAGGCGTGACATCCAATGGCGCCGCGACCGGAACCACCGGATCCGGCTGCGTCACCTCGGGATGGGCCAGATACGCCGGAACCTCGATCTCTTGTGCCGTCTGTTCGGTTGTCATGGTCTCTGGCGTCATCTGGTTATAGACGCAGGCACTCAGGCGTCGACCTGTTCTACGCTGGTCACTTCCGGAACGTAATGCCGGAGCATGTTCTCGACGCCATGCTTGAGCGTCGCCCGCGAGGATGGGCAGCCCGAGCAGGCGCCCTGCATGTGAAGGCGCACGACGCCATCGCGGTAGCCGCGGAACACGATATCGCCGCCATCGCTCGCGACGGCCGGACGGACGCGAGTGTCCAGCAGCTCCTTGATCTGGTCGACGATCTCGCGGTCCTCGGGGGCCACGTCCTCGTCCGCCTCGTCGGCCTCGCCCTCGATGATCGGCCGTCCCGACACGAACTGGTCCACGATCACCGACAGCACCAGCGGCTTCAGCTCGCTCCACGCCACGTCGTCGGACTTGGTCACCGCGATGAAGTCGGCACCCAGGAACACGCGCGCGACGCCGGGCTCGGCAAAGAGCGCGGTTGCCAGCGACGATCGGCCGGCGATCTCGGCCGACGTGAAATCCGCCGTGCCGACGCCCATGACGTCGCGTCCGGGCAGGAACTTCAGGGTAGCGGGATTCGGGGTGTCCTCGGTCTCGATGAACATGATGGTTCGGTCCTCAAGGTCTGCAGAGCCGATGCCGGCAACGATCCGACGGGCCGGTTCTTTCGCCCACATGTGGCAAGAGGCGCGCCAGAGGCAAGGGCCGGTGCGGCAGGGCAGCCACCGGTGCCGGAATTTCATTGACAGGAGGCGGGCGTCTCTGGCCATGCATTGACCGGATACGGCGCGCGTTGTCGTGCTGGAAACCGTGGCCGAACTTGGCTTTAGCGGAACGAGTTGGTGCGACAGATGAACAGAAGCTTGCTCTCCAGGACGCTCGCCGCCTTCCTTGCGGTCGGTGCCGGAACCGCACTCGTTGCAGCCCCGGCAAAGGCGGCCCGGATCGCGTTCGTGCTGAACTCGGCCGACGCCTCGATCAGCGAGTTCGACATCGATACCCATAAGGAGATCCGCCGCATCCCGGTGCTGCGCGAGCCGCACCACATGGCGATGACCCCGGACGGCCGATCGCTGGTGGTCGGCGACACCTCCGGCAACGCGGCCTTCTTCCTCGATGCGCAGACCGGCGAACTGCAGCGCCACATCACCATGAGCGATCCGTACCAGCTGCAATACAGCCCGGATGGTCGCTACCTGACGGTCGCCGGCCTGGCCCGCGACCAGGTGGACATCTACGACGCGGCGACCCTGGCGCTGCTGCATCGCATCCCGGCGGCGTCGATGCCGAGCCATATCAACTATGCGCCCGACTCGTCGGTGGCCTATGTCAGCCTGCAGGCGACCGGCGAGCTGATGGCGATCGAGACCAAGACCGGCCATGTGCTGTGGACGACAAAGGTCGGCAGCACTCCGGCCGGTGTGCTCTGGCACAACGGCAAGATCCTGGTCGGCGTCATGGGCACCACCTACGTGGCGGTGGTCGATCCGGCAGATGGACATGTCGACCGCAAGCTCGAGATGGCGCCCGGCCCGCATAACCTGTTCGTCTCGCCGAGCCGGCACCTGCTGTACGTCACCTGCCGGGTTTCCGGCACGATCGAGCAGCTCGACTGGGACAATCTCGGCATCGTCCGCAGCTGGCACGTGCCCGGCGGCCCGGACGACATCGTCATTGCTCCGGACGGCAAGCTATGGGCCACGCTGCGCTGGCGCCAGAAGGTCGCCATCATCGATCCCGCCGGCGGCCCGATCAGCTACATCGCGACCGGTCGCAGCCCGCACGGGATCTGGTTGAACACCAGCTACACCCCCCAGAAGCTCAGCGCGCGCTGACGCCCGCGTGCGCGATGGCCCGGATGTGGCCTGTTCGTCGCGACGTACTCTCAGCCCATCCATCAGGATGTCGACAAGGCGATGAACGCTGGCCTGCCAATGCGGGCCTGCACCGTCATGGGTGAAACCCCGCAATGCCCTTAGCAGGTCGGCCGGTTCGACATCCCTGCGGATATCACCGCCGGCCATGGCCCGGTCCACGAGCAGCAGCATCGCATCGATGATCCGCCTACCCGATTTTTCACGCAGCTCGTTGCCCCCGCCGACCGTGGCGGCAAGGGCCGACGCCATCAGCGTCTTGGTCGCCACGTAATCGATGCAGAGCCGCATCCAGGCCTGAAGCGCATCGCCCGCAGACATCGAGGCGAGCAGGCTTTCCGCCGCGCCGGCAAGCTGCTCGACCTCGCGACGGTAGACCGCCTCGACGATGGCATCCCGGGTCGGAAAATGCCGGTACAGCGTGCCGATCCCGACATCCGCCCGCCGGGCGATCTCATCCAGGCCGATGTCGGTCCCGAGTTCGGTGAATGCCAGCTTGGCCGCCTGCAGCAGCCGTTCACGGTTCCGCTGCCCGTCCGCCCGCGGTTTACGCATCGGCCTGATCATGTCGTTCGGCGGTTCTGGTGGTGCCTGCACGATCGATCGTCCCTCACCGTCTGCTCGCATTACACCTCTTGATAAGCGGAGGGTCCCTCCGTATGTTATGTGGGGATACCCTCCGCTTATCGGGAGAATGGCCGAATGGCAATGACCTGGCCCGGCGCCACCCTGGTCGGAGCCTGGACCAAGCAGTCCTCAAGCGAACAGCGCCGTGGAGACGCCTATGACTCAATTATTCGGTGCCACATCCACCACGGATGATGTTCTCGAAGGTGTCGATCTGGCTGGCCGGCGCATCCTGGTGACCGGCGTTTCGGCCGGACTCGGCGTCGAAACCGCCCGTGTCCTGGCCGCCCGCGGCGCGCATGTGGTCGGCGCGGCACGCAACCTCGACAAGGCTCGGGAAGCAACCGGGCAGGTCCGCGCCCAGGCTTCCGGCGGCGGCAGCCTAGAGCTGGTCGAACTCGACCTGGCATCGCTGGCCAGTGTGCGCTCCTGTGCCGATGCTTTACTCGCCGACGGCAGGCCGTTCGACCTGATCATCGCCAACGCGGGGATCATGGCCTGTCCGGAAGGCCGCACGTCCGACGGGTTCGAGACCCAGTTCGGCACCAACCATCTGGGCCATTTCGTGCTGGTGAACCGCCTGGCCACGCTGATGAGGGCCGGTTCGCGCCTGGTGAACCTGTCCTCGGCCGGTCACCGGTTTTCCGACGTGGATCTCGACGATCCGAACTTCGACCGCACGCCCTACAGTGAGTTCGTCGCCTATGGCCGCTCGAAGACCGCCAACATCCTGTTCGCCGTCGAATTCGACCGCAGGCATGCGGCACGAGGCGTGCGCGCGACCGCCGTGCATCCGGGCGGGATCCGGACAGAGCTTACCCGCCACATGGATGGAAGCGTTTTCCAGGAAATGGTCGACCAGATCAACGTCGCGAACGCCGAGGCAGGCAGGCCACCCTTCGTTCTCAAGACCATTCCACAAGGGGCTGCGACGACGGTCTGGAGCGGGATTGTCGCTGCTGGCGATATGGTCGGCGGCCGCTACTGCGAGGATTGCCACGTCGCCGATTTATCGGAGGCCACCGATATCCGCAGCGGCGTGCACGCCTATGCCGTCGATCCGGAGCGCGCGAAGGCGCTCTGGGCCAGAAGCGAAGAGATGGTCAACGAGCGGTTCTGAGACCGCCCGGTTTGGCCCGATAAGCAGACAGGCTCATCGGGCCAAACCGGATCAGGCGGCGAAAGCCAGGGTCCGGGCCAGGCGCGGCTCGGCATCCGACACGATTTCCACCTCCGAACCCTGCCTGCGCCGTGCGGCGGCCCATTCCGACAGGGCCTCCATGCAGGTGTGGTCGATGTGGCGCAGCGCCTTCGAACGCACCCGCAGCACCGGGGTGGGCGGCACCTCGTCCAGTGCCTTCTGAAGCTGTGGCAGCATCAGGAAGGTGGCCCGGCCAGCAAGGCGGACTTCGGTGATGCCGTCCCCGAGCGAGCGATGCCGGACGCGCAGCCGCAGCCTGGTCAGATGCGGGATGGTTTCGAGCACGACCAGCCCGAGCCCGACCAGCACGCCGGTCAGCAGGTCGGTCGAGACCACGGTCACGAACGTCACCGCCCAGATGATTGCCGGTAGGATGCCGTAGCGATCGAACAGGTGGCGCACGTGCTGCAGGCTCACCAGCCGGTAGCCGGTCACCACCAGCACGCCGGCGAGGGCGGCCATCGGCACCAGCCGCAAAAGCCAGGGTGCCGCCACGACCAGCGCCAGCAGCCACACCCCGTGCAGGATGGCCGACATCCTGGATACGGCACCGGCCTGGACGTTGGCAGAGGACCGCACGATCACCCCGGTCATCGGCAGCGCGCCCAACAGGCCGCACAGCAGGTTGCCGACGCCCTGCGCCGAGAGCTCGCGATTGTACTGGGTGCGCGGGCCGTCATGCATCCGGTCGACGGCGGCGGCGGACAGCAATGTCTCGGCGCTGGCGATGAACGCAACCGCGAGCGCCGTCGGCAGCAGGCCGAAGACCGCCGGTGTGGCGAGGATGCCGAGATCGATCACGCCGATGCCGCCGAGGAAGGAGTCCGGGACCGCCACGAACTTGATCGGCAACGCCGCCACGGCTGCCAGGATGGTGCCGGCGGCCACCCCGACCAGCGCGCCCGGCACCAGGCGCAGACGCTTCGGCCTGAGTTTCTCCCAGCCGATCATGCAGCCGATCGTGACCAGCCCGACCATCAGCGCCATCTGCGGCGCCTTGCCGTCGAACGGCAGCAAGCCGGAGTAGGCGGCCGGGATCGCCATCAGGTTCCCGAGCCCGTCCGGAAGCGGCTTGTTGTCCAGCAGCACGTGGACCTGACCGGCGACGATCAGCACGCCGATGCCGGCGAGCATGCCATGCACCACGGCTGGCGAGACCGCACGGAACCAGCCGCCCAGACGCACCGTGCCGGCTACGATCTGGATCAGCCCGGCCAGCAGCAGGATCGGCCCGAGTGCGCCGACGCCTTGCTGGCGAACGAGGTCGAACACGATCACCGCGAGGCCGGCGGCCGGCCCGCTTACCTGCAACGGCGAGCCGGCGAGGAAGCCGACCACGACGCCGCCGATTATTCCGGTGAGGATCCCTTTCTCCGGTGGCAATCCGGAGGCCACCGCAATTCCCATGCAAAGCGGCAGGGCCACCAGGAACACCACCAGTGACGCCGGCAGGTCGCGCGCCAGCGTGGCGATGAAGCCCTTGGCCGGCTTCGTAATCACGACAGGCGCTGCCGTTTTGGTCATCGCGCCGGCTGCTGCATGATTCCGGCACCGAGCGGGATCACCGACCCACCGCTCCGGCCGGGCACTGCTATCGGCATGGTCTCGTCATCGTCGATCGGCCAGAACTCGCCGCTCTCGCCATCGAGGGCGTGCATCAGGCCGGTCTCGAGATCGAAGAACCAGCCATGCAGCCGCAGCCGGCGATTGGCGAGTCGCGCCGCGACACAGGGATGCGTGCGCAGGTTCTGCAGCTGGGCGATGACATTTTCCTGTGCCATGGCGCGGCTGGCTTCCGCAGGCGACAGGTTCTGCCCCGCATGCATTTCGGCAAAGACGCTGACGGCGGCATGGCTATGTCGCAACCAGGTCTTGACGTTGGGCATCGCTTCGAGCTGCTCGGGATGCAGCAGGCCCTTCATCGCACCGCAATCGGAATGCCCGCAGATGACGATGTCGCGCACGTCCAGCGCCATCACCGCATATTCGATCGTGGCCGACACACCACCGGTGGCCTGCTCGCCCGGCGGCACGATGTTGCCGGCGTTGCGGCAGACGAACAGTTCGCCTGGCCCGCATTGCATGATCAGCTCCGGAATGACCCGGCTGTCCCCGCAGGAGATCACCAGGGCTTTCGGCTGCTGTCCGTCGCGTACGAGCTGACGATAAAGGGGCATCTGCTTGGGAAACACATCGGACCGGAAGCGTGCCATGCCCGTAAAAAATCGATCATCCATGAGCTGATCCTCGAAATCACACCGCCCCTAAGAGACCGGAGCACAGGATCGAAGATGGCAGGTTGGTCTTGCTGGCGTGCGAACCGGCAAAGACAAATTATGTCTCTGCCGTCGCAGCCTATCTGTTACTTACTTGATCATTAACTCTTGTTGAT
This sequence comes from Lichenicola cladoniae, assembly GCF_013201075.1. Taxonomy (NCBI): domain Bacteria; kingdom Pseudomonadati; phylum Pseudomonadota; class Alphaproteobacteria; order Acetobacterales; family Acetobacteraceae; genus Lichenicola; species Lichenicola cladoniae. The sequence continues at coordinate 593,783 of NZ_CP053708.1, read as the reverse complement.
AAAGCAATTTTATAACCGGAGCTTACTGGCTTTGGTGCAGCTCATCGCCAGAAGCGAAAGTGGTTAGAGTATCACTTCACGGATCCCGAGGGCGACGCCCTCGGTTCCTGAAAACGCAGAAAATCCTGTTCGGCCCCAATCAGAAGTGAGCGCGAACTGAGAAGGTGATGGCGGCGGGTTCGCCAGGCAGTGCGTCGTTGAAGGCCGTCGAGCAGCCGTAGCTGTTGATCTGCTGGCCCTTGAAGGGGCCGCTCGTGAACTTGCCGCAGGCGGCCGGGGACACCTGGTTATAGAAATACTGGAAGTAGCGCGTGTTGAAGATGTTGAGCACGTTGAGATCGAAATCGACCAGTGTCAGCGGACCGGCTCCATGCACCGGCATCTTGTAGTTCAGGTCGAGATTGAAGATGGCGAAGGGCGAGATCCCGCCATTCTTGTTGTAGGTCGTCTGGCCAGTGGTGTTGTTGTAATACTGATAGCTGCCGAAAGCCGCCGGAAGTCCCGGGATCGGACCGATGTTGGTGAAGCCGTCGAGATCGATGGTGGTCTGCTGCTTGCCGGTATATTGGCCTTCGAAGCGCGCATTGAACTCGTCGCCGGACAGCAGCATGCTGTGATGGTCGTAGTCGACGCCGAATGTCGAAATCCAGTCGGGGATGCCGGTGATCGGGCTGCCGCGGACGGCAAGGCCGAACTGGTCTTCCTGGGCCGTCACCGACGCGATCGTCGTCTTCAGGTATTTCGCCAGCGTGTAGGACACGTTACCGAACAACTGGAAATCCGGCGATACCTGCCAGATGCCGGCGGCTTCGAAACCCTTCATTTCGCGCTGGCCGTCATTGGAATAGATCTCGGTGTTATAGCCCGGCGATCCGACTTCCTGGTTCTGAAAGAACCCGAAATCCCGTGTTATGTGCTGATAGAAATAATCGATCGAGAGACTGAGGTTCCTGCGGTTGTACTTCACGCCGGCCTCGTACATATGCACGATGGATGCGTTCGGCGGTCCGGCTCCGGGTGCAGCATTTACACCGTAATCCTGGACCGGCGCGAAGATCGCCGAGGTGCCATAGCTCGCATATAGCGAAACGCCCCGCAGCGGCGGCAGGATCTTGTCCAGATCGTAGGAAACGTTGGCGAACGGCAGCCAAGTGCGATCCCATTTGTGGATCTTGTAGGACCCATAGCTGCAGCCGAACGTCAGGCAGTAATCCGACGATGCGTCCGCAGCGGTCGGTGTCCCACCCAGAACCTTGCTGCCGCGCAGGCTGGTATCGCTGGTCTGCAGCGTGACACCCGGGGTGAAATGCAGCGTGTTGTCGAGAAAGTCGATCTTGTCCTGGGCATAGCCTTCATAGATCGTACGCTGGACGCCGCCATCGAAACCGGCGGTCAGGTTTGCCGGAGTATGGGCAAACTCCGACGTCGTTCCGTAATAGGTCTGTCCGGCGGTCACACTACCGTTCGGTGCGCCGGCCTCGGTTTCCTTGGCCAGGAGACCGCCGATCTTGATGGTGTTGTCGATGCCCCAGATGCGCGGCGGCGTGATCGTCACGCGCGGCTGCAGGATGTAGCTGTCGCTGTGGAGCTTCGTATAGCTCGAGTTGTAGCCGCATGGGCTGGTGGCGCCGGCGGCAGCGAACTGCGCCGTCGTCGCGGCAGGGCAATTCTTGGTCTGGTCGGGATTATACGGATAGGCGGTCGGATCGTAGTTCGGATTCCCGAAGCCCTGGGCGCTCTGTTCGCCGAAGCCTGCAATGGTCTGGTTGAACGGATTGGCGCCGCCGACGGCGACGGATCCCGGCTCCCCGTTCGGCGCGAAGATGGACGGGTTACCGTAGGTCGAGCTGTACGTGTCGGAATACAGGTAGGAGCCGGTCACTCCGGCACTGATATAGTCGTTTATGTATGTGTCGTTCTTCATGATGAGCGTGAAGTAGTCGTTGTACTGGCGCTGGAACTGCTGATCCGGCGAGTAGTTGCTGAAATCGCCGTTCTGCTGAAGATACGGAAGCGGCAAAGGCTCGGGCGTGGTCAGGCCGCTGCCGGTATTGTAGTTCACGGTGGTCTGGAACAGCGACTGTCCCTGGTCGTACGGCTTGTCGAATGCGAACGACATGTTGTTGTAGCGCGCCGGGGTATAGTCGACGAAGCCCTTGGTCTGCAGGTTCGAATATTTGAGCATCATCTTCGGCGCATCGACACCTGTGCCGAGGATGCCGTCCATGCGGCCGGAGTTGACGTCGAAGCCCTCATTCCAAGTGCCGAAGGAGCCGATCGACCCGAACAGGTCAGCGCCCGCCTTGTTCTCCGGACGCAGGCTGGTGTAGGCGATCGTGCCGCCGATCGTTCCGAACGTGCTCTTGTCGGGATAGGCCACGCCTGGATAGACCGAGACGCCGCCGATCTGGTCGAGGTTGAAGTGGCCGCCGAGAATGCCGCTCAGGTACGATCCGGATCCGCCGCTCAGCAGATCCTGCATCGGCACGCCGTCGAGGGTCTGCGCGACTTCGAGGCCACGTACGCCGCGTACGGTCAGCACCGGCTCATTATTACCGATACCCTGCTGGTAGACGTAGACCGATGGTGCGGCGCGAAGCAGCGTCGCCACGCTGCCGCCGACGCTGGTCTGCGAGATCTGGGCGGTGCCGAGCTCGGTTACGGCGCTTGGCGCGTCTTTTTCACGCAAGAGGCGACGCTGCGCGCGTACAGTGACGCTTTCGACGTTGCCTGCGGTGTTGCCGTTCTGGGTGTTCGGGGCCTGACTGCCCGCATCCGGCCGGATGCCGGAAGGGGTCGTCGTGGCCGGTACCTGCGACCTGGCAGCCGTACTGGACAGGCCGATGACGATCATGGCGGTGGCGCCATGTAGCAACCGCCTGTGGCTAGGCGATTTTGGTGTCTGCATCATACGCGCTCCAAGCGGTCCTTCCGGACCTGGGTTGGAGCGATCCACGCAAGCTTCAGGCCATTTATGTCAAACTATAGACGCCCTTCGCCGCTTCGAGAACCACCGTGCTTGATATAACACACTGGTCGGATTAGACCGTTTCTGACCCGTTTCGGTCCGGCATCACGATCGTGACGCACAGCCCACGCTCCGGACGGTTCGCCAGGTTCAGCCGTCCACCGCCGCGCATGACCTCGCGCTGCACGATCGCCAGCCCCAGCCCAAGACCGCCGGTGGCACGTCCACGTGACGCCTCGACGCGGTAGAACGGGGTCAGGACACGGTCCAGCTCGCTTTCCGGAATACCGGGACCGTCATCCTCGACCCGGACATGCACCCCGTCGGGCTTGTGCGAGAGGGTCACCACCACGTTGCCGGCATAGGCCAGCGCGTTCGCTACCAGATTGGCGAACACCCGTTTCATCGCCAGCGGCTGCAGCCTGACCGATGCGTGGTCCGGTCCGACGTAGCGGGCATCGCGTCCGGCATCGCTGGCTTCATTGACCAATGTCGCAAGAAGCGCCGCCAGATCGATCGGGCGCATCGGTTCGGCGTTATCCTCGCCCGCAAGATAGGAGAGCACCGACCCGACCATTGCCTCCATTTCATCCACATCGGACTCGATCGCGCCCTGCGCCTCGGTATCGTCCAGGAAGCCCGCTCGCAGCCGCAACCGGGATAGCGGCGTGCGCAGATCGTGCGAAACGGCCGCAAGCGCCTCGGTCCGATCGGCGATCAGCCGGTTGATGCGGCCCTGCATCGCATTCATCGCGCGTGCCAGCAGGCGCACCTCGCGTGGGCCGCCCTCCACCACGGGAACCTGCGGACCATGCCCGATCGCATCCGCCGCACGCGCCAGCGCCCGGAGCGGCAGGCTGAGCGTCCGTACCAGCATCGACGCCGTCAGCAGTACGCAGCCGGCAAGGATCGCAGCGGAGAGCAGCCCGCGCGTGACGGTATGACGGGCAAGCATGCCCGGGGCGGTGAAATCCAGGATACTCCCATCGGCCAGCGGCAGGACGCCGCTGACGTCGCCGGCCTGGACCGGGCGCCTGAGCCGCAGGCCGCCCTGGCCGAACATCAGCAGCTGGTTCCCGAGGCGACGATGCAGCGGATGCATCTTCGACATCTCCGGCTCGAGGTCGCCGGTGGTGAGCCAGCTCAGCCGGAGGTCGGAGGTGGACAGCATCGAGGCGATCGTGGTGCGGCGGTCAGGTGGGGTAATCGATAGCAGCTTGAGGTCGGTACTGAGCTGTTCGGCAGTGCGGGCGAGATGAGCATCGTCGGCGCTGTAGGTCTCGGCCTGCTCGTAGAACACCGTGCTGCCAGTGAATTCCAGCAACACCGCCGCCAGCAATACCAGGGTCACGCGCCCGACCAGTCCGCGCGGCCATAGCTGGACCCGTTTGCTCAGGGTCGGCATGTCGATCGCGACGCCGCGTCAGACGCGTTCGACGGCGGCGGTAAAAATGTAGCCGAGCCCGCGCACGGTCCGGATCAGGGCATCGGATTCCACGCCCAGCTTGCGTCGGAGCCGGCTCACCAGAACATCCACGCTCCGGTCGGAGACATCGCCCAGCCGGGTCCGGGACAGCTCCAGCAGCCGGTCGCGACCGATCACCCGCTGCGGGTTCTCGAGGAAGCTTGCCAGCAGATCATGTTCGGCGCCGGACAATTCCACCGCGGCACCTTCGGGATCGCTCAGCTCGCGCCGGCGCAGATCCAGGCTCCAGCCGGCAAACCGGAACATCTCGCGACGCGGCTCGACCCCGGCACGTACCCCGGCGGGCACTCCCCGGCGGAGCACCGCCCTCACCCGGGCGAGCAGCTCCTTCTGGCCGAACGGCTTGGCGACGTAATCGTCGGCACCGAGCTCGAGGCCGAGCACGCGATCGAGTTCCTCGCCGCGGGCGCTGACCATGATGACGGGCACCTGGCTCGTGGCACGGAGGTCGCGGCAGAGGTCGAGGCCGTTGGTTCCGGGCAGCATCACGTCGAGAATGACCAGGTCGAACGGCGATGCGCCGAACGCCTCCCACATCTCGCGGCCATCCTGCGCACCGCGTACGGCGTAGCCGTTGGACTGCAGCACACGCAGGATCAACATGCGCATGCCCGGATCATCCTCGACGACGAGGATTCGGGGGAGAGGATCGTGATCAGACATCGATGCTCATGATGCCCCGGTTCGGGGCATCATGGCGATTTCAAAATATGTCTTGAAGCAGCGATCCGGCAGGTGGCTATTTCTTGCCGATCTGCAGGATCCAGAGCTCGGCCAGCTGGGCGGCGCCATCGGTGCCACCGACCGTCTTGAGCACCTTGATCGCGTCGGGCTTCCGGCCTGCATCCATGTAGGCCAGGCCCAGATGCAGCTTGGCATCGTCCTCCGACACCAGCTTGCCGCGCGCGATCCCGGCCTGCATCAGCGCCAGCCCATGGTCGGCCTGACCGAACGAGACGTAGTTGTAGCCGACCGCCAGCAGCGCATCGCCGCTGGACGCGGCCTGTGCCGCCTTCTCGTCGGTGGGCAGGCTGGCTTTCTTGGCCGCCGCTGTCTGGTCGACCAGCGCCTTCAGGCGCGCCTCGCGCGCTGCCCCGGCATCCTTGCCCAGGCCGCCGCCGGCGTAACCGAATGCCATCACCTGCTGCGCCAGGGCCGGGTAGCCCGCCTGCACCGCAAGCTCGGTCATGTCCATCAGGTCGGCGGTGGAGGTCAGCAGGCCGACGGCGAGCCTGATCCGGTCCACATCGTAAAGCAGGCGTTCGGGAATGTTGGGGTTGGTGCGCAGCCCATGCACCAGCTGGGCCCAGTATTGCGGCTTGGGATAATACTGGACGAGCTTCACCATGGTGGCGTTGAAGCCGTCGAGGTCGTTGCTCTGCTGCTGCACGGCGGCGAGCAGGTTAAGCTGGTTCTCGGCCGGCTTCTGACCGGCTTTTACCTCGGCGGCGATCTGACTGGCCTGCGCTTTGGCGGCGTTCGGGTAGTCCTTCTGCAGGTAGTAGGCCTGGATCAGCAGCGTCTGCATGGACGCATCGGTGCCTCCCGCCTTGAAGTAGCGCTGCAGCGCGGTAATCGAACGCGGATAATCATGCGCGGTATAGGCAAGACCGGCTTCCGCCATCAGCAGCCTGACCTTCTCCGGTCCCGGCGTGCGCGACGACGCGATCAGCACATCGTCTGCTGCGATCGACTCCGTGGCATTGCCGGAGGACTGCGCCACGGCGGCGCGCATCTGCGCAATGACGTAGCTCTCGTAGGCGCTCTTGCCACTGACGGCATCGGCGGCATTGACGGCGGCCATCGCCTGCGGAAATGCCTTCTTGCGCAACGCGGCCTGTGCCTGCTGCAGCGGCTTGCCGACGGCAGGACGGAGCGCCTCCTGGGCCTCGGCCTGGGCGGTACCCGGCATCATAACGGACGTGGCGAAGCCGGCGACGCCTGCGAGAGCAGAACCGGAAAGCAGCCCGGTGAGCAGGCCGGCGGTAAGGAGGCGAACCTTCATGTGATCAATCTTGTCCGATGAACTGTTCGTTGCCGACGATGCCGAGCTTGGTCATGCCGAGGCGCTGCGCATCGGCCAGAACGTGGGCGACATATTTATAATTGGCGAGCTTGTTCGGGCGGAGATGGATTTCCGGCTGATCCGGCAAGGCTGCCGCACTCTGGAAGTGGGAGACCAGGTCGGCCTCGTTCGTCATCGGCTGGCCGTTCCAGGCAATCTGCCCATCGAAATCGACGTCGATCGTCACCACGGTCGGTGGCGTCAGCGGCGGTGGCGGGTTGCCCTGCGGCAGGTCGAGCTTCACCGCGTGCGTCTGGATCGGGATGGTGATGATCAGCATGATCAGCAGCACCAGCATCACGTCGATCAGCGGCGTGGTGTTGACGTCTACAATGACGTCCGGATCACCACTGGAATTCTCGGATCCGACATTCATCGACATGGCGGTTGGTCCCTGACTGGCGTTCGCTGCTGCGGACCAGGCTCGTTGCCCGATGACAGCTTGCGGATGATGGGAAGCATGACAAGACGGCCAGGCTGCGGAGCACCCCGGCCGGCCTTATCGTGCTGGTTCAGCCGCCGTGCGGCGGAGGCTGGGTAATGAAGCCGACCTTCGAGATACCGGCCTGCTGGCACGCAAACACGACCTTGCCGACGCTTTCGTAACGCGACATCGCATCGCCACGGATCTGCACCTCGGGCTGCGGCTTCTTCACCGCCACTGCCTCGAGACGGTGGAGAAGATCCTTGGTGCCGGTAAGCGGGGTCGAATCCCAGAAGATCGTGCCCTGCTCGTTCACCGCGATGGTGACGTTCTCGGGCTTGGTCTGGGCCTCCTGGTTGGCGTCCTTCGGCAGGCTGACTTTCACCGTGTGGGTGACCACCGGAATGGTGATCAGGAAGATGATCAGCAGCACCAACATCACGTCGACCAGCGGCGTGGTGTTGATTGCCGAAACGACCTCGTCCTCGTCGTCCGGCGACCCGACATTCATGCTCATGGATCAGGCGACCCGGGTCACGCCGGACGTCACCGTGTTGGACACGGCCGGCACTGCGGTGGACTGGCTGCCGACGCGCACGCCGCCCAGCAGGATCGAATGAAGATCCGACGAGAAGTTGCGAACCCGCTCGACCGCGCCCTTGTTGCGACGAACCAGCCAGTTGTAGCCGAGCACGGCGGGGACGGCGGTGGCCAGACCGATCGCGGTCATGATCAGCGCCTCGCCGACCGGGCCGGCGACCTTGTCGATCGAAGCCTGTCCGGCGATGCCGATGGCGGTCAGCGCATGATAGATGCCCCAGACCGTGCCGAACAATCCGACAAACGGAGCGGTCGAGCCGACGGTGGCGAGGAAGGCCAGGCCGCCTTGCAGGCGCGACTGGATGGTCTCGACCGCACGCTGGATCGACATGGTGACCCACTCGTTCAGGTCGATGCTCTCGGTGAGCGTGCCTTCATGATGCTCGGTCGCGGAAATGCCGGTATCGGCGATGTATCGGAACGGCGAGGTCTCCTTGAGAGACTGCGCGCCATCGCGGACGGTCGGCTTGGTCCAGAATTCCTTCGACGCGATGCGGCTGGCGCTGAACAGGCGCGCCTGCTCGAAATACTTGGTGATCATGATGTACCAAGTGCCAAGCGACATGATCGTCAGGATGATGAGTACCGAACGGGAGATGAAATCACCGCCGTTCCAGAGCGCGTTCAGTCCATACGGGTTCTCGACGACTGCGGTCTTGACCGGTGCTTCCGCAACCGCGCCGGCTGCGGGGGCGGGAGTGGCCGCCGCATCCGGCGAGCCGGGCGCGCCAGGGGCGGTCGGCGAGACGGCAGGGGCTGTGCCGGGCGCTGCGGTCGCGGCAGCGTCGGGTGCCGCTCCGGGAGCAGCCGGTGCGGCACCGGGGGCAACCGCCGCGGGCGGGGTCGCCGCGGCATCGGGTGCCGCGACCGGTGCGGGAGTCGCCGCCGGCGCATCGGCTGCGGGCGGGGTGGTCTGGGCGTAGGCGGAGGTGGCGAACGCGGGTGCCGCCATACCCAAAGCCATCGCCAGGGCCGGGGCTGCAAGAACGGGAAGGCGATGCAGTCTGGTCATCAAGAGTTCCTTTAGTGACGGCCGGGGGGCGGGATTGGCCCACACCGGCGCAAGGCGGCGCTGAAGGGTATCGGTCGGGTTCTGCACCCCGGATCTACTGATCCGAGTCGGCGAGGGCGAAGTTGATGCTCCAGACGTGGTGGGGCTGGGCGACGGCAACACCGTTATGGACCGCGGGCTGGAAACGGGCGCGACGGACATAGTCGAGCGCGCTCCGGGCGAAGGATTGACCCCCGACGACGTTGACCACGGCGCAGTTGCTGGTGGTTCCGTCCGGCTGGATGTCGCAGGCCATGGTCACCTTTCCCTCGCGGCCCGCTTCCTCCATGTCCGGCGGGAACGTCGGATGCACGTTGTTCAGCGGCGACACGCCGGCCGAACGGTCCGGAACGGACGGTCCGGGCGGCGCCTTGGCGGCGACGAACGGTGCCGGGTTCGGGGTCGGCGGCGGGGTATGGGTGACCGTCTGGATCGCATGCGGCGGCGGCGGCTGCTGGATCTGGATGTCCGGCGGCGGAATGTATGGCGGCGGCGGCGACGTCAGTACCGGTGGCGGCGGCGGCGGCGGCGGCGGCGGTGGCGGCGGGACTTCCTTGACGATTTTGGTGGTGATCGGCGGCTTGATGACGTCGATGACGGCACGGCCCAGGCCGTTGAGCAGCGCGTAGATCAGGACGATGTGCAGCAGGACGACGATACCGATGCCAATGATGTGGCGCATCGGATTTCGTTGCTGTTGCGCGTAGTTCATTCCGCAAACTCCTCCGTCCCCGAGGGACGATCTTTCGCCATGCCTGCGCACGTTCTGCCGGCACGCATGCAGCCACGCGGTCGGTGAACACCCGTCGGACGTGTCTTTCGGGGCCTAGAAACGGTTCCCCCGAGTGTCATGTCAAGAACGTTGTCCAGCCATTCGAACAAGGCTGTTCTCAGTGCATTTTGGTCAGGAATGCCCAAATTTTAGGCTGCCGTGTTTTTGTGCGACGCACCACGGACACGCGACCCCGAAGCTGTTGATGCGGGCGGCATTCTCCGCTCCATGCACATGTCTTGGGCAGCGTGCGCCGTGATTGGACGCCTGAAATATCGTCCACGCGTCTAATAAATAATCATCCACGGTCTCTTCCGGAGACATCAACTCCGCGTAGTCCGGTCGATTCAGGCTGCAGACCCGTCGATGTATCGCTGCCGGTGGTGTGTGACGTGCGGACCTTTATTGTGCCGAAGCACTTGCCTCGCTGCGCGTTGCACTCACCCTTGCAGCAAGCGAGGCCGCCATGAAGTCGTCAAGACCGCCATCCAGAACGGCGTCCGGATTGCCCTTCTCGACCCCGGTACGGAGGTCCTTCACCATCTGGTAGGGCGCCAGGACGTAGGAGCGGATCTGGTGTCCCCAGCCGATCTCGGTCTTGCCGGCCTCGGTTATGGCGGCCGCCGCTTCGCGTTTCTGGAGTTCGGCCTCGTACATGCGCGCCTTGAGCATTCCCATCGCGGTCGCACGGTTGCGGTGCTGCGAACGGTCGGTCTGGCAGGCAACGACGATGCCGGACGGGATGTGGGTGATACGGATCGCCGACTCGGTCTTGTTGACGTGCTGGCCACCGGCGCCCGAGGCGCGGAAGGTGTCCACCTTCAGATCCGCGTCGTTGATCTCGATCTCGATGGTGTCATCGACCACCGGGTAGACCCAGACGCTGGCGAACGAGGTCTGCCGCCGCGCCGCGGAGTCGAACGGGCTGATCCGGACCAGGCGGTGCACCCCGGCCTCGGTCTTGAGCCAGCCATAGGCGTTCGGCCCGGTAACCTGCATCGTTGCCGATTTCAGCCCGGCCTGCTCGCCCTCGGAGCTTTCCATCAGCTGGATCTTGTAGCCGTGCTGTTCGGCCCACCTGGAGTACATGCGCAGCAGCATCTCGGCCCAATCCTGGGCCTCGGTGCCGCCGGCACCGGCATTGACCTCGATGAAGGCGTCGTTGAAATCGGCTTCACCCGACAGCAGGCTTTCCAGTTCACGACGCTTGGCATCGGCCGCGGACGCCTTCAGGCTGGCGATCGCATCGGCCACCATCGCCTGGTCGCCCTCGGCCTCGGCCATCTCGGCCAGGTCCATGGCGTCGCGTACCTCGGTCTCGAGACGCTGCACGCCCTCCATCCGCCCGGCAAGGGTGGTGCGCTCGCGCATCAGCTCCTGCGCCGCGGCGGCATCGTTCCAGAGGTCGGGATCTTCGACCCGGTTATTCAGGTCCGCGAGGCGGTCGAGGGCAACATCCCAGTCAAAGATGCCTCCTCAGCAGCGCGACCGACTGCTTGATCTGTTCGTTGAGGGCTTCGATCTCGGCGGACATGGCACTGATCCAGATGTCTTGGCGGCGTTAGGCTGCAAACTCGGAAACGGCGGGCAGGCTCAATACAAGCCGCCCATGCCGATGTCACCCCCGCTGGCGGCCGCCGCAGCCTTGTTGGGCGATCCTGCCGCCAGGACGCCGGGCTGGCCCGCCGGCGTGACGCCGGGCTGCGCCGGGTTTGCAGGCGACCCGAGCTCGCGGCCGGTATCGTCGAGCGAGGCGCCCGGACCGATCGGCGCAAGGCTGGCCCCGTTGCCCATGTCGGACTCGGCATCCGGCAGGTTCTCGGCCCCGGTATCGCCGGCGCCCAGCTCCTCGACGACCGTCTTGGCGGCGAACAGGTTGCGACTGGCGCCCGGCTCCTGCCCGGGCTTGAACGCGTCGATGGTGTCGCCGTAGCGCATGACCGTCACGCCGTCCGGCACGCGGAAGTCGACCTTCGGCCGGTCGGCCAGGGCAGCCTTCATGAACCGGTTCCAGATCGGCCCGGCCACGGTGTCGCCATCCTGTTTCTCGCCGAGACTTTGCGGATTGTCGTAGCCGACCCAGACAACGGTCAGCAGGTTCGGCGCGAAGCCGGCAAACCAGGCATCGCGGAAATCCGACGTCGTGCCGGTCTTGCCGGCGATCTGGTTGTCGATGCCCGCTCCCGCCTGCCGTCCGGTGCCGCCCGGTTTCAGCACCGCTTCCATCATCTGCACGACCTGGAAGGCCGAGGCCGGATCGGCGATCTGCTTGCGTGTGTCGGTCAGGACCGGCGGCTGGTTCGGGTCCGACCCGGCCTGCACGCCGAGACCGGCTGGACGCCAGATCACATGGCCATCGCGATCCTGCACGTCGTCGATCAGGCTCGGCAGCACTTCCTTGCCGCCCGACGCGATCGACGCATACGCCCCGGATTCGCGCAGCACGGTGGTTTCGACGGCGCCCAGGGCCGCCGGCAGCACCTTTGGCATCGCGTCGACCTCGTGCAGCTCGATCGCCAGCTTGGCCACGGTGCTCATGCCGATATGCGCCGCCAGCCGGATCGTCACCAGGTTGAGCGACTTGCGCAGTGCGTCGTGCAGCGAGGTCGGGCCGCCAAACGTCATCTCGTAGTTGTTCGGATGCCAGTTGCCGTTCGAGTAGGGCGCGTCGGCGAATTTCTGGCTGGGCGAGATGCCCTGCATCATGCCGGCCAGGTAGACGATCGGCTTGAACGAGGACCCGGGCTGGCGCAGCGCCTGGGTTGCGCGGTTGAACTGGCTGCTCTCGAAGCTCCAGCCACCGACCAGGGCCAGCACCCGCCCGGTCGTCGGGTCCATGCTCACCAGCGCGCCCTCGACCTGGGGGATCTGCCGGATCCTGACAGTCGAGCCGGGCTTGCCGGTATCCGTACGCGTCGGTTCGACCATCAGCACGTCGCCGGGCTTGATCGACTTGTAGGTCCGCATCCACGCCATGTCGTCGCCGTTGAGCGTGCCGTTATGCGGCGCGCCGAGGCCGCCAGCGGCGCTCTCGTCGTCGTCCAGCCAGCCGACGGTGCCGAGAGAGGGCGAGATCACCACCGCCATGCGCCACTCCGGCAGCATGCCGGCGGGCCGGGCGACGGTCGCAAGCACGGTTTCCCAGTTCACCGTGGGCGATGAGTCGGGATGTCCCTTGCGTGGCCGGCTTGCCCGGATGTTGCCGATGCCCTCCAGGTGCGTCACCGCGCCGCGCCAGCCGCCATGCGCGCGATCGTATTTCATCAGGCCGCCGCGCAGGTCCTGGGTCGCCTCGTCCTGCAGTTTCGGGTCGAGGCTGGTCTGCACCACCAGCCCGCCCTGCATGGTCTGGTTCTGGCCGTAGCGATCGACCAGCTGGCGTCGCACCTCCTCGGAGAACCATTCGGAGCCGGGGACCGGACCGGGCCGGGTGAAGCCGGTCGGGATGAGCGGCTCAAGTTTCCCCGCCTCCGCATCGGCCACGGTGATCGAGTGGGTGTCGGCCATGCGGTCCAGCACGAAGTTGCGCCTGGCCTTGGCAGCATCCGGATAGTGGTACGGGTTGTAGTTGGTCGGCGATTTCGGAAGCGCGCCCAGGAAGGCCGCTTCGGCGGTGTCGAGCTGGTCCAGCGGCTTGTTGAAATAGGTCTGGGCGGCGGCCGTGATGCCGTAAGCGCCTGCACCCAGGTAGATCTCGTTCAGGTAGATCTCGAGGATGCGGTCCTTGGACAGCGTCTGCTCGATCCGGATGGCGAGCACCGCTTCCTTCGCCTTGCGCTCGAAGGTGCGGGCGTTGGAGCCGAGCAGCATGATCCGTGCGACCTGCTGGGTGATGGTCGAGGCTCCGAGCGGACGCCGCTTGTGCATCATTTCCAGGTCGGTGAACGCAGCCCGCAGGATAGCCAGCGGATCGACGCCGCCATGGGTGTAGAAGTTCTGGTCCTCGGTCGAGATGAAGGCCGCCTTCACCTTCTCCGGAATCGCGCTGTAGGGAACAAAGAGGCGCCGCTCGGCGGCAAGCTCGGCAATCACCCGGCCGTCGCCGGAGTAGATACGGCTCATCACCGGCGGCTGGTAGTTCCGCAGCACGCCGACGGTCGGCAGGTCGGCGACCAGCAGCTCATATTTGCGCCAGACGATCAGCGACGACGTGCCGCCCACCAAAAGCAACAGAGCCAGCGATGCGCCGGCCAGCTTGCGCACCACCCGGTACCGCGGACGCCGAGGCGCCGGCCCGCCGGGTCCGCGGCCACCAGGGCCCCGGCTCCCGGGGCCGCCGGGGCCACGGCCCACCGGCCGCGGATCTGAGGACGTCGGCGTGCGACCATCCAAAACAGGACGTCCAGCGTTGGGGCTGGGTTGGGTCGGACGATCGTACGGGCCGCTCATGCGGCGTTCCTTACCATCGGCGCAAGCGTCCGTCGCCCCTTCCCCCAAGGCTTCACCGTCTTATTGAAACGCCAGGCGCCGGCGACGTTTACCGGCCGCCTGCTTTCGCCGACGCCTGGGCACCCTGGCGATCCAGGATCGCCGCCTCCTCGTCGCTGAGGGTGAGTGCCGCGGCAGCGACGTTCTCCTCGAGATGCGCCGGGCTGCCGGTGCCGGGGATCGGCAGCATCACCGGCGACCGGCGCAGCATCCAGGCCAGCGCGACCTGGCCGGGTCCAACACCACGATCGCGGGCGATGTCGGTCAGGGCCGAGCCTTCCCGAGCGAGCGCACCGCCATCGAGCGGCGCCCAGGGGATGAAGCCGATGCCCTGCTGCTCACAGTAATCCAGCACGTCCTCGCTCTTGCGGTCGACCAGGTTGAACCGGTTCTGCACGCTGACCACGGGAAAGAAGCGTCCCGCGGCCTTCATGGTCTCGACCGAGACCTCGCTCAGTCCGACATGGCGGATCAGCCCCTCGCGCTGCATCTCGGCGATCGCACCGAACTGCTCGTCCTGCGGCACCTTGGCGTCGACGCGGTGCAGCTGCCACAGATCGATGCGCTCCAGCCCGAGGCGGCGCAGGCTCATCAGGACGCACTGGCGCAGATATTCGGGACGGCCGACCGGCGCCCAGATGTTCGGCCCGTGCCGTGTCAGGCCACCCTTGGTGGCGATCGTGAGGCCCTTGTAAGGCTTGAGAACCTCGGCGATGAGATCCTCGCTCACGTACGGACCGTAGCTGTCGGCGGTGTCGATGAAGTCGACGCCGAGCTCGACCAGGCGCCGAAGGGTCTGCCTGGCAGCCTCGATGTTCACGGGCGGACCCCAGATGCCCGGGCCGGTAATACGCATCGCGCCGAAGCCGAGCCGGGTCACTGTCAGATCGCCGCCGATGGTGAACTGGCCCGATCGGCCGGCGTCCAGGTCGGTGCCGTGTGGGTCGGTCATGGATGTCTCCTGTTTCCCGAAGTCGTTCTCACATGGGACGCATGGGGGCGATGGGCAAACCACAGCGCGATCGCCGCGTCCGGGACGCCCAGTCGTCGCAAGCCGACCGGCCTCGGGAGACCATCGATGGATTGCCGCCTCGACGACCAGATCGCGATCGTCACCGGAGCCGGGGCGCTCGGGACCGAGGTCGAGAACTCGGGCGACGGGCAACCGCCCTGCACGCCGACGTTTCGGGCGAGGATGCAGTCAAGGCGCTGTTCGCGGCCACCATCGAGCGATGAGGTACCGTCGATATCGTGCTCGCGAATTTGCGCATGCAGAAGGACGCACCCTCCGCCTAGATGAGCCTGGCCGACTGGAAGCGAGTGATCGACGCCAAGCTGACCGGACAATTTGTGACTATACGCTCAGCAATTCGTCGGTTCACGAAACGGGACGATCCGCACCTCTATCAACACCAGGGAAATCAATGAAGAGGCCGGCAAGACGCTGCTGAAGCTCATCCCCTACAAGCGTATCGGCCTTTCCGAGGATGTGGCCAACGCGGGTAGAAGCTGGCGCTGCATGTCGTTGCGCAACCGGCATCCTGTGGGTAGTCCCTACTCTGCTTTGATGAGCAAAACTTGGAGAATTTACGTTGGCGGTTTCTATCGTAATGATAGCATAGCCGGTTCATTTGTACGTTTCTTGCGATTAAGCACCAAAGGCGTTCTCGGGCCCTTTGAACGATACCGGTCAGCAGGCGAGTGCTGTAACCGCGACACGATATTGCTTCTGCGTCCGTAGGGCGACGGGCCGGGAGCGGGGAGCATGCCTTCCGGCTGGGTTAAGGCTCTTATTGCTTGAGGTCGGTCTTTCGGGTTTCGGAATGTCCACCACCCGGTGCTACAATCCTGGCTACGGAAGCTGTAACGACACGACGACTGGGCGATTACGAAGATCATGCTGCCGTAGCGTTGTCAGAGGATGCCTCGACCTCGTCGGTCATGGCCTCTTGCGCAGCTACCTTGGCGACCCAACCGCGATCTGCGGAATATCTGCAGTCGCAGCCGGTCTGGCACTCAAGAAGACTGTCTCGACTGCCGCCTGCTGGATTTTTGTTCGGATGCGTTTACGACCGGATCGAGCTCGTCAGCAAACACGACCTTGTTCCGACCTGAGGCCTTGGCCGCGTAGAGAGCCCGGTCAGCGCGGGCGAACAATTGCTCGAACGTTTGATTGCGACCCTGCATGGCTATTCCAGCTGAAATTGTAACTGAGACTGAGATTTTATCATTCAGGATGGGAGTTTCTGCAATTCTTATTCGGAAGCGTTCGAACTCACGGAGAAGAATAGATCCATCCTCATTGAACGCCAGCAGAGCAAACTCCTCGCCTCCAAGCCGTCCGACCCGCCCGAATTCGCCCAGCGACTGCATCATCGAATCAGCTACTAGACGAAGAACCTGATCGCCAAACCAATGACCATACTTGTCGTTGACGTCCTTGAAGTGGTCAACGTCGACAATACCCAGCCCGACAAACATCGCAGACCCATTCACTCCATCCAGTAGAGCGCCTCTGTTAAGCAGCCCGGTCAGTGCATCGGTGATACTTGCCCGATAGAGCGCAACCTGTGCTTTGCCAATCGTTCGGGAAACCGGCGCCGCAATCGCAATGACGATGACGATCGTCATAAGCCATGATCGAATCGCAATCCATCGACTTTGAAAGAACACCAACTGGTTGACGACGTCGAATGCGAGTGCGGCAGCGACACATAGAGCCGTCGTACGAAAAACGTAGACGGCAAGTTCATGTTCGTCTCTTAGTCTAATTCTTGGGAGGATGCTTAGAAACCTGTCAAGCATGGCATCGTATCAGCCCCCTTTCAAATCTACTCTCTGAAATAAATAGTAAATAAAGACTTCTTCAAGCTACGATATCGCACACATTATAGCACGATAAAGTGACTTTGAGGATTTCGGTAGTATTAATGAATACGGTCAAAGAAGACTGTATAGCGATCTCGAATGAATCTTCGTTTTGAGAAACAAAGATCTTTAACATCTAGTCGAACCTATTACCGCTCCATCGCTCGCTTTGATGATGCTTTTCAAGATACGTTTTACGTCTCGTTGAGATAGTTCAACGGACGGGTGACATCCATGAACATGGCCTAATGCCGCTCGCTAAGCTTGACTCCGCACCCTGGACGGCCAGCCGGTCCACGATCCGCGCCGCGTGATCGAGGTCCGGATGATCGTACCGTCGGCGAAGACGGGAACGGAACGGTCGAGCGTATCGCAGGTCAGTCGGCGCTTGGACGGCTTGGTTCCCGTAATCCTATGATCGCTTCCTTCCCGCTACCGTCCAAGCCAAGCCATGGTCCGAGCCGTCTCGTGCGCCGCAGCAGCAACCGCTCGACGAGCGCGACCAGCACAACCGAAAGACCGAACAACGGAAGCGCCAGCGCGAGTGCCAGAACCAGGAGCAGGAAGGCCCCGGTCAGCAGCCGGGGCGCCAGGATCACCGGGGCTCCAAGCGACCGGCGCGGCCGGCGCCCGAGCCACATCGTCATGGCGGTGACGCTGACCAGTATCATCGAGAGTGCGGTGAACGCGTTGAGCACGACGTTCGCCCAGCCGAACAACCGTCCCTCATGCGCGGTCACGCCGATGCCGATGATGCGGTCGAGCAAAGGCTTCTGGCCGAAATCGGCCCGCCGGAGAATGCGGCCGTCGGCGGAGAGCGTGATCGTCGTCCGACGCAGACGATTTTCCGCGTCCGACCGGGCCGTCCAGATGGATGATCGCGGCCCGGGCGGGGTCACCAGGACCGGATAGGCCAGATCGAGCGGCCGCAGGGTCGCGACAATCCGGTCCAGTGCCTTCGCAGGCAAGACGGCCGCCGGGACCGCAGGTGCGGCCATGCCGCCCATCTCCGGCATGTCGGGCATCGATCCCGCCGCTGGCGGCGAAGCGACGGCGATCTGGTCGCGCGCCGGCACATGGCCGACCTGCCAGTCCGCCGACCCCGCCGGCGAGCCCGACGAGACGCTCGAGATCGAGCGGATGACCCGGAGGTAGTTGCCCCAGCCGTACGCCCAGGGCAGCCCGGAGATCAGCAGGAACAGCGTGAACATCGAGGCCCAGAGCGCGCTGACACCATGCAGGTCGCGCCAGAAGACCCGGCCACTGGAGCGGAGCCGTGGATAGAGCAACCCGGCCGCGCCGGACCTCCCGGCCGAAGGCCTCGGCCACCATAGGCACAGGCCGGTCAGGAGCATGACGATGGTCCAGGAGGCCACCAGCTCCACCATCAGCGAGCCCGCATTGCCCAGCAGCAACTGGCCATGCAGGTTGAACACGATCCGCTCGAAGCGCCACTCCTCCGGAACCGTCTTCAGCACGGCGAGGCGGGCGGGATCGACATAGACGCGGATCGCCTCGCCATGCCGGAGCACGATCACCCGTGCGGCACTGTGCGTGGTTCGCGGCAGTTCGTAGGCCAGCAGCGTACTGCCGGGCACGGCGGCAAGGGCTACCCGGGTTTCGGCGGTGGGTCCGGCGACATGTGCCGCAACGGCCAGGTGCTCGTAGCGCCAGTCGATCAGGTCGTCGATCTGCGGCTTGAACAGATAGATCATCCCGGTCAGCGACAGCAGCAGCACGAACGGGATGCAGAACACGCCGGCATAGAAATGCCAGCGCCAGATCGTGCGGTAGCCGGGCCAGCCCCGCTTCATCTCCGGCCGCGCCGAGCTGGACCGTGCCATCAGAACTTCACCCGCACGCCGCCGAAAAAGGAGCGAGGCGCGCCCGCATAGATCGAACCGGTCTTGGCGGCGATGACCGACGCTCCGGCCTGGACCCCGGCGCTCGTCAGCGAGTCCGACAGGTTCGACGCCGAGGCGACATAGGTCCGGTCAGCGAGATTCTGGATCTCGAAGAAAATATGGAACCGGTGCAGCAGCTTCATGCGCCTGGGCGGATCGTAATGCAGGTCGAGGTTGAACAGTCCGACGCCCGGCGCCTTGAGCAGGTTCGCATTGTCGAGCCAGAAACCGTCCCGGAAGCTGAATTCGAGAAATCCCCCGACGCCTTCGAAACCGCCCGACGCCCGGTCATAGACAAGGCGCACGTCCAGCACGTTCGGCACGACGCCCGGGATCGCGTTGCCGTTCCGGCTGAAGCTGCGCGAGGTGGTGCTGTTGGCAAGCGCCTCGGTGTAGTTGGTGTAGATCTGGTTGTCGTAGGTATAGGTCAGCAGCAACCGCGCGCCCGGCACGAAGCGTGGCAGCGGCGTCCAGTCGGCGCCGAGTTCGACGCCGCGATGCTCCGAGGCCGGTGCGTTGAAGGTATAGCTCTGCAGGTTGACGCCGGCGGTCTGGCTGACGAGCTCGTTCCGGAAAAACTCGTAGAAGCCGGTCGCCTGGAGCGTCAGGTCAGCCGACGGGTGCCATTCCGCTCCGAGATCGACACCGACATTGCTCTGCGAGTTCAGCTTGGTGTTGTTTCCGAACAGCCCTTGTGGCGTCACGAACAGGTTGCTCGTCTGCGGCGTTCCGTAGCCGGTCCCGACGCGGCCGTGCAGGGTCCAGTCCGAAGAGGGCGTGTAGATCAGCGCGCCTTCCGGAGCCAGGTTGAAATAGAACCGGTTGCCGGTGATGAACCGTCGCGACGAACCGGTCGCCGTGTCGGAAAAGATCGTCTCGGTCGCGCCCAGATCGGAATATTCGCCACCGAGTCCGACCACGCCTTTCCAGTGCGGCGCGAAGCGGATTTCTTCCTGGAACCGGGCGCCGCCATTCCACTGATGTCCATAGGCGGTCTGCGACAGGCTGCCGAGAGTGGCCCCGCCGAGCGGGGTCAGGTTATAGACCTGCGATCCGTAATCCAGATAGTTCCAGTTCACGCCTGCGAACGATGTCACCGGCAAACCGAACATCTGGCCGTTCCGGGTCACGTCGCTGCTGACATCGTAGGAATCGTAGGGGCCGACATAGCTGGTGGACGAGGTCGGCTGGTCGATGTCGCGTTCGTCGTAGGTGAACTGCGTCCGCCAGACGGTGCTCCTGTCGAGATCGTGCTCCCAGCGCAGGCCCACGATCGTGCGGCGGTCGAAACGCCCCAGCCCGGCCGCCTGCGGGCTGACTGCCTGTACCGGGCCATACGCACCGTTGCGATAGAGCGAGACACTGCCGCAACCGGCTTGCCCGAGGTTGGAACAGCCCTTCTGGTACGGGTTCCGGCCATACTGGTCGAGGGACAGCCGCACCGGCAGGCGCGTGTCGGTGACGTTGTTCACCACCTTGAACACGAGCCTGTCACGCGGCCCGAGATCGATGCGCAGCTTCACGTTCTCGGTCGAGGTATCGTAGCGGCTGTTGGCAATGAAGCCGTCGCCGCGCACGTCGCTGCCGAACACCATCAGATCGTAGCCGCGTCCGGCCACGCCCGCGGTGATGTACTGGTTGGACAGGCCGTAGCTGCCGAAGTCCGACCCGAGCTCGACTCCCTGCAGGTCCGCGCCGTCGCGGGTGTGGAACAGGATGGCGCCGTCGACCGCGTAGTTTCCATACACGGTCGAGGCCGGCCCCTGGACCACGTCCGCGCCGGCATAGGCATGCGGGTCGATCAGGTCCGCGCGGGCGAGGCCGTCCGGCTGGGTCATCGGGAAGCCGTCTTCCAGGACCTGGATGTTGCGCAGCCCGTAGGTCTGCCGGTCATCCGAACCGCGGATCGAGATCGCGACATCGCGCGGGCCGTTGCCGGTCACGGCCGAGACGCCCGGCACCGTGACCAGCATGTCCGCGACACTGAGGGCGGGCGTGTTCGCGTAGGTCGCGCGCGAGGTGCTGTAGACGGTCTGCCCGGCCGGCCTCACCGGTGCAGGCGCCTTCGAGATGCCGGTGACGGTGATCCGTTCCGGCGCCTCCTGCGCCATCGCGGGGCCCGGCGGGAAGCAGGCGGGAACGGGCACGAGCAGGGCCAGCAGCAAGTGCCGGCGGCGCGCGGCATAGGCACGGGAAGGAGAACTCATGGTGGGTGGTGTCCGGCTGATGAGGAGCGAGGCCATGCCGGCAGGAAGCCGGGCCGATCGTCGTCAGGCGGAGGCGGGTGGCCCACGTGGCTGGTCATCGAAGGCGGGTGGGCGCGGGGGGCCGCGCAGTGGCGGACGCAGGGCGAAGCCGGCGCCGGCGAGCAGCGTGAAGACAGGGATGGCCGCCTGGCCCGGCAGGATCATGACGGCGATCGCGAGGGCGTCGGCGGATTTGCAGATGCCGGGATGTCCGTCGGACCGGCGATGGCCCGGCGGGTGACGATGCGGCGTGCCGGGGTTTCCGGCCTGGCAGAGCACCGACACCTCGGCGACCCGATCCATCGCTGTCGCAGTCTGCCGGACCGGCGGTACCAGGGTGGCGAGCATCAGATGGCCGAACAGCGTCAACCCGGTCAGCAGGACCAGTACCGTATGCAGCGTCGCCCTGAAGCGTGCACTGCTCGCGGTCGCGAGCGTTCCTTGCGGAGAAGAAGCCGGACACGAACGCATCGGTAGGTCGGCCTCCCGTTCCTGTGGCGGCGCCCGGGGCCAGGGTCGCGAGATGTCTCTACCAGACCGGGTGCCAAGGTCCATGCCGGGCGTTCCGCATCAGCCGGTATAGCCGGCCGCGCGGCATCGACGACACGGTCCGCTGGCGCTAGACGAACATCCCATGCCGACACCCACGCACGCCCAACGTTTCTCCGTCGTCCTGCTCGTCGAGTTATGGGAGCGGTTCGGCTTCTACGGAATGCAGGCACTGCTGCTGCTGTTCATGGTGCAGCGGCTGGGACTTGGCGACGCCCAGGCGAACCTGCTCTGGGGCGCCTTCACCGCGCTGCTCTATTGTGCGCCGGTGATCGGCGGCTGGCTCGGCGACACCATCCTGGGTTCGCGACGCTGCATGATCCTCGGGGCGGCAGTGCTGGCGACCGGCTACCTGCTGATGTCGCTGCCGAGCGACACCACCGTGCTGCTCTATGTCGCGATGGGTGCGATCGTCATCGGCACCGGCCTGTTCAAGCCGAACGCCGCCAACCTGGTGCGCAACATCTTCGCCGGCGACGACAGCCGCCTCGATGCCGCGTTCACCCTCTACTACATGTCGGTCAATATCGGTTCGACCGTGTCGATCCTCCTCACCCCCTGGATCAAGGACCGGTTCGGGTGGCATCCGGCCTTCGCGGTCTGCTGTGCCGGCCTGGTCGCGGCCATTGCCGGCTACTCGATGCTGAAGCGGCGGCTCGACGGCATTGGCAGCGCCCCCGACCAGGCACCGTTGCATCCAGGCCGCGGCATGGCGATCCTGGGCGGCGTCTTGCTGGCGTCGCTGGCCATGGCGATCGTGCTGCAGCATCCCGTCGTGGCGCGCACCTGCGTCTGGCTCGCCGCTGCCGGCGTGGTGGTTTTTGCCGGCGGCCTGTTCGCGCGTGCCAGCGGCGCCGAGCGACCCGGCCTGGCGGCGATGTACATCCTGACGCTGCAGGCGATGATGTTCTTCATCTTCTACCAGCAGCAAGCCACGTCGCTGACCTTGTTCGCGCTGCGCAACGTCGACACGCATTTCCGGATCGGCGGCACGACCTTGTTCTCGCTGTCGGCGGGCCAGTTCCAGGCGCTCAATCCGATCTGGGTCATGATACTCAGCCCGGTGCTGGCGTACGGCTACAGCCGGCTCGGTCGCTCGGGACGCGACCTGCCCGTCGCGGTGAAGTTCCTGATCGGCTACCTGGCGATCGGCGCCGGATGCCTGGTCTGGTTCGCGACCTCCGGCGACACCGCCCATCCGATCGTCTCGCCCTGGACCATGGTGGTAGGCTACGGGCTGGTGTCGCTCGGCGAACTGCTCACCAATGGCCTCGGCTTCGCGATGGTCGCGCGCTACGTGCCGAAGCGGACCGGCGCGCTGATGATGGGTGCCTATTCGGTGGCGGCCGGCGTGGCGCTCTATCTGGGCGGTATGATCGCGAACTGGGCGGCGATCCCGAAGGGCCTCGGCGCCCTGGATCCTGCAGACAGCCTGCCGATCTACCACGCGTTGTTCTTCAGGCTGTTCCTGCTGGCGATGGCAATCGTGGCCGCATGCGCGGCACTGCTGCCGGTACTTCGGCGGCTCGACCAGGCACATCACCGCCTGCGCGAAAGCTGAGGCCTCGCCCGAGCCTGGACCAGTAATCGAACCGCGGTCGGCCTGAGCGAGTCACCGTGTCCCTGGGACGCCTACATCCCGGCCCGAACTCGGAGCACGCCAGGCCCGTTGCGCAGGCTAGTCCGCGTTCCCTGCCGCCAAGGTGTCCAGCCTGAAATGTCCGCACCAGTCATTGGACGAGACAACCGGCCAAAGGCCGTGAGCCTCGGCGCTGGGCTGCGTCACGGGCGGGTTATAGCGGCACAGACCGTCATCCGCCTGCGGCTTCGCACTATGATCGTCGAAGAACTTGCACTTGGTGCAGGCTGCGTCCTGGGTCTGGGTCATCGACATGGCATTGTCTCCATGGTGGCACTGATGGTTACCAAGTCAGGACGCCTCCTGGTGATCCGGGTTGCAGAACAACAAACAAATAAGCGCGAATACTTCAGGCAATGCGAATTACTTGCATGTAGTGCCGATGCGACTGACTTGCACTTGCGAGCAATGGTAAAGAATTCAGCTGCCGAGCCTGATCATGACGGCGCAGCAAATCCACGATCGGCCGGCTTAAGCACACCCCACCAGCATAATCTGCTTGATGATGAGAATGACTCTCATTATCACTAAGCTGGCTGGAAGTTTTCCGGCTGGAGATGATCATGCTGCGAGCACGTGAACACGCCACCCTGCCCGAGCTTCCGCGCATCGAACAATCCTTGCTGTGGGCCATTCGCACCTGGGTCATCGGCCGCCGACTGGGCGAGGATATGAGCTTCAAGATCGGATCCGTATTCCGCCATATCGGCGCGGCCGATACGGCTCCGGCCCTGGAAGGCTTCCTGTGGGTGCTAAGCCAGGGCCTCACCCGCACCCTGTGGATCAATTGCACTTGCGAAACGCAGGTCACCCGTGACGAGGCTTGCCTGCTGAATATCTTTTCGCTTCTCGTCACGGATCATGTCGAGGACGCAGAGGCGCTGCTACGCGATATCGCCTGCGAGCGAGCCGCCCTGCTCGCAGCCGATTGTGCTCTCCGCGTTGCGTTCCAGCTTCAGGAGGCTGGATATTATCGGCCCGAGCAGGCGCACCGGGCCGAAACACAATCAATACGCCCGTCAGCCTCCGTCCCGTCCGGAGCACGGGATTTTATGCACTAGGTCCCCGCAAGCGGAAGCGGAAGCTGTCCGGGACCCTGTCGGACTGCCGGGCTCAGTCCTCCCCGGCAATCAGGCCGCGATGACGGAGCATCGGCTGGATGTCGGCATCCTTGCCATAGAAGGCGCGAAACATCGTGCCGTAATCCGCCGTGTGGCCACGCGACAGGATCGTGTCACGGAAATGCTGGCCGTTGGCACGGGTCAGGCCGCCATGCGATCCGAACCAGGCGAAGGCGGCGTCGTCGAGCATCTCGGTCCAGAGATAGGCATAATAGCCGGCGGCATAGCCGTTCGACCAGATATGCAGGAAATAGCTCGACCGGTAGCGTGGCGGGATTTCGGTCGTGTCGAGGCCGCTCTTGGCAAGCGCATCGGTCTCGAACCGGTCGACATCCTGTTTCGGCGCGCTGGCCGGCAACGCATGCCAGTCCATGTCCAGTTCGGCTGCGGCGATGACCTCGCCGAGCGCATAGCCCTGGTTGAACTTCGCGGACTTTTTGATCTTGTCCACCAGCGCCTGCGGCATTGCAGCGCCGGTCTTGTAGTTGCGGGCATAGTGCGCGAACACCGTCGGATCGAGCGCCCAATGCTCGTTGAACTGCGACGGGAACTCGACGAAGTCGCGCGCGACATTGGTGCCCGACAGGCTCGGATAGGTCTGGTTCGCGAACAGGCCGTGCAGCCCGTGGCCGAATTCGTGGAACATCGTGGTGACGTCCTCGAAGCTGATGAGAGCGGGCTGGCCGGGTGCGGGCTTGGGGAAGTTCGCGACGTTGTAGATCACCGGCCTGGTGCCGAGCAGCTTCGACTGTCCGACAAAGGTCGACATCCAGGCGCCGCCGGTTTTGTTGTCGCGCTTGAAGTAGTCGAAATAGGCAAGCCCGAGCGGCGAGCCATCCTTGTCGAACACCTCGAAGGTGCGGATGTCGGGATTATAGACCGGAATGTCGGTCCGCTTCTTGAAGGTGATGCCGTAGAGCTTGTTGGCGGCAAAGAACACGCCGTCCGTCAGCACGGTATCGAGCTCGAAATACGGCTTCACCGCATTCTCGTCGAGGTCGTACTTCGCGCGCCGAACCTGCTCGGCGTAATGCTGCCAGTCCCAGGGCGCGAGCCTGAAGCCCTTTCCATCCTTGTCGATCATGGCCTGGATGTCGGCCGCTTCGCGCTTCTGCTCGACGAGCGTGGCAGGAACGAGCTGGGCCATGAAGCGCTGCACGGAATCAGGCGTCTTTGCCATCTGGTCGAACAGCACGTAGGCGGCATAGTTCGGGTAGCCGAGCAGCGCCGCCTTCTGCGCACGCAGCTGCGCCATCGTGGCGATGGTGTCGCGCGTGTCGTCGGCGTCTTTCTTTTCCGCCCGGTTCCAGCTCTGCTCGAACAGCGCCTGGCGCGTCGCGCGGTTCTCGAGCGACTGCAGCGCCGGCTGCTGCGTCGTGTTCTGCAGCGTCAGCACCCATTTGCCGTCGAGCTTGCGGTCATGGGCGGTGCGTGCGGCGGCGGCGATCTGCGCGGCGTCCAGCCCGGCGAGTGCTGCCCTGTCGGATACGACGAGCGCACCGTTCTTGCCGGCGGCGAGCAGTTTCTGCTGGAAGGTGGTCTCGAGCGTCGACAGCTGCGTGTTCAGGATGCGCAGCTTGGCCTTGTCGGACTCCGACAACTGCGCGCCGGCATGGATGAACTGCTGGTGCTCGATCTCGAGCAGCTGGCGCTGCTCGGGATCGAGCTTCAACGTGTCGCGCGCGGTATAGATCGCCTGGACGCGCGCGAACAGCTTCGGGTTGAGGTAGATCGCGTCCTGATGCTGGGCAAGCTTGGGCGCCTCGACCTTCTGCACTTCGGCCAGCGCATCGTCCGTATTGGCCTGCACGACGCCGAAGAAGGCCTGCTCGACCCGGTCCAGCATGCGGCCGGACCGCTCCATCGCGACGAGCGTGTTGTCGAAGGTCGGGGCCGCTTGATTGTCGGCGATGCGGCCGATCTCGACGATCTGCTCGGCCATGCCCTGCTCGAGGGCGGGACCGTAGTCGGCATCCTTGATGAGGTCGAAGCGCGGGGCATGGAACGGCAGCGTGCTTTCGGTGGCGAACGGGTTGGTAGCGGCCCTGCCGGGTCCGGCCCATGCGGCACAGCACGTGATGGCGGCTGTCGTGGTGATCCAGGTCCTGCGATTCATGAAGCATCCTTCGTAGCCGGTCGTTCGGCACTCGGATGCATCGGTGGAACGCTGTCAGGTTCGGGTCAAGCCGTTATGACATCAGCCGGGAACGAGCCCGGTCACAAGGCGCTGGTCCGTGCCTGCTGCCGGCGACAACGCCTGCCCTGCCGAGGGTTCGGCAGAACAGGCGAGATCGGCAGCTAGAAGCCGAGGACGCCCTTGGTCAGGATGATGTTGCCGTACGCACGCGCCTCGCCCGTCTGGATGATCGCGAAGGCGGCCCGGGTTGCGTCGTAGAACGCGAAGCGCTCCAGCGTTGCGGCCGCGGCGGCACCATGCCGGACCAGAACGGCATTCAGGTCGGCGACCGCCGGCGGTGTCGTCCCGGCATCGCCGACCGCCTGCATGGTGACGGCGGGGTTCGGAATGAATGTGTCGAGCGGAAGCAGCGACAGCACAGCCTCCAGGACCGGTGCCGCACCGAGCCCATGCAGGCGATGCACACGCGTGCTGCAGGCAGCCGCCGGGAAATTGGCGTCCACGATCGCGATCGTATCGCCGTGCCCCATGAGAGCCAGCGTGTAGAGCAGATCCGGGGTCAGGATGGGGTCGATTCCGCGTAGCATGCGACTGGTCCTTTTCAGTGTTCGTTGAATGTCCGGGTTCCGGCGGCGTTTTTTCGTATCACGGATGACGCCCTAGCCGAGCCGGTAGAACCTGCTCGCATTACCGCCGAAAACTTTCGTCTGTTCGCTCTCGGGTATGAGCTCCAGGCACATGGACAACCATGACCCATAGTCGCCTGCAAGCAGCAGCACGGGCCAGTCGCTTCCCCACAGCAGCCTCTCGAAACCGAACAGCTCGATCAATGTCTCGACATAGGGCCGAAGTGCCGGAAGGTCGGCGCGATCCCCGGCCTCGGTCAACAGGCCGGACAACTTCACCTGAACGTTCCCGAGAGCCGAGAGCGCCTCCATATCCCGTCGCCACTCGCCGAACATGTTCCGCGCGATATCGGGCTTGGCGGCGTGGTCGATCACGATCGGCAGGTCGGCGTGCCTCAACGCGAATGCATGGAGTGCCGGCAAATGCCGGGGTTTGACCAGGGCGTCGAAGCACAGACCGTTCGACACCATGGCCTCGATCGCCGGATCGAGAGCAGGATCGTCGATCCAGTTCGGATCGGCGATATCCTGCAGCATCGGCCGAAGCGCCCTCAGCTTTGGTTGCCGGGCCAGATCCGAAATGACGGAAGCCGCTTCCGCCGCCTTCAGGTCGGCCCATCCGACCACGCCCAGGATGAAGGCGTGCCGGTCGGCCAGATCGAGCAGGTAGCTCGTATCCGCCGGGGCCGGCAGCGACTGCACCAGTATGGTCCCGGTCACGCCGCTCGACGAAAGCACCGGCTGCAGATCATCGGGGGCGAAATCCCGATGGATCGCAACCAGGTCCGGCGGCGGCCATTGTCCCGCATGGTCCGACAGACGCCAGAAATGCTGATGTGCATCGATCATCGCGACAAGAGCCTAACCCGTCCCTCAGTCGGCCACCGGTCTCAATACAGGACGTTCTTCGCATCGACCGAGTCGATGTTCTTCTTGGTCACGAGGACCACGCCGGTATCGATCTGCTTGGCGACCTTCTGGTGATCGATGAGTTTCACCACCGTCTCCAGGCCGAGCTTGCCCATCTGGAACGAGCCCTGGACCGCGATGGCGGCGAGCGTGCCGTTCTTGACGAAGTTCTGCAGATCCTCGTTGCCGTCGAAGCCCACAGCCACCACTTTGCCTGCTCGTCCGGACTGCTCCAAAGCGCGTCCCATCCCGATCGCCGTCGGCTCATTCGCGCCGAAGATTCCCTTGAGATCGGGGTGCGAGGTCAACACGTCGGTCGTCTGGTTGAGTGCGGTGGCCATCTGCGACTGCGAATAGAACGGCCCGACAATCGACAGGCTCGAATGCGCTTTAATGTAGTCGGTAAAGCCGCCGACGCGGCCGATCTCCGAACCGGCACCGGCGATGTAGGACATCACCGCGATGCTTCCGGTAGAGCCTATCCGGTCGATCAGCGCCTTGGCGCAGAGTTGTCCGGCCTTGACGTTATCGGTCGAGAGCAGCGCCTGGTAGAAACCTTTTCCGCTGTCAGCAAGCGGAGAGTCGATCACCACCACCGGAATATGCGCTTCCCACGCCTTCTTGACGACCGGTACCAGCGCGTCCGGATCGGATGGCGCCAGCACGATCCCGGCGACGTGCCGGTTGACCGCGTTCTCGACCATGTTGACCTGATCGGCGATGGCGGACTCCGAGGCGGGGCCCTGGAACGTCAGCTGGTCGCCCGGCGCATCCTTCAGCGCCGACTGCGCACCTTTCTGCACATTCTGCCAGTAGGTGGAGTTCACGGTCTTGACGATCACCGCGATCTCCCGTGCCGATGCCATGCTCGCCGACGAGACGATGGCCGTCGATGCGATCAACGCAACGACCTTGCAGAATCCAATGCTTTTCATCTTGTTTCTCCCTTTGGTTGTTAAGGCCGTTACCGGTTTGCCCGGCTTTTCTGTTGTATTCCGGCGGAAGGCCCGATTACCGCCGGTTGCGGAGCTGATCGATCCACACCGTCAGCAGGATCACCAGGCCGATGATGATCTGCTGCGTGAAGGCCGAGACACCGTTCATGTTGAGCCCGTTGCGCATGATCCCGATGACGAACGCTCCGATCGCGGTGCCCGAGATGGTTCCGACGCCGCCGATCAGCGACGTCCCGCCGATGACTGCGCTGGCGATCGCGTCCAGCTCGTACATGATGCCCTCGTTCGGCTGCCCGGTCACCAGCCGCGACATCAGGATGCAGCCGGTCAGTCCGGCCATGGTTCCCGACAGCATGTAGGTGAACAGGGTGACCCGGGTGACGTTGACGCCGGAAAGCCGGGCCGCCTCCGCGTTGGATCCGACCGAATAGATATGACGGCCCAGCACGGTTCGCGTCAGCATCAGCGACACGACGATCGCCAGCACGATCATCAGGACCACCGGATAGGGAATGCCCGGGAAAGTGACGTTCGGAAATCCATCGTCGCCGATCCGTTCGACACGAAACAGGGCGCCGTTGCCCAGGACGCCGAAACCCTCGCCCAGGCCGGATACCGCGCGGGCGCCGGTGATCTGCAACGCCACGCCGCGCGCGACCATCATCATGCCCAGTGTGGCGATGAACGGTGGCAGCCGCAGCCGGGTGACCGCAATGCCGTTGATGAAGCCGCACAGGGTACCGACGAGGATTCCCACGAACATGCCGAGCCAGACCGGGAAACCGCCATTTTTTACCGCCAGCGCGGCGACCACGCCGGACAGTGCCAGGATCGACCCGACCGACAGGTCGATGCCGCCGGTGATGATGACGCAGGTGGCCCCGATGCCCAGGATCGCGATCGACGTGACCTGCAAGGCGACGGTCAGTCCGTTTCCGACGGTGAAGAAGGCTGGGCTGGTGATCGAGAACACGATCACCAGGATAACCAACCCACCGAAGGCGGCGAACTTCTGGATCAGGTCCTTCTGCCTCTCGGTCATGGCGCTGTCCCGGAGGCCGGATCCTGGCCCGGCCTTGAATGGCCGGATGCGTAATGCATGATTTCTTCCTGGTTGGTGTTCCGGGTTTCCAGAATACGGGTCAGCTGGCCCTGGTGGAACACGGCCACACGATCGGTCAGGCCAAGGATCTCGGGAAGCTCCGAACTGATCAGGATGACGCCGATCCCGCGTGCGGCCAGCTCGTCCATGATCTGGTAGATCGCGAACTTCGCACCGACATCGATCCCGCGTGTCGGCTCATCGAAAAACAGCAGCCGCGATTGCCGGAACAGCCATTTCGCGATGATGATCTTCTGCTGGTTGCCGCCTGAAAGCAGGCGCACCAGCTGGTGGATCGACGGCGTCCGGATGTTGAGCAGGTCGACATATCGACGCGCCGCATCCGCCTCCTTCCTGAAGTCGAGGATACCGAAGCGGCTGGACACATCCTCGATATTCGCGAGCGTGATGTTGGAGGCAACCGACATCTTGGTGGCGAGGCCTGTGGTCTTACGATCTTCCGACAGATAGGCGAGGCCCTGGGCGATCCCATCCCGCGGCGATCCGATGGAGAGCGCCTTGCCGTCGAACATGATCTCGCCGGAATCGAACGGGTCAGCCCCGAAGATGGCGCGCGCGACCTCGGTACGCCCGGCTCCGATCAGGCCTGCGAACCCCAGGATCTCGCCCCTGCGCAACGTGAAGCTCACATCGTGAAAGACCTTGTTGCGCGTCAACCGGTCCACGCTCAGCAGGACATGATCGTCAGGGCGCCGGGTCGGGGGTGGAAACTTGTCCTCCAGATCGCGGCCGACCATCAGCGATACGATCGCATCCACGCTGGTCTCGGAGAAGTTGTGGGTCGAGACATAGCGGCCGTCGCGGAGGATGGTGACCCGATCGACGATCTCGGCCATCTCGTCGAGCCGGTGCGAAATATAGATGATCCCGACCCCGGTCCGCTTAAGCTCGTGGATGACCCTGAACAGGAGCGTGGTCTCGGACTCGGTGAGCGACGAGGTCGGCTCGTCCATGATCAGCACATCGGCGTCGGTGGAGAGCGCCTTGGCGATTTCGACCATCTGCTGTTGCGCCACCGACAGGCTGCGCACGGACGCGCCGGGATCGATATCGACACCGAGGCGTTGCAGGCACTTGGCGGTGTCGGCCAGCAGTTTCCGGCGATCGACGAACGGACCATGACGCGGTTCGCGTGCCAGGAACACGTTCTCCGCAACGGTCAGATGCGGGATGAGGTTGAGTTCCTGGTGAATGATGGTGATGCCGACGGCCTGCGCCTCGAGCGTCGAGAGAAAGCGACGTTCGAGGCCCTTGTAGATAATGGTCCCTTCATCGGGCTGGAACACGCCGCTGACGATTTTCATGAGAGTGGACTTGCCGGCGCCGTTCTCACCGCAGATCGCGTGAACCTCGCCCGGATGAAGCGTGAGGCTCACATTGTCCAGCGCCAGGACACCCGGGAAACGCTTGGAGACGCCCTCGAGCGACAGGATGACGGCCGGATCGATCGAGTGGCCAGACCGCCCGTCATCCGTGCCAGATTCGAAGCGGGCGGCAGCGCTCATCTAAGTTTTCCTCTCGCACACCACGCCAGCCTCTTGCCAATCAGGCACGGGGCGGACTGCGTTGCGTGGCCAGGCACCGTTCACGTCAGTGCGCGATCCAGATGTGTGTATCCACCGTCGACAACGAGCCACTGGCCGGTCGTGTGCGACGCGGCGTCCGACAGCAGGAACACCACGGTGCTGGCGATCTCGCGTGCGGTCGTGAAGCGGTGGCCGAGTGGCACGCGTGCCGTGATCGTGTTCAGCCGCTCCGCGGGATTATCGAATTGCGACAGCCATGTTTCATAGAGCGGCGTCATGACTTCGGCCGGAATGACCGCATTGACCCGGATGCCATCACCGAGCAGCGAAACCGCCCATTCGCGTGTCAGCGACAGTTGCGCGCCTTTAGCCGCCGTATACCCGCTGTTCCCACCCTGGCCGGTCAAAGCAGTCTTGGAGGAGATGTTGACGATGGCGCCGCGGGAACGGCGCAAATGCGGCAATGCATAATGCGCCATCGTATAATAGTGCAGGAGGTTGTCCTTCACCGATATACGGAAGGCTTCCGGTCCGGCTTCGAGACCAACGGAATCATTGCGGCCCGCATTGTTCACCAGGCCATGCAGCCCGCCATGCGTGTCGACGATGTCCGCGATCGCGCCGCGGCAGGCATGCTCGTCCGTCAGTTCGACGCGATGGAACGTCGACGCCGGCTGGACCGCGCGCAACGCATCGAGAAACGCGGGCGCCGGAGGATCGCGTGCCAGGATCGCCGGGACGGCGCCCTCCTCCGCCAGCATCTGCGAGATGGCAGCACCGATGCCGGACGCCCCGCCCGTCACGATGACGATCTTTCCGCGAAGATTGAGATCCACCACGTGTCTCCTGTATCAGCCGCGGAACCGATAGGTGTGGAGGCTTTCCGGTTTCATCGTGATCGAAAACCCCGGTGCCTGCGGCGGCATGTAGGCGGCATCGCGAATGATGCACGGATCGACGAAATGCTCGTGCAGATGATCGACATACTCGATCACGCGATTTTCCATGCTGCCCGAGATGCAAAGGTAGTCGATCATCGAGAGATGCTGGACGTATTCGCAGAGTCCGACGCCACCGGCATGCGGGCATACCGGAACGTCGTATTTTGCTGCCATCAGCATGACCGCCAGGATCTCGTTGACGCCACCGAGCCGGCAACTATCGATCTGCGCGACGTCGATGGCGCCGCGCATGAGGAACTGCTTGAACACGATCCGATTCTGGCACATCTCGCCGGTCGCTACCCCGACCGGCGCTATCGCCTGCCGGATCGTCCGGTGCCCCTCGACATCGTCCGGGCTGGTCGGCTCCTCGATGAACCAGGGCTTGGCAAACGCCAGCGCCTTCACCCACTCAATGGCCTGCCCGACTTCCCAGACCTGGTTGGCGTCGATCATCAGCCGACGATCCGGTCCGATCTCCTCGCGCGCAATGCGCAGGCGCCTTATATCGTCGTCCAGGTCGCGTCCGACCTTAAGCTTCACATGGTTGAAACCGGCATCGACCGCATCGCGGCACAACCGGCGCAGCTTGTCGTCCTCGTAGCCGAGCCACCCCGCCGACGTCGTGTAGCAGGGGTAGCCACCATCGAGCAGGCGCTGCAGCCGCTCCGCCTTGCCGGTTGCCGCGTCCTGCAGCCGCTCCAGCGCTTCCTCCGGCCCGATGCAATCGGTGATGTAGCGAAAGTCGATCGCCCGCACGATCTCCTGCGGGCCCATGTCGCCGACGATCTTCCAGACCGGCTTGCCGACCGCCTTGCCCCAAAGATCCCATACGGCGTTGACGACTGCGCCCGTCGCCAGGTGGATCGCCCCCTTGTCCGGACCGATCCAGCGAAGCTGGCTATCGCTGGTGACATGACGCCAGAAGCGGCCCGGGTTCTCCCGGATCCAGTCCAGCTCCAGGCCGACCACGTTATGCGCCAGCGCCTCGATCGCGCGGCAGCAGATCTCGTTGCCACGGCCGATGGTGAAGGTCAGGCCATGACCCTCGAGCCCCGGCGTGTCGGTCTCCAGAACGACGTAAGCCGCAGAATAGTCGGGATCGGGATTCATCGCGTCCGAGCCGTCGAGTTTCTGCGATGTGGGAAAACGGATATCGAGGGTTCGCAGCCCGGTAATACGGGTCATCGAACCGCGATGGCCGGCTGGTTCGCTGGGCCGAACCCGGTGCTGCGCACCGTGCGACCGCGAGCAATCACTACATCCATAAGTCGTGGTCGTTCCGACAGCGTCTGGGCCGCTGCAGGATAACGCCGGGACGAACGAGGCGCGTTCGAGGCGAAAGCCGAGATCGTGCTGTTCGCGGCACGGATCCTGTGCTTCTCACAGATCGCCGCACTCGCAGTGGCCCGACCACTCTCCTGTGCTGCAGCTGTCGCGAGCCCATGCTTTCTCGCAAGCCGCATCGTCGCCCCCCAAAAAAGTTCGTTCTTGTTGGCTGGATCGTAGTCGTGAGCCTTGGTCGGTGTCCAGTGGTCTGACCAATTTAGCGACTGCAGCGGTCGCGTGAGCCGATGCCCCGGTTCATCGGACGGATCGCAAAGGCCTTCCCGATCGCTACCGCGAACCGCCAGCTCTGCCCGGGCCGTTACGATGGCGATCCTGGACAGGGTTGCGAGCGCCGACAAACCGCGACGAACCATCCTGCGCCGAGCATGAAATCGCGCGCCATATTGGCGTGGGTTCGACGCGCTTCCTCGCGATGCCGCCCATTGGACATCCTGCTTCTCTAGATGGTGCAGGCTCGGCTGCTCGTCGGGCCGGCGACCGGCACTTGAAGCAAGAGTGCAGGACATTGCCGAGAGGGTGATCAGGATTTAGCGGACGCTGCAGCTTGCCCAAAAAGGATGACCGAAACCGGGCAGAGCTGCGACCACGCAGCCAGCAACAGATGGGAAAGTGGACACCATTGTAAACGCCATCGCCACTGTGCCTTGGTGCCCGCAGATCACCCCGGTTTGCAGGCTGCACGCCGTGCGTTGTTATCGATGGTCGGCGATATCACGATCGCGCACGTAATAGATGCAATCCGCACACCAGTGGATCATCGTCATCGGCCTGGTCACGCTGATAAGTCGACTTCAGGCGGATCGGGAAGCCAACGCATGACCCCGACGACCGCCGCTCCGGACCTCATCGTGAGCGCATCGAGCCCCGGCGACAATCCAGAGACTTCGACGCGCGCATAATTCATAGATCCGATCGTCGCGCTATCTTCAGTTCGCAGAGTAGAAGCATCCGGAACGAACGCGGTATTGTTCACCGCGTCGCTGCGGATGCTCCTGGAACTCAACCGGCAGATTGCCACCTGCGCGACAACGAGGCTCTAATTTTTACCCCGCGACCTCGATCAACGCTTGACCGGCACGTAGCCGTTCCAGACCCATTCGAGCGCGGCGGGCAAGGTTTGTGCGACGACGCCCTTGTCGACGTGTCCCGCATTCCGCGCGAACACGAACTGGTAGGTGTAGTTCTTGGCGGCGAGCGCACGTGCCATGTTCTCGTTAGCCAGTGTCCAGTCATGCATGCCATCCGGAATTGCGGCGGCCGGATAGAACAGGTCGCGGTCGCCCGTCTCGAACCAGAACCGGATCGGCTTGCGGGGAGTGTTCGGGATCAGTGGCAGGCCGTCGGATTGCGTGGTCGCCTCGAAGGTGACGCCATGGACGAGAAGGTTGGGCCGGGGAGTGCCGGACCAGGCACTGTGATATTGCCATGCCCCGCCCGGCAGTGCGGTGTCATGCGGCCACTGCTGGTTCACCAACGTCGGAGAATATGCAAGCACGCGTCCATAAAGCTCAGGATGGAACCACGCCATGGTAAGGGCGGCGACACCGCTCGAGCTGATGCCCATCGTGGCGCGGCCGTTCGGGTCGCGGGTTAGTCGCACATGCGCGTTACGTTCGACCAGCGGCAGCACCTCGTGCTCCACCCATTCGGCGTAGGTGCCGGAAACGGTGTCATATTCACGACCACGCTCCGAGCCCTGCGCGTCCTGGCCGCCCGAGCCGACCCCGATCGCCACGATCGGGGGGATCCGGCCGGCATGGATCAGGTTGTCGAGCGTGGTGAAGAGTTGGGTCTCGTTGGTAAAGCCATCCCGCCCGCCATCGCCGAATATTAGGAAGGGCGTGGTCTTCCCGGGGATGTAGCCGGCGGGCACATAGACATCGACGCTTCGTGTCCAGCTTCCGGGATGGCTCGTCGTGACGATCATGTCGGACCGGTCGCCGGGCGCGGTCGTCGCATGTTCCAGTGCGCTGTTGCGGCAATCGGGTGCGTCATCACGCACCATGCCGGGGCGATAGCGCACGCTGTCCGTCGAGGACATCGTGAAGGTGTGGACGGTCCCGTGCGGGATGCCGGCATGGGCAAGCGTGTCGGAGGCCACGGGATGCGTCGGGCCGATGATGAAGTTGCCGTTCCGGGTGACTGACGGCAGCGTCCCGTCGGCGAGCGTGGTTGCGGCCGGGTAGGCGGGGTTCGCCGGATCGCGTGTCGGCGGCGCGGTCTTGAGATCGAGCCCGGTCGTGTCGATGAAGAATGGCTTCGTCTTGTCGGTGCTGTTCGCTTCTGGTGGCACGCCCTGGTTATCATGAGGGCAGGCCCCGCCGGTCGCAGCGACCGCCGCCGAAGTAACGGCACCACCGATGACGATACTCAGCATGATACTTTGAAGTGTCTTCATTGTTTTTTCTCCCTGCATCATCTGACAACATCGAAGCCGATCGGTCGAGGATCGGCGATGCGCAACCCGGGGCGACTTACTGACGGTTGCCTGTTGGTGATTAAGCAAAGCTTCCCAAGGGCGCGTCGGCGGACCGACTACCGTTCGGAAATTGAGCATGGAGCTTTGCCAGCCCTGGGTAAGGATCGACAGCCGCATATCTCCCTGTGAAGGCATCCCAAGTCCGGTGGATCGTGGTGCGGTGCCGTCCAGCTCCCTCGCGCAACTGCCCTGGCCGACGCCTTACTCATCGAGAGGCGCACGCCTATCTGCGGGCAGCATTCCCAGGAGGCAGTCCGATCTGATTTCCGCGTGGGCCAGTCGATCGCGCCCAGGAGATGCCACCGTCCCCGGAGCCACGGGCTTGGCCGCCTCGCTTATCGCAAGCGCCTTCCGAGCCTCAGGGCGTGATTGCCTCGAGCACCGCCTGGTTGAACGGGCCAGGTGCCTGGAGCATCGCAAAATGGCTCACCTCCGGCAGTATCACCAGCTTCGCGCCGGGGATGGCGGTGGCCATGAAGCGATCATGTGCCTGCCTGATCGCCTCGTCATGGTCACCGTCGGCGATGGTAGTCGGTATGGTGATCGTCGCGAGATCGGACCGCGTCCAGTGCGGCTCACTCTGCCACATGTGGCTGATCTGGCGCACGAACAGGTCATACTGGTCGGGCGTCGGAGACAGCGCCTGATACTCGGCGCGCGTGCGCGCGATGAAGCCGCCAAACACCGGAGTGCGATCGAAATTCCGGCGTAGGCCGGACGGATCGGTGTTGGCGCCGAACGCGAACAGACGGTCGACACGGTTCGGGTCATGCATTGCCAGGTCGAGCCCGATAATGCCGCCGTCGCTCCAGCCGACCAGATCGACACGCGTCATGCCGAGCTGGTCCAGCAATGCGAGCACATCCGATGCCATCAGGTCGTAGCCGAATGGCTGACGGGTCCGGCTGCTGCGCCCGTGACCCCGGCTGTCCGTCACGATCACCAGCCGATGATGTGCCACCAGGAACGGTATCAGGTTGCCCCAGTAGTTCGAGTTGGCGAGGCCGCCATGCAGCAACAACACCGGCTTACCCGCCCCATACTCGGCGTACCACATGCGGATGCCGTTGACCGACTTGTAGCCGGAACGCGCCGTGACCGGCAGCGACGGCATCGGCGGCAATAGGCTCCAGGGGGCCGGGGGGGCTGCACGTGCCGGCTGGCTCAACAGCGGCAGAAGCGCCAGCGCACCCAGCACGAGATGTCGGATTCGGCTGGCAGCGCGCAAGCAAAGTCCTCCAGGAACAAGAATGCTGGATGGTCATTCCGCTCAGCGCGACCGACCATGACTATCATCGTCGTCCGACACGAGAACGCCTACCCGCGAACACGTACCGGAACGAGACCTTATCGTCCCGCACCCGGGTGGTGGGTCACGACCTCATGGTGTTCGCATCGGGCCGTAATGGACAGGGTATAACGCGCGCCGGAAAGCGGCCGCAGGTCACTCCTGCGGCCCGAGATCCTTGGCGACGATCGGCGAGCGCAGCAGCGCGTCGATTTCCATCGCGTAATCGAGCGCGGTATCGGGCTGGAAATGCAGGTCCGGCACACCGCGAAGCTTGACGGCGTGGCTGAGCTGGCTGCGCAGGAAAGGGGTCGCCCGCCGGAGCGCCGGCAGAAAGACCTCGACGTCACTCTGTCCAAGACGCGCGATGAACGCGGTCGCATGACGCAGATCGGGACTGATCCGGACTTCGGTCACGGTAATCTTCACGCCGGCCAGCACCGGATCGCGAAATTCGACCCGGGTGAACAGTTCGGCCAGCACGTGCCGGACCTCCTCCGCCACACGAAGCTGCCGCTGCGACGGGCCGGCGGCCGGACCGGCGCGACGGGAGCCCGATGCACGAGGACCGGCAGATTGCCCTGCCGGCCCTTTCGTCTCGGTCTTGCCTCTGGACGCGTTCCGACTCACGCCGGAACGAGCTCCATCTCGTAGCACTCGACCACATCGCCTTCCTTGAGGTCGTTGTAGCCGGCGAACGACAGGCCGCACTCGTAGCCGCGCGCCACTTCGCGGACATCGTCCTTGAAGCGCTTGAGCTGGCTGAGGTCGCCCTGGTGGATGACCACGTTGTCGCGCAGCAGGCGAACCCCGCAGCCGCGCTTGACCACGCCTTCGGTGATGTAGCAACCGGCGACCATGCCGGTCTTGGTGATGTTGAACACCTTGCGGATCTCGGCGTAGCCCAGGAACTTCTCCCGGTGCTTCGGCGCGATCTTGCCCTTCACGAGCTGCTCGATGTCATCAGCCACCTGATAGATGATCGAGTAGTAGCGGATATCCACACCATCCCGGGTCGCGAGTTCACGCGCCTGGGTGGTCGCACGTACGTTGAACGCGACGATGACCGCATCCGACGCCCGCGCCAGCTGGATGTCGCTTTCGGTGATCTGGCCGACGCCCGCGATCAGCACGCGGACCTTGACCTCCTCGTGCTCGAGCTTGAGCACCGTGGACTGGATCGCCTCGGCCGAACCCTGCATGTCCGCCTTGATCAGGATCGCGACTTCCTTCTGCGCGCCTGCCTGGATGCGGGCGAGCATCTGGTCGAGCGTGCCACGCGCGGCGGTAATGCCGGCGGCCTGCTTCTCCTTGATGCGGCGCTGGCGGAACTCGGAAATCTCACGAGCGCGATTCTCGTTCTCCACCACGACGAACGGCTCGCCGGCACCGGGAACAGACGACAGTCCCAGCACCTCGACAGGCGACGACGGGCCGGCGGTCTTGATCGGCCGGTTCTTGTCGTCGAGCATCGCACGCACCCGGCCCCACTCGGCGCCGGCCACGATGATGTCGCCCTGGGCGAGCGTGCCCTTCTGGACCAGCACGGTCGCAACCGGGCCACGTCCACGATCGAGACGGCTCTCGACCACGGTGCCCTCGGCCGCACGTTCCGGATTGGCGCGCAGGTCGAGGATCTCGGCCTGCAGCAGGATCGCCTCCTCGAGCTTGTCGAGGCCGGTACGCTTGATCGCCGACACTTCGACATCCTGCGTCTCGCCACCGAGTTCCTCGACGACGATCTCGTACTGCAGCAGTTCCTGGCGAACCCGGTTCGGGTTGGCGCCGGGCTTATCCATCTTGTTGATCGCCACGATGATCGGCGCATTGGCCGCCTTCGCATGACGGATCGCCTCGATGGTCTGCGGCATGACGCCATCATCCGCGGCAACGACCAGGATCACCACGTCGGTCACCGAGGCGCCGCGGGCACGCATGGCGGTGAACGCCTCGTGACCGGGGGTGTCGATGAAGGTGATGCGCGAGCCGGCCGGAGTCTCGACCTGGTAGGCACCGATATGCTGGGTGATGCCGCCGGCCTCGCCCGCTGCAACATCGGTCGAGCGCAACGCATCCAGCAGCGAGGTCTTGCCGTGGTCGACATGGCCCATGATGGTGACGACAGGCGCACGCGGCAGCCGGTCGAGATCCTCGTCGAGGTCGCCCTCAATACCGATCTCGACATCGCTCTCCGAGACGCGACGTACGCGATGACCGAATTCCTGGATCACCAGCTCGGCCGTATCGGCGTCGAGGATCTGCGACATGTTGGCCATGACGCCCATCTTCATGAGCGCCTTGATCACGTCCGGAACGCGCGTCGCCATACGATTGGCGAGTTCGGCCACGCTGATGGTTTCCGGCAGGATCACGTCGCGAACGACGCGCACCTGGTCGGCACGCAGACGCTCGAGCTCGGCCTGGCGACGCTCGCGATCGCGCTGACGGCGAACCGATGCGAGCGAACGCGTCTTGTCGTCGTCACCCTCTATCGCGGCCTGGACGTCGACGCGACCGGTTACCCTGCGATCGCCGACCTTCTTCGGTGCGACGAGCGGTGTCTTGCGAGCCGGCAATGCGGCAGCGCCACCCGGACGACGAACCGGACCACCACGACGATCATCCTCTTCCGGACGAGCGGTACGAAGGCGCAACGTCTCGGCAGGAGCGGCACTCGGCGCGGCGGCACCCGGACGG
The DNA here is from genome assembly GCF_013201075.1 of Lichenicola cladoniae. NCBI lineage: Bacteria > Pseudomonadati > Pseudomonadota > Alphaproteobacteria > Acetobacterales > Acetobacteraceae > Lichenicola > Lichenicola cladoniae. Next base: position 553,630 of record NZ_CP053708.1, on the reverse strand, counting down.
GTGTTGACGACCGGCGCATGACCGATGGCACGCGATGCGATGGTGCGCAGAACTTCCTGCGCGCCACTGATCGGGGCGGCTGCTGTGGCGGCACGCACCGGCGTCTCGGCGACCGAAGCGGCGGGAGCCTCTTCCTCGGCACGACGCGTTTCGGCCTCGGCACGCGCACGCGCCTGATCGGCAACGGCTGCACGTGCAGCTTCCTCGGCAGCCTTGCGGGCCTCGTCGTCGCGACGACGGGCTTCCTCGGCGGCGGAGAGGATGGAAATCTTTTCCTGCTCGCGACGCTCAGCGTCACGGCGGGCAGCATCCTTCTGCTGCTCCTCGAGCACCCGCTGGCGTGTCGCCAATTCGGATGCCGTCAGGGCGCGGCCGGCACCAGCCGGACGTGCGCCAGGCGCGCTGCCGGGGCGTGTCGCGCCGCCTGCAGGACCTGCACCGGGGAGCGGTGTCGGTCCACGCTTCTTGCGGACCTCGACCTGGACCACTTTCGAACGGCCATGGCTGAAGCTCTGTCGCACCGACCCGGCATCGACAGTACGTCCCACTTCGAGACGTGCCGCCGGCCTGAGGGAGAGACGCCCCTTGCCCTGATCCTGATCGCTACCTTCGCTCATACACCCGCCTGTTCTAACCCATCCGCCGGATCGACCACCTGACCGTTGTCAGACCCATGGCCCCGTCGGATCGGAGCGGCCAAACCGGCCAACCCCGCAAATCGTTCACTTTCCGCTATCAGGCGATCGGCCAAGGCCCCTCGCGACAGCGCCGCATGCACTACATGGTCCCGGCCGAAAGCCGCGGCCAGTCTCGTTCCGGACATGACTGCCACGACCGGTAAATTCCGTGCTCCCGACAATAATCGGGAACGTTCGTCCGGACTTCCGTCCGTCGCCTGCACGATGACCACCGCACGACCTTCGGTGATCCACTCGCGAGCCTTCGAATAGCCGCACACCACCTGTCCGGCACGGCGTGCAAGGCCGAGAAGATCGGCAATACGGCGGAGCAATCCATCCTGAAGCAGCATAGGCAGATCGGGAGGTATGGTGACCTGTCCACGAGCAGCCCGTGCGAACGCTCCACGCGTCCGGGCGGTTTCTAGCACATCCCTATTCGCACTCAACCAGATTCCCCGTCCGGGCAGACGTGCTGCAAGATCAGGGGTCAGTACGCGATCGGGCGACACCACGAAACGGATCATCCGTTCCTTGGATGCCCGCTCGCGCGTGACGATGCAGCGCCGGATCGGACCGAGCTCGGGCTCGTCCACATCCGGCCCCGGATCGGGCACCTCCAGCTCGGCCGCAAGCTCCGCCGGAATGTCGGATGGCTCAGACGTGAGGGGTCTCCCCCTCTTCGGCATGAGCAACCGTTTCGGTCTCGGCACCAGGCTCGGCTTCGGCCGCAACTTCCTCGTCCGCATCGCCTTCCGACCCACCGGCGGCCGCACCATCCTCGGCTTCGAACCAATGCGCGCGTGCGCTCATGATGATCTCGTTGGCGGCTTCCTCGTCGAGTCCCTCGGAGCCCAGGATCTCGACCAGCTCGTCGCCGGCCAGGTCGGCCAGGTCGTCGAGCGTCTTCACGCCCTTCTCGCCGAGCGCCACCAGCATCTGGTTCGAGAACACCTCGAGCGCGATCAGCTCGTCGGTGACGCCCAGCTCGCGATGCTTCTCGGCCAGCGCCTCCTCGCGACGACCCAGGAAGCCCTCGGCGCGACGGATCAGTTCCTCGGCAACGGTCTCGTCGAAGCCCTCGATCTCGGACAGCTCCTCGAGCGGCACGTAGGCCAGTTCCTCGACGGTGTTGAAGCCCTCGGTCACCAGCAGCCCGGCGATCACGTCGTCCACGTCCAGCGCCTCGACGAAGGTGCCGGTGCGGCGACGGAATTCCTCCTGGCGCCGCTCGCTTTCCTCGGCCTCGGTCAGGATGTCGATGTCCCAGCGAGTCAGCTGCGACGCAAGACGCACGTTCTGGCCACGACGTCCGATCGCCAGCGACAGCTGCTCGTCCGGCACCACCACTTCGACGCGGCCGGCCTCCTCGTCCATCACCACTTTCGACACTTCGGCCGGAGCCAAAGCGTTGACCACGAAGGTCGCGGCCTGCGGGCTCCAGGGAATGATGTCGATCTTCTCGCCCTGCAGCTCCTGCACCACGGCCTGCACGCGCGAACCGCGCATGCCGACGCAGGCGCCGACCGGATCGATCGAGCTGTCACGCGACAGCACCGCCATCTTGGCGCGAGAGCCTGGATCGCGGGCGACCGCCTTGATCTCGATGATGCCGTCGTAGATCTCCGGCACTTCCTGCGCGAAAAGCTTGGCAAGAAAAGTCGGGTGTGTCCGCGACAGAAAGATCTGGGGCCCGCGCGGCTCGTCGCGGACGTCATAGATGTAGGCGCGCACACGGTCCGAGTTGCGGAAGCTCTCGCGCGGGATCAGCTCGTCACGACGCAGCAGCGCTTCCGCAGTGCCGATCTCGACCATCAGGTTGCCGTACTCGGTGCGCTTGACGGTGCCGTTGACGATCTCGCCGATGCGATCCTTGAACTCGTCGTACTGGCGCTTGCGCTCGTACTCGCGCACCCGCTGCACGATCACCTGCTTGGCGGTCTGCGCGGCGATGCGGCCGAAATCGATCGGCGGCAGCGGATCGATCAGATGCTCGCCGACCTGGATCTCCGCCTTGAACTTGCGGGCGATATGGACCGGGATCTGGGTCTCCTCGTTCTCGACGACCTCGACCGCCTCGGTCCAGCGCGACAGTCGCACGTCGCCGGTGCGGCGATCGATGGTGGCGCGGATGTCCTTCTCGTGGCCGTACTTGGCGCGGCCGGCCTTCTGGATGGCCTGTTCCATCGCCTCGAGAACTTCCTCGCGGTCGATCGACTTCTCGCGCGCGACCGCATCGGCGACCAGCAGCAGCTCGGGACGTGAGACGGCAGTGTCCATGATAACCCTCTAATGCTCGTCGATAACGAAGCTAGTGCGTTTTCCGGCTAGGCTTGCCGGCACCGCTGCCCTTGTTGCCGGGCGCCTTGGCCGTCTTGCCGCCGCCGACCTTGGCGCCGCCGACCTTGGCGCCGGTGGCACGGCCATCCGCCTGGCGGGTGATCGGCTTGTCCGGGTTCATTTTCGGAACCTGCGGCGCCTCGGGATCGTCCTCGGCCTCGTGGACCACGCCCATCATCTGCGCCGAGGCCTCGATCAGCGCGTCGGTCAGGACCAGCCGCGCCTTTCGGATCTCCGCCAGCGGCAGCGCCACCTCGGACCCGTCATCGGCACGCATCCGGCCATAGCCGTCGCCGGCACCCAGCACGATCCCGGCGAAACGCTTGCGTCCATTGACCGGAATATTCACCTCGACCCGGGCCAGGTGGCCGGAAAACCGGTTCCAGTCCTTTTCCCGCGTCAACGGCCGGTCGATGCCGGCCGAGCTGACCTCGAGGTTCCAGGCACCGGGGATCGGATCATCCACATCCAGCACGGCCCCGACCGCATGGCTGATCGCCTCGCAGTCGGCCACGCCGATCAGCGAGCCATCGGTCCGGTCGGCCATGATCTGGATGGTCGGCATGTCGCGGCCGAGCACGGAAACACGCACGAGCTCGTAGCCCATGTCCAGCAAGGTCGGTCCGACCATTCCGGCGATGCGTGCCTCGAGGCCGACAAGTTGAAGGAGATCAGTATCCAAAGCCAAAAAAGGCGGCCCGCGAAGGCCACCTCCCAAAAGAGCGGAAGATGTAGGAAGAAGCACAACCTAGTCCTCAACCCCCTCTCCCGCAAGCATCAGTACGCCTGGGCGCGGTGCACCAGGTTCCGGATCGGCCGCCCGGCCCGCAGGTCGCGCACCGCCTGCGCCGCGATCGCTGCCGCGCTGGCAGGATCGGTCGCCGCCGCCACATGCGGGGTCAGGGTAATCCGCTCGTGCCTCCAGAACGGGTGGTCCGCCGGCGCCGGCTCGACCACCAGCACGTCGAGCACCGCGTGATCGATCTGCCCGGTTTCGAGCGCCGCCAGCAGGTCCGCCTCGACCAGGTGCCACCTATGCGCCATGTTGATTAGGCCGGCGCCACGCGGCAGCTGCGAGAATGCCCGTGCGTCCAGTATTCCCTCGGTCCGCGGGGTCAGCGGCAGCAGGTTCACCAGGATCTCGCTGCTCGCCAGCACTGCCTCCAGCCCGCCATCGCCATGCAGGCAGCGGATGCCGGCGACCTGTCGCGGCGACCTGCTCCAGCCCGACACCACGAACCCCAGTCCGGCCAGGGCGGTGCAGGCAGCCTGCCCCAGCACGCCGAGGCCAAGCACGCCGACCTGCCGCTCCGCCGCCGGCTTCTGGGCGAGGAATTGCCAGGCGCCGGCCGCCTGGAACGCGCGATAGGCCGGCATCTGCCTGTGCAGCGACAGCACATGCAGCAGCACGCTCTCCACCATCATCGCGGTCAGCGCCGGATCGACCAGCCGCGCCACCGGGACATGCGCCGGCACCGTCGGATCGGCCATCAGCCCGTCCACGCCGGCCCGCAGGCTTTGGATGAAGGCCAGGTTGGGCAGGTCCTGCAGCGAGCCGGCCGGTGGTGCCGCGACGATCGCCACCGTCACCCCGGCCCGATCGAGACCGGGCCCCGGCTGCACCACCCGCTCCTCCGGCAGCGCTGCCGCGATGGTGTGCATCCATGCGCCGGATGTTTCGGCCTCGCCTGTCACCAGCAGCACGCTCATCTCGATCTCCGTGGCGAGGCGGCTGCCCACACCGAAAAATGTATTACCGGTCCGCGGACTTCGCCGTACCACGGGCGCTCGTATCGCCCGACATGCGGCAGATGGAGACCTTCGTCATGAGCACACAGGATCAAGTTCCAGTCCCGGTACCGCTCGCCGGCCAGTGCCGTTGCGGCCACATCCAGTATCGCGTCGTGCAGGAGCCGCGGTTCACCTTCGCCTGCCACTGCACCGACTGCCAGCAGCTGACGTCCAGCGCGTTCTCGCTCGGCATGGCCGTCCCCAGCGACGGTTTCGAGCTGCACGGCGAAGCGCATTGCTGGGAGAAGATGTCCGACAGCGGCGGCTGGAGCCGGCAATTCACCTGCCCGACCTGCGCCGGCTGGACCCACACCATCACCGAGAATGCGCCGGACATCGTCATCGTGCGGACCAGCACGCTGCACGATCATCGCTGGGTCCGGCCGGTCGCGCAGATCTTCACCCGCAGCGCGCTCCCCTGGGCCCTGATGCCGTTGCAGTTCAGCTACGACACCGAGTTCTCCGACACGAGCCCTCTGGAACAGGCTTTTGCCGCCGGCGGCATTCGGCCCCGTCGCACCTGACGTCCTGATACGACGGTCCGGAACCATGGGCAGACACACGGAGCAAGAGACATGCCGACCAATGCCTCGATCGCCGACCGATCCGCCGTTTCACGCAATCCAGCCACCGGCAAGGAGATCGAGCGGTTCCCGTTCCAGTCCCCCGCGGAAATCGAGCAGGTCCTGAGCAGCGCCGACACAGCGTTCAGGATCTGGCGCGAGCAACCGGTGGCCGACCGTGCCGCCGTCTATGCCCGGCTGGCGACGACGCTGCGGGACCGAACCGACGAGATCGCAGCGGCGATTACCCGCGAGATGGGAAAAATCACGCGGGAGGCCCGTGCGGAAGTCGAGAAGTGCGCCGCCACCGCCGAGTGGTATGCCAAGCATGGACCCGCGTTGCTCGCCGACGAGCCGACCAGCGTCGAGGGAACCGACCAGGTGCATGTGTCGTACCTGCCGATCGGCACCATCCTCGGCATCATGCCGTGGAATTTCCCGCTATGGCAGACCATCCGCGCCGCCGTTCCGATCATGCTGTCCGGCAACGCGTTCGTCCTGAAGCACGCGCCGAACGTGATGCGCTCAGCCACCATGATGCAGGAGGCGTGGGAGGCGAGCGGCCTGCCGAAGGGGTTGTTCGGTATCCTTAATGTCGACACCGATGGGATCGAGGCGGTCATCGAGGATGGAAGGATCGCCGGAGCGACGCTGACCGGCAGCATGCGCGCAGGCTCCGCCGTCGCGGCGCTGGCCGGCAAGAACCTGAAGAAGTCGGTGCTGGAGCTGGGCGGGATCGACCCGTTCATCGTGCTGGCGGATGCCGACATCGACAAGGCGGTGAAATCGGCAATCGCCGGCCGCTTCAGCAATTGCGGCCAGGTGTGTCTCGCGGCCAAGCGCTTCATTCTCGAGGCGCCGATCGCTGATTGCTTCATCGCGCAGTTCCTCGAGATCGCCCGCACGCTCAAGGCCGGCGACCCGCTCGACGAGGCGACGTCGATGGGACCGATCGCCCGCGACGACCTGCGCGACGGCGTGCACGACCAGGTCGAGCGATCGATCGCCTCGGGTGCCGAGTTGCTGCTGGGCGGACACAAGATCGAGGGGCCCGGCTTTTTCTATGAGCCGACGGTGCTGGGCGGCGTGAAGCCGGGCATGGCCGCGTTCGACGAGGAGGTGTTCGGCCCGGTCGCCGCCATGGTGATCGCACGCGATGCCGAGCATGCGATCGAGCTCGCCAACACCAGCGACTATGGATTGAGCGGCAATCTCTGGACCTCGGACACCGAGACCGCACGTCGCACCGCGCGCCGGCTCGAGACCGGCGGCGTGTTCATCAACGGGTTCACCGCCTCGAACCCGCGCACCCCGGTCGGCGGCGTCAAGAAAAGCGGCTACGGTCGCGAGCTTTCGCATTTCGGCCTACGCGAATTCACCAACGCGCAGACGGTCTGGACCAAGGCGGGTTAAAATCATGACACGGAACATTGCCCTGGTCGCAGGCGCGAGCGGCATCATCGGGAACGGCGTAATCGAGGAACTGCGGTCGCGCCCGGAGTGGGGCATCCGGGCGCTTGCGACCCGACCGCTTCCCGGACTGGAGACCATTGCCGTCGATCTGCTCGATGCCGGGGCAACGATCGCGGCACTGGATGGCGCGTCCGACGTCACGCACCTGTTCTATGCCGCCTACAAGCCGCAGCCGGACTTCGCGTCCGAGGTCAGCGCGAACGGGCCGATGCTGGAAAACCTTCTCGACGGGCTGAAGCAGGCCGGCGCCCGGCTGCAACGCGTGGTGCTCTACCAGGGCGCCAAGGTCTACGGCGTTCATCTCGGGCCTGTCGTCGCACCGTTCTACGAGGACGATATCCGGCACATACCGCCGAACTTCTACTACACGCAGGAAGACACGTTGCGACGGCGGTCCGGCCTGGGCGAGTTCGACTGGACGATCCTGCGGCCGGACGTTGTCGTCGGCGACGTCGCCGGCAATGCGATGAACATCGCCATGGTCATCGGAACGTTCGCGGCGATCTGCAAGGCAACGGGCACCCCGTTCCGCTTCCCGGGCTCGACGAAAGTCTATGACGGCGTGTTCGCCCAGTTCACCGATGCCCGCCTGCTTGGACGCGCAAGCCTGTGGAGCGCCACCAGCGACGCTGGCCGCAACCAGGCGTTCAACTATGTCCACGAGCCGTTCCGCTGGCACCGGATCTGGAACCGGATTGGCGAGGGGCTCGGTCTCGAAGTCGGGCCGCCGATGCGGATGACGCTGGCGAAACAGATGGCCGACAAGGGGCCGCTCTGGGCAAAGCTGGTGCAGGAGCATGGGCTGCAGGACATGCCCTACGGGAAGCTGGTCGGCTGGGGCTTCGGCGATTTCATCTTCAACACCGAGTTCGACATGATCTCGGACATGGGCAAGATCCGGCACGCCGGATTCAACGAGACGATCGACAATGCTGCCGCCGTGCTGGCGGCGATCAGGAGCCTGCAGGACAGGAAGGTTCTACCGGCGTTCTAGAGATTGCCGGTCATGCACGCTCTTCTGCCTGGACCATGCGCAATAGTGTGGCGCCTTGCAGGATCGTTACCCGGTAAAACCTGTTGGTCCCGAAAGACGCAGCGAACGGCCCGCCACTCTCATACACAAACCACCCGGTTCATCGCCAATGACGTGCCACCAGAACGTTACGCCGGACAGGGATAGATTGCTGGAATCGGTGAAAATCGATAGCTAGATCGATCGAGGCCGAGGAACTGACGTGTGAGCAGCAGGACGACCTTCTCCAGGAATTTTCTATACAATATAGTGGGGGCCCTGCTGCCGATCATCGTCTCTCTCGGGACGGTTCCTTTCTACATCCAGCAGATCGGCCTGGCACGATACGGCGTCGTCACCATAAGCTGGGTGCTGCTCGGCTATTTCGGATTTCTCGATTTCGGGCTGTCCCGGGCGACGGCGAACGCCCTGGCAAAGCTGGGGCATGCGACACCGCGCGAACGGTCTCCGGTGTTGATGACCGCGTTCTACTGCAATCTTTGCCTGGGACTCGTTGCCGGGGTCGTCATGTACGGCATCGGCTATCTGGTGTTGCTGCATCTGGTAAAAATACCCGGAGATCTTCTCCCGGAGACCAGGCAGGCATTTCCCTGGATGGCTGCGATGCTTCCGCTCGGCATGCTTGCCGGCATTACCACCGGCGCTCTCGAATCACGCGAGAAGTTTCTGCTCTCGAACACCCTCGGCTCGTTCGGAGCGATGGCCGGCCAGGTGCTGCCGCTGATCTGCTGCTACGTCATCGGACCGCGCCTCGATGTGGTCATTCCTGCGACGCTGATCACCCGGCTTGTGGTGGTGGTGCTCACCTACGGCATCGTCATCCGGCTCGAATGGCCGCTGCGTCTGCTCGATTTCGACATGACATGGCTGCGGAAGCTGTTCGGCTACGGCTCCTGGGTCAGCATCTCGAGCCTGCTCAACCCGATCCTGGACACGTCCAACCAGTTGATCGTCGGAGCGACGCTCGGCGTTGCCGCGGTCGCGGGATATTCGGTGCCGATGACGCTGGCGATGCGGACACAGGTTGTCGCCACCGCACTTTCGCGAACGCTGTTCCCGCGCCTGTCCCGCCTGAGCCACGTGGAGGCCCTGGACAGCATGCAGCGTGCGACACGCTCTCTCGCCTATGGCTTCGGCATGGTGTGCGGACCGGCGATCCTGTTTTCCGGAGCGTTCCTGCGGATCTGGATCGGACCGCATTTCCAGGCGACATCCCAGGCGGTCGCCCAGATACTGATGTTCGGCGCCTGGACGAACGGCGTTGCGTTCCTGCCCTATTCTTTCCTGCAGGCGCGGGGTCGCCCGCATATCACTGCAACGGTCGGACTGTTCGAGGTCATTCCGTTCTTTGCCGTGCTCTGGTTGGCGATCGAACGCTTTGGCCTGCCCGGAGCCGCCCTGGCGTGGACGTTGCGGGTCAGCATCAACTGTATCCTGCTGTTCGTCCTGAGCGGCGCCGTCGGGCGCGAAACCCTTATGCTGGTCCCAGGCATCGTGCTCATGCTGGCTTCGCTCATCGTCGCCCTGCTCGTCCCGATGTCGATCGCGACTGCTGCCATCGCGGCAGCGATTGTCGGGCTCATGTTCGCCGTCATGACCTATGTGCTTGACCCGACCCTGCGTACGACCAGCCAGCGTATCGGGCGGAAACTGCTCCGGAGCCGGTAATCGGGCCGCCTGGATCGATGCCGGCAGCGAGTTTGTCTCGCTGCCGGCAGGTCTTCAGACGACGCTGAGCTTCACATCGATGTTGCCGCGTGTCGCATTCGAATACGGGCAGACCTCGTGCGCCTTGTGCACCAGTGTCTCGGCCTCGGCATGGTCGAGGCCGGGTAGGGAAACCGCAAGCGCGATCTCAAGGCCGAAGCCGCCTTCCGACCGTGCGCCGATCCCGACGGTGGTGGTGACCTTCGCGTTGGCCGGGACCTTCGGACCACCCTGCGACGACACGAATTTCATCGCGCCGATGAAGCAGGCGGAGTAGCCGGCCGCGAACAGCTGCTCTGGATTGTTTCCGGTGCCGCCGGCGCCGCCCATCTCCTTGGGGGTGCTCAGCTTGACGTTGAACGTGCCATCCTCGGTCGCGGCCTGGCCATCACGGCCGCCCGTCGCATGGGCAGTGGTCTGGTAGATGACATTCACAGACATGGTCTTCTCCTTGTTCGCCGGCACAATGCGTCGTTCCTGTAGTCGGCATGAAGATCTATCGCGCACGATATTTTCGCTGGCGACCTTATTTGGCACATGGCTGCGATGCAATCAGTCGCGCACGATTGAACGCGGCACGGTATAAAATGAGGTCCGGGAGGATACCTTGATGACGGACAGGACCCTGAGGATCGACCAGCAACTCTGTTTCGCCATCTACTCGGCCGGACATGCCTTTACCCGAGTCTATAAGCCGCTGCTCGACGCGCTGGGGCTGACCTATCCGCAATACCTCGTGATGATCGTGCTGTGGGAGGCGGACGGGTGCACTGTTGGCACGCTCAGCGCCGCGCTCTTTCTCGAATCCAGCACCCTGACACCGCTGCTGAAGCGCATGGAAGCGGCGGGATTGCTGCGCCGGGAGCGTGATACCGCCGACGAACGACAGGTTCGTATCCTCCTCACCGAAAATGGCCGTGCGCTGCAGGAGAAGGCGGCGTCCGTTCCCGGCTGCGTGCAGGAAGCCACCGGCCTGACCGACGTCGAGAACCTGATGCGCCTGACCCGCGAAATTACCCGCCTGCGCAGCGCCTTGAGCCGAGCGGAGGCAGGCCCCTAAGTCCATCGTGCAACCCGGTCCGCTCATGGCGAACAAGATCAGGTCATCGGTGCCGCCGGTGGAACGACACCCGCGTCCACCGTCCTGTATCGACCTATCGCCTGGCCTGAGCGACCCCGACCGAAAGCCGTCGTTCCGCCATGCGCGCCAGCCGCACGAATGGCAGGCCCAGCAGCAGATACGCACAACCGATCAACAGGCCCGTGCCGAAGTAATCGTAGTAGGTCGTCGACAGGCGGACATACGCCTGGGTCAGCTCGGTCAGGGTAATCACGCTGACCAGGGATGAGTCTTTCAGGAGCGAGATGAAATCGTTGGTCATCACCGGCACCACGAACCGGAACGCCTGCGGCACCACCACATGCCGTACCGCCTGGAACTGCGTCATGTTCAGCGCCAGCGCCGCTTCCATCTGTCCATGCGGCACCGACTGCAGCCCGGCGCGGTAATTCTCGGCCTCGTAGGCAGCGTAGTTCAGACCGAGTGCCACCACCCCGGCCACGAACGGATCGAGCCTGATCCCGACCGATGGCAGCCCGTAGAAGATGAACAGGATCTGGATCAGCAGCGGCGTGCCGCGAACGATCTCGATGTAGCCGGTCGCCGCCATCCGGAACGGCCAGCGCCCGTATCGCCGGGCCAGCGCCAGGACCAGGCCCCACGCCACGGCCAGCACCATCGCGCAGGCCGAGACCGCCACCGTCATCAGTGCGGCGCGGCCGATCAGCGGCAGGAAGCTGGCATAGCGCGCCAGCCGGTCCCGCCAGGTCGCGGCCGGGCGGGTCGCCAGCAGCCAGTGCTGCCACGCGGTCGGCGCGATCGCCTCGGTGGTGGTGTCGCCGGTAAAGGAAGCCATTTCCGGCGTCCACATGTTCCAGCGCGCCAGGATCCGGCGCAGCTCGCCATCCCTGCGCATCGCCTCCAGCCCGGCATCGAGTTGCGCGCGCAGGACGTCGCGCCCCTTGGCCAGCGCGATCCCGTAGGATAGTCCGCCGATCGGCGCGCCGACCAGCTTCAGCCTCGGGTCCGGGACGGCGTAGTACAGCGCGATCGGCGCATCCAGCATCACCGCATCCAGGCGCCCGTTGACCAGGTCGGAATAAGCGTTGGTCTCGTCGGTGTAGGAGCGCAGCGAGATACCACCAGCTTTTTCCAGCAGGCGCTGGCTCAGCGTGTCCTTAAGCGTGCCCACCACATGCCCGCGCAATGCATCGACGCTGTCGAGCCCGACCGCATCCTTGCGCACCGCGATCTGCTCAAAGGTGCGGTAGTACGGCGTCGAGAAATCCACCGCGGCGCGATGCTCGGGCGTGATTTCGATTCCGTCGATCACCACGTCGTATAGCCCGCGCTGCAGGCCGGGAATCAACCCGTCCCAGTCGTTCTGCACGAACACCTGCTCTCGCCCGATCTGTTTTGCCAGAGCCTGGATCAGGTCGGTTTCGAAACCGGTCAGCTTCGACTGGTCGGCGGGGTCGTGGAACACGAAGGGCGCGCCCGACTGGCTGTCGGATGCCCAGCGCAGCGGCTCGGCAGACGCCATACCGGACATGCTGACCATGAACAGCAGGGCCGCCGCGTGCAGGAGCCTCACAGGAACTGCCTCAGGAACCGCCGGGTGCGGGGATCGGATGGCGACGAGAACAGAACGTCCGGTTCCGCGATCTCGACGATCCGGCCTGCCTCCATGAACACGATCCGGTCGGATGCCGCGCGCGCGAACCGCATCTCGTGCGTCACCACCAGCTGCGTCATTCCCTCGGCATCCAGCGTCCGCATCACCCCCAGCACCTCCTCGGCCAGTTCCGGATCGAGCGCCGAGGTCGGCTCGTCGTACAGCATCACCCGCGGGGCCATCGCCAGCGCTCGCGCGATCGCCGCCCGCTGCTGCTGGCCGCCCGACAGGGTCGCCGGGTAGCGCCCCGCCACCGATCCGAGCCCCACCTTGTCCAGCAGGGCCCGCGCATCTCGTTCCAGCACGACGCGGTCGGTCCGCTTCACCGCGCGCGGTGCCAGCATCAAATTGTCCAGCACGGTCCGGTGCGGAAACAGGTTGAAGCTCTGGAACACCATGCCGACCTGCGAGCGCAGTCCGTGCGCCGCCGCCTCGTCCGCACGGCGCCAGCTTCCGCCATTCCGCGACAACCCGTGCCCCGCCAGCCGGACCTCGCCGGAATCCGGCACCTCCAGGAAGTTGAGGCACCGCAGCAGCGTCGATTTGCCGCACCCGGACGGTCCGATGATCGAGACCAGTTCGCCGCTCCCGACCTCGAGCGAGATCCCGTCCAGCACCACCTGTCCGTCGAAGCTCTTGCGCAGGTCGCGCACCAGCACGACCGGTTCCGGAACGCCGAACGCCGACCCGGGAGATCCCGGGCCGGCGTTCGAAACACGATCGATAGGAAAAACGCTCAGTGCAGGCGTTCCATGGGGACGAGGTGCGGTTGTTGCGTCAGGCAGCCTTCGCCATCCCGCGCAGCACGTACTGCAGGATACCGCCGTGACGGTAGTATTCGACCTCGTCGACCGTATCGACGCGGCAGATCACCGGCACATCCAGCTTGGAGCCATCGGCGCGGGTGATCGCTAGCGTCAGCGTCATGCGCGGGCTCAGCTTGTCGAGGCCGACGATGTCGATGAGCTCGTCACCGACCAGCTCCAGCGTTTCGCGCGTGGTGCCCTCGTTGAACAGCAGCGGCAGCACGCCCATGCCGACCAGGTTCGAGCGATGGATGCGCTCGAAGGTCTCGGCCACCACGGCGCGGATGCCGAGCAGCACGGTGCCCTTCGCCGCCCAGTCGCGCGACGAGCCCATGCCGTATTCCTTGCCGCCGAACACGATCAGCGGTACGCCCTCGGCCTTGTAGCGCTCGGCGACATCGTAGATCGCGCCCTGCTCGCCGTCCGGGTAGTGCTTGGAGATGCCGCCTTCGACGCCCGGCACCATCTCGTTCTTGATGCGGATGTTGGCGAAGGTGCCGCGCATCATGACCTCGTGGTTGCCGCGACGCGACCCGTACGAGTTGAAGTCCTTTTGCGCGACCTGATGCTCGGAGAGGTATGCACCCGCCGGCGAGCTTTTCTTGATCGAACCGGCCGGCGAGATGTGGTCGGTGGTGATGTTGTCGCCGAGCAGCGCCAGCACGCGGGCACCGAGGATGTCGCCCTTGTCGACCGGCTCCATGGTGATGCCCTCGAAATAGGGCGGGTTCTGCACGTAGGTGGAGCCGGAGTCCCACTTGAAGGTCTCGGACCCGGTCGCGACCTGCAGCGCCTGCCATTCCGGCGTGCCCTTGCTGACCAGGGCATAGCGCTCGATGAACTGCTGGCGATTGATCGAGGTCGCCATCAGGTCGGCGATCTCCTTGTTGGTCGGCCAGATGTCCTTGAGATAGACCGGCTTGCCCTCGCTGGAGGTGCCGAGCGGTACCGTGGTGATGTCCTCGCGGATCGTGCCCAGGATCGAGTAGGCGACCACCAGCGGCGGGCTCGCCAGGTAGTTGGCGCGCACGTTCGGGCTGATGCGGCCCTCGAAGTTGCGGTTGCCGGACAGCACCGACACCGCGACCAGCTGGTTGTTCTCGATCGCGTCGACGAGGTTGTCGGCGATCGGACCCGAGTTGCCGATGCAGGTGGTGCAGCCATAGCCGACCGTGTTGAAGCCGAGCGCGTCGAGATCCTCGGACAGGCCGGCCTTGTCGAGATATTCGGTGACCACCTGCGAACCGGGCGCCAGCGAGGTCTTGACCCAGGGCTTCGGCGTCAGGCCGAGCGCACGTGCCTTGCGCGCTACCAGGCCGGCCGCGATCAGCACTGCCGGGTTGGAGGTGTTGGTGCACGAGGTGATGGCGGCGATCACCACGTCGCCATGGCCGATCTCGTAGTTGGTGCCGGCGACGGCGATCTTCTTGTCGACGTCGTTGGCGGGAACGCCGAGGCTCTTGGTCATCTCGGTGTTGAATGAGGTCGCCGCGTTCTTCAGCACGACGCGATCCTGCGGACGCTTCGGGCCGGCCAGCGACGGCTCGACGGTCGACAGGTCCAGCTCGAGCGTATCGGTGAACACCGGGTCCGGCGTGTCGCTCTCGCGGAACATGCCTTGTGCCTTGAGGTAGGCCTCGACCAGCTTGATGCGATGCTCGTCGCGGCCGGTCTGATGCAGGTATTCCAATGTCAGCGCATCGACCGGGAAGAAGCCGCAGGTGGCGCCGTATTCCGGCGCCATGTTGCCGATGGTGGCGCGATCCGCGACCGGCAGGGTGTCCAGCGCCGGGCCGTAGAACTCGACGAACTTGCCGACCACGCCCTTCTTGCGGAGCATCTGGGTGACGGTCAGCACGAGGTCGGTGGCGGTGGCGCCCTCGGGCATGCGGCCGGTCAGCTTGAAGCCGATCACGTCCGGGATGAGCATGGCGATCGGCTGGCCGAGCATGGCGGCCTCGGCCTCGATGCCGCCGACGCCCCAGCCGAGCACGCCCATGCCGTTGACCATCGTGGTGTGGCTGTCGGTGCCGTACAGCGTGTCCGGGTAGGCGAAGGTCTCGTCGCCGATCGTCGCGGTCCAGACCGCCTGGGCGATGTATTCGAGGTTCACCTGGTGGCAGATGCCCGCACCGGGCGGCACCACGGAGAAGTTCTCGAACGCTTCCTGGCCCCAGCGCAGGAACGCATAGCGCTCGCCGTTGCGCTCGAACTCGATCTCGACGTTGCGCTGCAGCGCGTCCGGGGTGCCGGACACGTCCACCATCACCGAATGGTCGATCACCAGATCGACCGGGACCAGCGGGTTTACCTTCTGCGGGTCGCCGTTCAGCAGGGTGATGCCGTCGCGCATGGCGGCGAGGTCGACCACGCCCGGGACGCCGGTGAAGTCCTGCATCAGGATGCGGGCCGGCTTGAACGGCACCTCGCGCACGCTCTGGCCGGTCTCGAGCCAGCCGGCGACCGACCTCGCGTCCTCGATCTTGTAGGAGCGGTTATCCTCGAACCGCAGCACGTTCTCGAGCAGCACCTTGAGGCTCACCGGCAGGCGGCTGACGTCGCCGATTTGTTTGGCGGCCTCCGGGATCGAGAAATAATGGTAGGTCTTGCCCTCGACATCGAGCGTCTTGCGGGTTCCGAGATTATCCTGGCCGACCGACTTCATGTTGTTCTACCCCGAGATCGTCTGCGTCCACAGCGTCGGCCGGCAGTGCGGACGACCGATCGAACGGCGCCGAGGCATACGGGCGGACAGCTTGAATTCCCAATGGGGCTAGAACATACCGACACGAGCCGCCGAAACAAGCGCAGCCACGCACCGGCACCCAAGAGGCCTGCACATGACACCTGCCTCCGAGGCCACCCTGCGTGCCGTCGGCCTGGTCGTGCTGCGGTCCGACCGGCTGGTGCTGGACGGCGTGGAACTGGAGCTCGGCCGCGGCGGAGCCCTGCTGCTGACCGGCCCGAACGGCGCCGGCAAATCGACCCTCCTGCGCGCGCTGGCCGGCCTCTGCCCGCTGGCTGCCGGGCGGATCGAGTGGGACGGCATCGATACACGCGACGCCCCCACCGAGCATGCGGGCCGGCTTGCCTATCTCGGCCACCAGGACGCGCTGAAGCCCGGCCTCAGCCTGCGAGAGAACCTGCATCTCACCGCCCGGACCGGCGGCGGCGATACGGTCGCGGCGCTGGCTGCCTTCGGGCTCGAGGAGCTGGCCGCCCTGCCGGTGCGCCTGCTGTCCGCCGGCCAGCGACGCCGCGCCGCCCTGGCGCGGGTGCTGCTCGCCGACGTGCCGCTCTGGCTGCTGGACGAGCCCTCGCTCGGGCTCGATAGCGCGGCGCTGGTGCGGCTGGGCGTCGTGCTGGCCCGGCACCGGGATGCTGGCGGCATGGTCATTGCCACCACCCATGTCGGCCTGCCGCTGCCGGACGCAGCCGTGCTGGATCTGGCGGCGTGAGCGAGCGGGCCGGCATGCTCGCCCGGTTCCGGCTGATCCTGGGGCGGGACCTGCTGCTGTCGCTGCGCCATGCCTCGGACACGCTCGCGGCGGTGCTGTTCTTCCTGCTTGCCGGTGCGCTGTTCCCGCTGGCGCTTGGGCCGTCCCCCGACCTGCTGCGCCGGATGGCCCCCGGGATCATCTGGGTATGCGCGCTGCTGGCGGCGCTGCTGCCGCTCGACCGGCTGTTCGGCGCCGAACTCGATGACGGGTCTCTCGATCAACTGATGCTGTGCGGCCTCCCCGCCCCGGCGGTCGCGTTCGCCAAGATCTGCGCCCACTGGCTGAGCACCGGGCTGCCGCTGCTGCTGGCCGCGGGCCCGCTGGCGGTCATGCTGGGCCTGCCCGCCGATGCGATCCCGGTTCTGCTCGCCGGCCTGCTGCTCGGCACGGCCGTGCTCTCTCTGATCGGCGGCATGGCGGCGGCGATCGTTTGCGGCGCCCGGCGCAGCAGCGTGCTGCTGCCGCTGCTGGTGCTGCCGCTGGCCACGCCGGCGCTGATTTTCGGGGCCGCCGCCGTCGATGCGGCGCAGGTCGGGCTGGACTGGCATCCGGACCTGCTGCTGCTCGGGGCGTTCCTTGCCGTCGCCATCCCGCTCTGTCCGCTGGCCGCCGGTGCCGCCCTCAGGATGGCGGTGGAATGAGCCCTCTGCTCCCGGCAAATCCTAAACAAAAGGTTAAGGATTTGCCGCCAACTTCATCGGGCGTAGAGCCGATACAGTCGTGCAAGCCGGGCCGGCGTGCCCACGTCGATAGTGCAACAGAGGATAGCGACCCATGCTGATCGAGACGATCCTGAAGACCAAGGGACATGACGTCGCCACCCTGAGGCCGGAGCAGGCGGTCTCGGCGGCGGTCGCCCTGATGGCCGAGCGCCGGATCGGTGCGGTGGTGATCGCCGACCGCGGCACGGTCGTCGGCATCTTTTCCGAGCGCGACCTGGTCAAGGTGCTGGCGCGCGACGGACATGTGGCGCTCGACCGGGCGGTGCAGACGTCGATGACCTCGCCGGTGGTGACCTGCCGCGCCGAAGACCGCCTCGATCAGGTGATGGCGATGATGACCCAGCGCCATATCCGGCACATGCCAGTGATGGACGGGACCAGCCTCAAGGGCATGATCAGCATCCGCGACCTGGTCCGTCACCGGCTCGAGGAGAAAGAACTCGAAGCCGCGATCCTGCTCGACATCTCGCGCATGCATGGCTGAATTGGAGCGGCTCCCGGGAGCCGCGTCCTGATTATCAGGGTCCGACAGTCGCCCTTGCCCTCAAGCCGGCACGGTTCGGGCGGCTGCGATGAGCCAGAGGGGCTTGGTTTCCCGCGAACTTGTCCCTTCCGCCAAATCACCTGACCTATAGCTGTAACAATTGGGTAGCTGGCTCGATAAAGCCTGGTCTGAAAAGAGCGTGGGAATACGAGCGTCTACTGAGCCTGCCGCCGTGTTTCAGAGGTCCGTCAGGCGGATCTCGCCGCAACGCGTGCACACCAGGCCATTGATATCGCCAAGCAGTGGGCGGCTGTGAAACGATTTCTTTTGCCAATGATGCAAGCCGATTCGGCATCGCAACAGGCTAATCAGCGACATTTTTGAGACTTGTTCCGATGGTCCGCGCGAGCGCACTACGTTTTCCCGGAGACTATCGAGCGGAAACGGCTGCGCGGCACCTTCGGGACCACCAACTCCGAACCGCCGGCAAAACGCAGTTGCGGTCTCGTCATCGATAACGTCGATAAGCAGCAACTCGCTGGTCGCACGCAGCCGCACCGCGGTGTTTGCCTTGAAGCTCATCGCATCGTCCGTAACATCATAATCTTTCTTATTCGTATCGATCCTGACGCAACGCAAGCCTCATGAGCAAGGTTTGCGCGTTTCGCATTGTCGAAGTAGTGGGATTGAAGCACCTCTCGCGGCGACCGACTACGGAAGTTCTGGACCGGGACGAAAGCACACCTTGGACACAGCGCACTCAACGACGCGGCGCTCTGCCCGCCTATCGCAAGCACGGCTACGCCAGAGGCGGACAACGTCGTGGTCGCGCATTGCGGTGATCATGTTGCCCTTCATCTCAACTGCACGGGCGTCGGACTGCCTTGACGCCGCACGCTCGGCCGAACTGCGCAATGGAATTCCGTCCGGTTTACTGACGGCGATCGGCAGGGTGGAAAGCGGCAGCTGGAGTTGGAGCGTCAACGGCAACGATACCGAGCCCGGCCGCCGCTTCGATAGCGCCGAGGAAGCCGAGTTCTATGCGCAAGGCCTGCTCGCCTCCGGGAAGCGGATGATCGATCTTGGCTGTTTCCAGATAGACCTGCTTTATCATGAGGACGTGTTCCAGCAGTGGCAGGACGCGTTCGACAGTGACCTCAACGCCCAGGCAGCGGCAGGCATCCTGAGCCGGCTGCACGAACGCACCGGCGACTGGAGCCGGGCGGTCGCGCTCTACCACTCCGCCGATCCGAACCTCGGTCAGTCGTACCTGCATCTGGTGATGAATGCCTGGGAGGGGGGCGGCTCCAGCCTGAACGGCTCTGCCCGGCTGCCAGAACCTGACTCCTACAGCGTCCACAGGGTCTCATCTTCGTTCGATATCGCGGTCTGGGGTCCCGGCATGGGCGGTTCGACTGCGAAACCGGCGCGCGGCGGTGCGCACGTCTTACCGAGGATCATTACGCCCTGAACAGAGCCGGCAGCGGCAGATAAGCCAGCCCGGTGCGCTGCTTCTGCTCGCGTCGCAAATCCCAGATCCGGTGCAGAATCGTACAGAGCATGACCATTATCACGAGGCTGCTGCAGCTATGCAGCCAGTTGGACAGGATGAAGCAGGGCACCATCATGCTCGCGATGATCGCAAGCACCTCTCGAAACATAAAAGTGCCATCTGCGCGGCGGCGCTCGTCAACGAACAGAAGTACGGCACCGGTAAACAGGGGCAAATCGTAGGTAAAAGCATACGGAGCAGCCAAAAAGGTAGCGGCACTGAGGGCCGCAACCTCGAGCCGGACACTGCTATTTCTGCTATGGTCCTGGGTCGGTCGTCGGAAGCAATACCAAACGCTGAGCACACTAAAGAGGCAAGTAGCGACTTGCGCAATGTTGGCGAGACGCCAGCCAACACCTGCCGTCATCAGGTTAGATGCCACCGTTGCCTGGGCCGGTGCCCAGATCGTAACCTGAGAGGAGCGCATATCGATGATCGAAGAAAGATGATGAAACCAAGCCAGCCACACCGGCATTCCGAATGCCAGTGTGCTGAGCAGAATAACACACAGCGCGGTTGCGCATGCGGCCGACATGGTTCGCCATTGCCCGGCTGCGACCAGAGCCACCGGCACAAGAAGCCCGAGTTGCGGCTTGTACGTAGCAAGCCCGATCAAAAGGCCGGCCAGCAGCGGACGACGCGGCGACAAGGACAGACCGCCGATCAGCAGTGCCGCCAGGAGAAGGGTGCTCTGGCCTACGAACGCCGTCCATAACGTCGACGGCGCAACGACGACAAGCAGCGCGAGTGGCCACCCGTCTCGAGAGCCTGCAATGGCGACGCAGCAGGCAACGAGGCCGAGGCCGATCCAGAGCACGTAGCCAACATCAAACGGAAGATACGCCAGCGGCCACAACAGCAGCATCATGCCCGGATGGTACAGGAACGGGAACACCTTGTTGTGAGGCAGATCCTGAAACCGACGTAGTAGATCCTGGTCATAGATCAGCATCGGCGGATGCTGCCGAATGAAGTGCGAGAAGGAATTAAAGGCGAAAAAGTCGTTGGCTTCGTACGGCTGGGTGCGACAGCTGAGCACGCCCAAGAGCGTCAGGAGCGCGCAGAGAGTCACGACGGTAAAGTATAGGTACCGGACCGGACGACTGGAGACGGACCATCCGTCCAGATCCTGGACAGGGCTGAGCGGCGGCTCCGACTGCTCCCCCTGCTGCTCCAATCGAACGCCCGCAGCACTCAAATCCATAATAAGATTGTAGGCCGTTTTGTTATCGATACAATACATCGGCCGGCTATTGATAAGATAGTTACCCGCATGTGTCTAAAATGATATTTCCCTATGAGATGTGTCTTTTACTAGAAGGTAGGAGCCGGCTAAATTATGTTTGATGCTTATCTGCAATGTTTTTCAAATAATCCATTGCGTTAAACGAATGTCATTGAGAGATAGAAAGTCTTGGAGTAGAAGCCGAATTGCCATCCGGCTCTCACCTACTGACGTTAATAGCAGGGCAATCCCACATGATCGAATACCTGAAAACTTACTGGAGCCTGAAGCATGACCAGCGCGCGGTGACGGCTCTCGAGTATGCACTCATCGCGGGCCTCATCTCCGTTGTCCTTGTCGCCGCCGTCGGTACATTCGGTAGCAAACTCTCTGGTGTCTTCACTAGCATCGGTACAACCCTCGGCACCGCAGCGGTCACCGGCTAAATACACGCGATGGCAGGTGGTCGGGCAGCCGCCTTACCACCTGCATCAGTTTACATACGTATAACGATTACAGAACAACTTGACTGTTACTGAGATGAGTGCCGGTTCGTGCGTATTGATCGCCATTCCGCTCCTGTTGGCCGCCTCTGCCAGCGATCTCACGGCACGCATGGTATCAAACCGAGTGTGCCTCGCGCTCGGCGTGGACGGCGTGGCGATGCAGACCGTGGCACATACACTTCCCGTCTCTATCCTCGCGATGCTTGCCGTCTTCATTCCGGCCCTGATCTGCTGGCGCCACGGCATCATGGGCGGTGGCGATGTGAAACTGTTCGCGGCTACCGCTCTCCTGGTGCACCCGGCTGCGGTCCCGATGCTGGTGCTCGCCATTGCTCTCGCCGGTGGCGTGCTTGGCGTGTCGTACTGGACAATGATGCACCTGTTGTCCAGGCCGACGACGTCCCCGCCCGCCAATCCGTTCCGGCGCATCCTGCGTGTCGAGCGGCACCGGATCTGCCGCGGTTTTTCATTGCCCTACGCTGTCGCGATCTCGATCGGGACTTTCTACGTGCTTGGTAAGGGACTGCTCTCGTGATCCTGCGTCTGTTCCTGTTCGGCCTGATGGGAATCGGGCTTGCCGGGTTCGGCACCTTCGGATGGCGCGCCATCCATCCGCCGGCTTCCTTGCCGCAGGCCGCTCTGGCCACACCCAAGGTGACGCCGGTCATGCTCAAGCTGCTGATCGCAGCCCATGACCTGGTAGCCGGATCATTCCTGCGTCCGGAGGATCTTTCCAGCGCGTCGGTTGCCGAGGACGCGGCACCGCCGAACGCACGGCGCGATACGCCCGCCGCCCGTGCTCAACTGCTCGGAGCCCTGATACGCCGGCCGATTCCGCACGAGGCCGTGCTCGATCCCGACGACCTGCTCCTGTCCGGCGAACACGGATTCCTGGCCGCGATCCTGACGCCGGGGATGCGGGCCTTCACCATCTCGCACGACCAGATCGTATCCGATGCCGGACTGATCTGGCCGGGCGACCGGCTCGACCTGATCCTGACGCAGCAGATGCCGGGTACGGTGCCTCTCGACCGCCAGGTCTCGGCGGAAACGGTGCTGGTCGACCTGCGCGTTCTGGCAATCGACCGGCAACTCGTGCAGCCGCAGACGACCGATGACAAGCGGTCGGGAAGCAACGATGCTCCGCCGAGCGCTTCCGTGACGGTTGAAGTCTCCCCAGCGGACGCGGAACGGCTCGCGGTCGCACTGCGGCTCGGCAAGGTGGCATTCGCGATACGCTCCGCCATCCCCGGCATGGCGGACAAGGCACCGAACCAACCGCCCCTCACGATACCCACTCCTGGAAGCACGACGTGGGCGGGTGCCGTCATGCATTCGCTCGATGGCCTGCAGCCACCGCCCGCCGTCTCGGTTCACGTGTTCGAGGGCAATGCCGACAAGGAATATAAATTCTGATGCGTTGCGAATGGACCATCGCGGTTCTTGCGCTGGCTTGCCTGGCGGCCGCGCCTCCAGCGGCAGCACGTAACCTTCAAGGCCTGTCACTGGAAGCGGGCACCGGTCGTATCGTGAAACTGCTACGGACGGCTGCGAACATCTTCGTAGCCGATCCCAAGGTGGTGGAAGTCCGGCCGGCCAGCGCGCAGTCGCTGTTCCTGTTTGGCCTGAAACAGGGTCACACGACGGTGGCCGCACTCGATTCCGACGGACAGACCGTCGCGCTCTACGACGTGGTCGTGGGCACCAATACCAACGACGCAAAGGTCATCGCCCGCTCGATCGCCGCCTCGTCCTCGGATCTGGCGGGTCCTGCGGGGCAGGTCACCGTGCGCCCGGAGGCGGGCGGCGTCACGCTCAGCGGGACCGTGCCGGACCCGATCCATGCCGAGCGAGCGGAAGTTGCAGCGTCGCTGAACCTGCCGAGCGGCGAAAAGGCTGTCGACGCGCTGAACGTCAACAGTTCGGTCACGGTCGGGCTGAAAGTCCGGATTACCGAGATGACCCGGCAGGTCACCCGGGATCTCGGCGTCGACTGGTCGGCGCTGGGCACGATCGGCAAGTTCGCGCTCAACTTCGCGACCACCAACGGCGTCGGCAGCACGCTGAAAAGCGTCTATACCGGCAAGGGGCTCAGCGTCGACACAGTGATCGAGGCGCTGGCGACGGATAATCTCGTCCGCGTCCTGGCGGAACCAAACCTGACAGCCCGGAGCGGCGAAAGTGCCAGCTTCCTGGTTGGTGGTGAGTATCCAATACCTGTCTTCCAGAATTCGGGCGGCGGCAATGGCGGCATCTCGATCGAATACAAGCAATTCGGCGTGTCGTTGTCGTTCGTTCCGACCGTATTAAGTTCGGGACGCATCAGCCTTCATGTACGGCCAGAGGTCAGCCAGTTGGCGACAGCCGCCTCGGCAGGTGCCATCACGCTCGCGGAAGGCAACGGCAGCCTGTCGATCCCGGCGCTTACGGTCAGGCGCGCGGAGACCACGATCGAGCTCGGTTCGGGGCAGAGCTTCGCCATCGCCGGACTGCTGCAGGACAGCTCGACGCAGGCGAACAACTTCACCCCGGGCCTTGGCGAGATTCCGATCCTGGGCGCGTTGTTCCGCTCAGACAGCTACCAGCATAATCAGACCGAACTGGTAATTATCGTGACGCCGTACATCGTGGGCTCGGCCAGTGATCCGAATATGCTGCACGATGCGGGCGGAAACTATGCCCCGCCCAACGACCTGGAGCGCGTGTTGCTGCTGCGTCAGCGCGGTCGCGGCCGGCCGGCACCGATACCGGGCGATGCCGGATTTATCATTCGATGAGCCCGTATCGCTCGGCCCGGCCGTACGTCCCGCTTCTGCTCGGAACGCTTCTGCTCGGCGGCTGCAATCCATTCGACCAGCCCGGCACCTGGCATGCGACAGGCGTCAACCAGATGAACCTCGATGCCGAAGCGATCGACAAGACCGACACCGTCGCGGGTCACGGAACTCCCGGCTCGGACGGTATATTGGATGCCGCCGCGGTGCTGCGTTTGCATACCGACAAGACCAAGCCGCTGAAAATGGAGTCAACGTCCGGGGGAAGCGGAGCGAGCACCGGGGGAAACGCATCGCAATGAGCGACAACGTCCCGCAGCCGGAACATGGGAAGCAACAAGCGTCGGGCGAGGGCAACTCCGATGGTACGACCAAGCCGGCCCGTCACGACCGGCCGGTCCTCATTGCCTATGCCGCCGATTCCGCTACCGAAGCCGCGTTGCGCGAAGGGCTGTCGGAGACATTAGGGGACACGCTGGAGATCCGGCGCGGCGGTATTCGCACCGCAACCGCGGCGTTGCGCCGGATCGCCACACCACGCACCCTCATTATCGATGTGGGCGGCGAGGCGCAGCCGCTATCGGCACTTTCCGAGCTGGCGGACGTGCTGGAGCCGGATGTCCAGGTGCTGGTGGTCGGGGACCGGGGCGACCTCGATTTCTACCGCCAGATCACCCGCGGCCTCGGCAGCGTCGACTACCTGCCGAAACCACTCACCCGGGACATGGTGCTGCGCCATTTCGCACCACTGGTATCCGGCCAGAATACGGCGTCCAGATCAACACAGGCCGCTCGCTTTCTAGCCGTCACCGGCGTCCGCGGAGGCGCCGGCGCCACCACGATCGCCGCCTATCTGGCCTGGCATTTCGCCGTCGACAGGCGCCAGCACACGGCGCTGCTGGACACCGACCTGCACCGCGGCAATGCGGCAATGCTGCTCGGCGTCCGCGTCACCGGCGGCCTGCGCACGGCCATGGAAACACCCGAGCGTGTCGACGAGTTGTTCATCGAGCGCACGGCGCAAATCCTCGACACCAACGTTGCCGCGAACCGGCTTTCTGTACTGGCAAGCGAAGAACGTCTTACCGAGCCGCTCTTCTACGAGCCTGGAGCGGCAGCGAAACTCATTGGCATGATGCAGCGCCGTTACACGGTGATCGTCGGCGACGTTCCGCTACAGCAGGAGCCGCACATGCTCGACTTCATGAAACTGGCGCACCGACGTATTTTCGTGATGGAGCCTACGCTGGTTTCGATCCGTGACACGCTGCGCATGCTGGCGCTGCCGAGTGGACCGATGCAGTCGGAACGGCCGATCATTGTGCTGAACCGTATCGGCCAACTTGGTGGGCTTACCCGGCGACAGGTGGAGGAGGGCCTGGGAATTGTTCCGGAGGTGACGATCCCCGACATGCCGAAGCAGCTTGGTCCGGCTGCGACGCTTGGCCTGCCGGAAGCAGCTCTGCGTGGGAAGTTTCGCGACGCCATACTGGAGCTTGCTAAGTACGCGGCATTCGAGCGGTTGCTCGACAGCCCGGGGACCCAAACCGACATGTTCAAACGGCGGCGAGCCGACCAGCCGCCGGAAGCCCGGCCGGGCGGCGGGCGGCCGGGCCGCGGTCGTCTTCGACTTGGAGCACGCGGATGATCCAGAGCCCTATTTTTGGCCGACGATCAGCGCAGGAGGACAGTCCCGCATCGCTTGAAAGACCGGAGGCGGAAGGCCCGGTCGTTCTTTCCGTGCCGCTGCAGGATCCGCAACCCGGGACAGTCGTGACACCGCCAGCCGATCTTAAAGCTGTAGTCGTTCCGGGATCGGCGATACGCATCCTCGCGGCCCCGCCATCGCGTGGTATGCCGAGCTCCCATAGCGAGGCGGTGCGCGAGCTTCGTCGGCTGTGCCTCACGCGGATCGAACCAAGCGCTATTATCAACACCACACCGGAACGATTGCGGATCGATATCGAACGGCTGGTATCCGAGATCGCGACCTCCAACCGCATTCAGCTAAACGGCCGCGAGCAGCGCCAGCTGGCAGAGGAGCTGGTCGATGACATGCTGGGCATGGGCCCATTGCAGCCGCTGCTCGACGACGACAGCATCGCCGACATCATGGTCAATGGTCCGGACTGCGTGTTCGTCGAGCGCGGCGGCAAGGTGGTGAGGACCGATGTCCGGTTCCGGGACGCGTCGCACGTCATCGGGATCTGTCAGCGCATTGCCGCCGGTGTCGGCAGGCGGGTCGATGAATCGAGTCCGATGGTCGATGCACGGCTCAAGGACGGTTCGCGGGTGAACATCGTCCTGCCGCCGCTGGCTCTCGACGGGCCGTATATCTCGATCCGGAAATTCGGCAAGAAGCCGATCGACTTCGCGAAGCTGATCGGCTTCGGCGCCTTGACCGCACCGGTAGCCCGCATCCTGGAAATCGCCGGCCGTGCGCGGCTGAACATCGTCATCTCCGGCGGCACCGGCTCCGGCAAGACCACGATGATGAACGCGATTTCGCGCATGATCGACCATGGCGAGCGGATCGTGACCATCGAGGATGCGGCCGAACTGCAGCTGCAGCAGCCTCACGTGGTGCGACTGGAAACGCGGCCATCCAGCCTGGAGGGGCGTGGGGAGATAACGCAGCGCGACCTGGTGCGAAACGCGCTGCGCATGCGCCCCGACCGCGTGATCATCGGTGAAGTGCGGGGGGGCGAGGCGTTCGACATGCTGCAGGCGATGAACACCGGCCATGACGGATCGATGTCGACGATCCATGCCAACACCGCGCGCGACGCGATGATCCGCATCGAGAACATGGTGCAGATGGGCAATACCGGCCTGCCGTCCCGCGCGATTCGCCAGCAAATCACCAGCGCGGTCGATCTCGTGGTGCAGGTCGAGCGTCAGCGCGATGGCGGTCGGCGCGTCACCCAGGTAACCGAGGTGATCGGCATGGAAGGCGACATCGTTACCCTCAACGACGTCTTCCGCCTGGAGATCATCGGCGAGGATCCCAGCGGGCGCCTGATCGGCCGCTACAAGGTCAGCCGCATACGTCCGAAATATCACGAGCGGCTGTCATATTTCGGTCTCGACCGCGCCTGGATGGCAGCTCTCGACGAGGCGGCTCGATGAACGCGGCGAGCCTGCTGCTGCCCTGCTCCTTCCTGCTGCTGTTTGCGGCGGCACTGGGCCTGCACGTCGCGGCACGATCAAGACAGCTGGTTAAGAGGCGCAACGAGCGGTTCCGGGCCGCACTCGATCGGCACGAGCGCATGTCCTTCGTCGACCTGGTGGAATCGGACGGCCTTGCGACCAAACCCGCCCGGGACACGCGTGCCTCCCCGATCAGCCGGGTATTCGGCTACGATGCGCAGCGGCTGGACCTTTATCCACTGCATCCGGTGACGGTCGTCGGCATCGCGCTGCCGCTGGCGGCGCTGGTGGCAGGCGCCACGACTCTCGTGGCCGGACGGGCCGGTCTGTTGCTGACCGTGCCGCTCTGGCCTATCGCCGCGAGGATGTTGTTCGGACGCTGGAAGCGCAAGCGTGCCTCGACGCTGTTCGAGCAGTTTCCCGATGCGCTGGCGATGGTGGTGCGCGGGGTGCGGGTCGGCATTCCGGTCGGCGATGCGATCGCCTCGGTGTCGCGAGACGGCCCGCCCCCTACAGCGATCGAGTTCGGCCTCGTGGTGGACCAACTGGCGATCGGCCTGCCGCTGGACGAGGCACTGCGCATGATGGGAGAGCGCAACGGACTGCCGGAATACCGCTTTTTCGCCACCGCACTCAGCCTGCAGAGCCAGACCGGCGGCAATCTCGGCGAAACCCTGGAGGGGCTGGCCGACACCATCCGCAAGCGCGTTGCGGCCCGCTCGCGCGGCTATGCCCTGGCAGCCGAGGCGCGTACCAGCGCCAATGTGCTGACGGTGTTGCCGGTCCTGCTGTTCATAGCGCTCTGGTTCATGAACCCGCGCTACGTGATGACACTACTGACCGAACCGACCGGGCATATCATCCTGGGTTTCACCCTTGGATTGCTCGGCCTCGGGGTCCTGTCGATGCGCATGATGATCCAGAAGAGCCTTTCATGATCCAGGATGCCTCCATTTCCGGGGGCCTGGAGGCCGCGGTCTCTCTGTTTGCCGGATTGCTGCTGGCCGGTGGCACGGTGGCGATCGACCGGCGGCTGGCAACAAACAGGATCAGGGTGCGCATCAAGGACGCGCGCAACCGGGCGATGGGCATGCTCACCGAGGAGCCGGAGGATCGTCCGCGCCCGATTGCGGCCATGATCGCGGCGCTGGGCAGCGTCATCACGGCGAGCGGCCTGCTGTCGGTCAAAACACGGGCAGAGCTCGAACAGACCCTCCGCGCCGGCGGGATGATGACGTCGCATAATTTCGAACTGTTCGTGGGTGCCAAGATACTGCTCGCGATCGGGGCGCCGGTCGGCGCGTTCGCGCTGCTGCGTCATGCCGCGATGAGACCGATCCTGTTGTTTGGGCTTGTCGCCGCCGCTGCCATAGTCGGACTGATGCTGCCCAACATGATCATCGGGCAACGTCGCAAGACCTACCTCGCAGCGATCGAGAAGGGCCTCGCGGACGGGCTCGACATGATGGTCATTTGCGCGGAGGCGGGGCTTGCGCTGGAGTCCACGATCCAGCGGGTCAGCGTCGAGGTGGTGCATGCGCATCCGAAGCTCGCCACCGAACTGACCATCACATACAACGAGCTCACTTTGGGATCGGATACGCGCACCGCGCTCGTCAACATGGGCGAGCGTACCGGACTTGTCAGCCTCAGGCGTCTTGGCACTACGCTGGTGCAGTCGATCCAGTACGGCACTCCGCTGAGCCTCGCGCTACGGACGCTGGCGACGGAACTCCGTCAGGAAACGCTGACTCGTTTCGAGGAGCGCGCGGCAAGACTGCCCGTGCTGCTCACCATCCCGATGATCCTGTTCATCCTCCCCTGCGTCTTCCTCATCGTCGCCGGCCCGATCGCCGTGCAGGTGCTGAAGGCAATGAAGCACTGATGGTCTCGCCCATGTCCTATTTCCGCTTCCGCCCGCTTGCATCGTCCTGCGTCTTCCTCGGCATGCTGGCGCTGACCGGTTGTGCCAACGGAGGTAGGCAGCCGGCAGCCGGCCGACTTGGCCTCGGACTTGCGGATAGTGCGCTTGCGGGAGGCGCGCCCAGTCTTGCGCTGCAGGTGTCGAAAGCAGTGCTGGCACGCAACCCGAACGACGTGCCTGCACTGCTGCGTCGCGGCGATGCCTATTATCAGCTCGGCGACTATCCCAGGGCGGCCGCTAGCTACCGGCAGGCGCTGACACTGCACGTGCGCAGCGTCCCGGCACTGATGGGCCTAGGCCGCGTGGCGCTGGCGACCAGCCCTGCGGAGGCCAGCGCCCGCTTCAGCGAGGTTCTTGCCCTGGAGCCCACGAACCAGGCAGCCATGTCGAACCGGGGTGTTGCACTGGACCTGTCCGGACTGCACGCGGAAGCGCAGGACGACTACCGGCGAGCGATTGCGCTCGCTCATGCGGACGCCGCGCGTGGCATCGAGGTCGGCGCAGACAGCGGGGCATTGGCGGCAACACAGGTCGACCTCGCGGTCTCGATGGCGATCAGCGGCCAGCCGGCGGCCGCCGTCCGCATCCTGCAGCCGATCGCCTCATCGCCGGACGCAAGCCCACGCGTCCGCCAGGACCTGGCAATGGCGTTGGCGCTCGACGATCGTGCGGACGACGCGGCTCGCCTGCTGCTGACGCAGATGAGCCAGAGCCAGGCCCGTAGTGCCATGTCCGGCTATCAGGCATTGCGCGAAGACGCGACGCCGCCGCCACCACCGCCCGGCGATGGCTCCTGACGTGCGGCCAGCCGCACATGCAGTGCGTCGGAGCGGGCCTGACGCGTTGCTGAGGCATTTCATACAGTCGCGACGTGGCACAACGGCGCTGGAATTCGCACTTGTAGCCCCGCTGTTGCTGACACTGGTGTTCATCATCATCGAAAACGGACTGATGCTTTTCGCCCAGGCCGTGCTGGATAACGCCACCGTCATGGCGACGCGCCAGATCCAGATCGGCACGGTTACGACGAGCGATACGTTCCGCTCGGCAGTGTGCTCGAACATGTCGACGTTTCTCGATTGCGCAAATCTCAATTTCTACGTCACCACCTCGCCGGGCGCATTCCCCGCCCCCGTGACCCCATCGACAAGCGGGGCGTTCGCCAGCAAGACTTTTTCCGTCGGAAGCCGGGGCGATTACGTGCTGGCCGAGGTCGCCTATAATCGGGCCTTCGTCGCACCCTGGGTGATCAGCCTGGGCGGTGCCTCATGGGTCCTGCTCTCGACGCAGGCTTTTCAGAACGAACCGAAGTTGGATGCTGGTAATTGAGTGGCCCGGGAGCGAGGCGGCTGCATAATTGGAAGCATCTGTGGCATGATCGCCGCGGTGTCGCGGCTGTGGAAATGGCGCTGTTGTCGCCGGCTTTGGTGATGCTGTTCCTCGGCACGTTCGAGATAACGCAGTTGATCCGGGTCAAGACCAAGATGGCACTGGCGGCCCAGGTCATCCAGGACATGGTAGCCAGCCAGAACAGTGCGACCGCAAGCACGCTCAAAATTGCTTACTCCGGTGGTCAGCTGGTCATGGCGCCATTCACGGGCGCCGGCCTGACGGCTGCAATCGCCAGTGTTACCTTCAACTCATCTGGAGCAGCGAATACGGTTGCCTGGCAGATGCTGGAGGGCAATGCCACCGGAATGACCAAGTCGGCTGCCTGCACTTTGGCAGCGAGGATGAGCCTTGGCAGCGACAGCGTGATCGTTGTCACGACCACCTACGCCTACACGCCTGTCCTGTCCTACATGCTGGGCAAGAATTACCTTCTCACCCAGGTTACTTTCGGCAGGCCACGCAACACCGGCAGTATATCCGGACCGAATACCTCCCCCGCCGGTCTGACCGGAAACTGTTGAGAGTCCGATGACCCCATCGCGCATCATGAATTCCCTGCAATCCGCACTGACGGTATTTCGAACAGCGAAGCGCGGCGCGGTTGCGGTGATGTTCGCCGTGATGATGATCCCGATGATCCTGGCAACGGGGGCGGCCGTCGATTTCGCACGTCTGGAGATTCTGAAGACGTCGCTGCAATCTGTCGTCGACGGAGCGGCGCTCGCCGGCGCCAGCGCCTTGAGCCTGCCAACCGGATCAAGCAGCGCGATTACGGTTGCGACTGCATATTACAATAAAGGTGTGGCCTCGTTAGCCACCACCGCCACAGTGAGTAGTCCGACCGTCACCATCCCAAGTACGATCCAGGTCACGGTCGTAGCTTCCGCGACGCTGCAATACAGCTTCATGAACCTTGTCGGAAGCGGTCTATCCGTGCCGATTACGGCATCTGCAAAGGGGCCAGGCTACCAGCTGCAGGTAACAAAGACCGGCGGCTTTGATGCACAAGCTTATGATGGCAACAGCATTTATTTCTATAAGGTGTCGGGCAACACGGTGCCGAGCTCGACCAGTCTGAAGTTGTTGTTTACAAATGATCCGGCAGTCGATCCGGATTATCAAGTCGATAACACAAAACCTAAGGCGATTCAGGTCGGTCCTAACGACAGCGTCGGCTTTGCACTGATCAACAAGACGGCGGCCCGTCAAAACTATAGTCCGAATGGTTATGGAGCACGTGCGGGTTCAACACATTATTTTTATTCCAGTCTGTCTACACCGAGTTCGCTTGAGTACAAGCCACAGCCTACGTTCACGACCGGAAAGACGAAGACGACCACGACATCCAAGAACGGCCATACAACTTCGACCACGACCTGTACTAACACCGCAATAAAAACGACAGTCACCGACTACGTTACCGGCATTGCCAATGGCACCAAGATCCAGAATTGTAACGCGCATCCCTGCACGACGCTCGACAACGGTGTCGTGCTACAGAATAACTTGGTCGTTGGTAATAATAATGCCTGCTCGACGCCCGCAACCGCGACAAGGACCTGCCTCCAATTACAGGCGACGCCGCTCCTCTTCGCGTGGAACGACATGGGCGGTGGCGTCGACGACTACGACTATCAAGACGCAAACTATACGGTGACCTGCGTGCCGACCTCGACAGCCGGCACTGCCATTCCGCAGCCCAACTCGGTAACGTTAGTAGATTGACATGCTTATAATCTTGAACAATCAGGAATTAGTTGTCAATTTTACTCAGTAGCAGTGAAGTTTTGTTGTACGGAGTACTATCTCGAGCCGATGACTCAGATTAACGGCCCTCACAACACCATGAACACCACGCAAACGGAAGATCTACCGCTGCTGAACCATACGGCGTTTGCCGGACGGAACGGTGCACAGGTTTCAGTGGATCCGACCAAGGAATGACACTCGCATGCAAACTTTCTTGCCGGCTGATGAAGTCACCAACCGTTCGAACATCATCCTTGCCGACTTATACCAGGTTCTTCAATTCCTTTTCATTATAATGGAAGTTTCGGCATAGACCACAGAGTCTACGGAAGAGCCGCACCCAATTTCGCTACCCGAGCATCGACAACGCACGCGTAAAGAATTGCTCGCCACCGAAGTTGCCCGATTTGAGCGCCATCGACAGATCGGCATGTTGGGCGCCGGTGACCCGCAACACCGGCACGCCGGGCGCGATTTCTTCTCCGACCAGGAATGCCTCGAGGCCGAGCCGGTCCACCACCGCACCGGACGTCTCGCCGCCGGCGATCACCAGCTGATCGACGCCGGCCGCCACCAGACCCTCGGCAATCGCGGCGAGCGCCTGCTCGACCACATGGCCGACCGCCAGACCGCCATGGCTGCTCTGCATCGCCTTTACCGCATCCGGGTGGTCGCTGCTGGCGATGAGCACCGGCCCCAGCTCGATCCTGGCGCGTGCCCAGTCCAGCGCGTCCGACACGACCTGATCGATGCCGGAGTCGAGCATGCGGGCGACGTCGAGGCGCAGACAGGCGATGCCGGATGTTTCGGCGACCGCGATCTGCTGCCGGGTCGCAGTCGAGCAGCTGCCGGCAAGGATCGCGGCACGGCCGGATGTCGGACGGGGGCGCGTGGCATCGCTGGGTTGAGCCGGTCCGGACGGACCGTCGCGAGCAACCAGCGCCCGGGCCAGCCCGGCTCCGAGGCCGGAGGCGCCGGCTGAAACCGGGCCGCTGAGTGCCGCCTGTCCCAGCACGTCGAGATGGCGGGCCGCAACCGCATCGGCGATCGCTGCACCCGCACCCGCCGTCCGGGCCTTCGCGAGCGCTTCGCGTACGGCCTCGACCCCCTGCTCGACGACGGCGAACGGGATCAGTGCGACCGGGGTGGCGCTCTGCCTGCCGAGCACCCGCACCAGGTTGGAATCGCGCATCGGGTTGAGCGGATGATCCTTGAGCGGGCTCTCGTGCAGCGGCACCCCGTTCACGAACAGGTATCCCTCGAACACGCTACGGCCGGTTTCCGGAAAGGCCGGGTTGACCAGCACCGTGGCACCGCCGGCACGCTCCCGCAGGGCGTCGATCACCGGTCCGATATTGCCCTCGTCGGTCGAGTCGAACGTCGAGCAGATCTTGAACAGCACATGCTCGGCACCCCGGTCACGCAGCCATGTCTCCGCCTCGAGCGACAGCGTAACCGCGCGATCGGCTGCGATCGAGCGGCTCTTCAGCGACACCACCACGGCATCGACATCCGGAAGCTCCAGCGACGGTCTCGGCACGCCGATGGTCTGCACCGTGCGCAGCCCGTTCTGCCGCAGCATGTTGGCGAGGTCCGAGGCGCCGGTATAATCGTCGGCGATACAACCGAGGCGAATGCTCACGAGCGCGTTCCTTCCTCGGCGTGGCGGCGGCCGGCATAGGGCGCGAACCAGCCGAGGCCATCCTGCGTCCCGGCGCGCGGGCGGTACTCGCAGCCGACGAAGCCGTCATAGCCGAGCCGGTCGAGCTCCTCGAACAGGAACGGGAAGTTCAGTTCCTCGCCGTCGGGCTCGTTGCGCGACGGGACGCTGGCGATCTGGATATGGCCGATCATCGGCAGCATCCGCCGCAGCGCCATCGTCGCGTCGCCATGCAGGATCTGGCGGTGATAGAGGTCGAACTGCAGCTTCACGTTGGACACGCTCATCGCGTTGATGAAATTGGCGGTCCACTCGAAATCGTTTAGGAAATATCCGGGCATGTCGCGCCCGTTGATCGGCTCCAGAACCAGGTCGAGCCCGTGTCCGCCGAGCGCATCGGCACAGCGCCGGACGGCATCGCGATAGGCACGTAGCGCCGCCTCGTCCGACCGGTCGGCAATGCCGGCCATCAGATGCACCCGGCGAACACCGGTCGCCTCGGCATAACGCAAGGTGGTGGCCAGTGCCGCGTCGAGTTCGGAGGCGCGTGCCGGGAGAGCGGCAAATCCCCGGTCGCCCGCGTCCCAGTCGCCGGGCGGCATGTTGAACAGCGCGATTTCCAGGCCGTTGCGCTGCAGCCGCTTGGCCACGGCTCCGGGCTCGAGCGCGTAGGGGAACAGGCACTCGACGGCGGTGAACCCGGCAGCGGCTGCCGCGTCGAAGCGGTCGGCGAACGGCACCTCGTTGAACATCATCGTCAGGTTGGCGGCAAAGCGTGGCATGGCGTGTCCTTAAACAGGCTGGGGCAACGACAATCCGGATATCTGTGCGTAGAGGCGGGCAACCGAGGCATCGTCGTCCTTGCCCATCCCGGCGGCCGCGGTCATCAGGTACATCTGCAGCGCCGCACCGGCCACCGGAACCGGAAACTGGCCGGCCCTGGCCATGTCGAGGACGATCCCGAGATCCTTCGTGAAGATGTTGACCGCACTGCGCGGCGTGTAGTCGCCATCGAGCACGTGCGGGACCCGGTTCTCGAACATCCAGCTATTGCCGGCCGACTTGGTGATCACCTCATAAACCCGGCGCAGGTCGAGACCCTGGTGGGCTGCGAACGCGATCGCCTCGCAGGCGGCGGCGATATGCACGCCAGCCAGGAGCTGGTTGACCATCTTGAATGCGGCGCCGAGCCCGGCCTCGTCGCCGAGCTCGTACAATGTCCCGGTCATCGCCTGCAGGGCTGGCCTGGCGGCGTCGAACGCTGCCTTGCTGCCCGAGGCCAGCATGGTCAGCTGGCCATCCGCTGCCCGCGCGGCGCCGCCGCTCATCGGCGCATCGAGATAATGCCGGCCGGTCGCCTCGAGACGTGCGGCGAACGCACGCGCGCGTTCCGGCGCCATGGTCGCCGACGACACGAATACGCCGCCCGGCTTCATGGTGGCGGCACATCCATCCGGGCCGAACAACACCGTCTCGGTCTGGTCGGCATTGACCACCACGGCGATGACACAGTCGGCGCCGGCGGCGGCATCGGCCGGCGTGGCACCGATCCTGGCGCCCTCGGCCGCGAGACGTGTGCAGGCATCCTGGTTCACGTCGTAGCCGGAGACCTCGAAACCCGCCCTCATCAGCGACGCAGCCATCCCACCGCCCATCGAGCCGAGCCCGATGACCGCGCAACGCAGGGTCGTGTTCGCGTTCCCGTCCGTCATGTTTCCTCCTGAGGTGGAACGCCTTGCATGGTTGCGCTACCATTGCCAGGATGCCGTGTATCGGCCGCATGATAAAGAGCTGTTTCAACGGGGCGATGTAAAAGCTGGGTAGAATTTCGATGAGCGAAACAAAGTTGCGTGATCAGATCTGCCTGTTTTCCCGATCGCTGTTCGAGCGCGGACTGACTTCGGGATCCTCGGGCAACGTCAGCATCCGGCTGGAGGATGGTGGTTTCCTGACGACGCCGACCGATAGTTCCCTGGGCTTCCTGGACCCGGCCCGGCTGACCCGGCTCGATGCGGCCGGGCATGTGCTGTCCGGCGACAAGCCGACCAAGGAACTGCCGCTGCATCAGGCGCTCTACGAAACCCGGAACGGAGCGGGCGCCATTGTCCATCTGCACTCGACGCATTCGGTGGCTGTGTCGATGCTGCCGGAAATCGATCCGCATTCGGTACTGCCCCCGCTCACCGCCTATTCGGTGATGCGCGTCGGCCATACCGCCCTGATCCCGTATTACCGACCCGGCGACCCGGCGGTGGCGGATGCGATCCGGAACCTGCATGGCAAGCACACTGCGGTATTGCTGGCCAATCATGGGCCGGTGGTGGCCGGCCGGACGTTGCAGGCCGCCATCAACTCGATCGAGGAGCTGGAAGAAACCGCCCGCCTTTATCTCCTGCTCCGTGGCCTGAACCCGCGCCTGTTGTCGCAGGAACAGGTCGAGGATCTGGTGGATCACTTCAAGCTGTGAAACGCGGTTCGATCAGGCTGCCAGGCGGGGTGGTTATACTCCGCCTGGCGTAGGTGAACCCATCGATCTCGATGCCGTGCTAACCCTTGTTTGCTGACACCCGCACGAGTGCGGGAGCTGCTGCAGCGTTCCAGGCTCGTCGCTGCCATCAGGGACGGAGCACACGATCATCAACGCGGAACAGGACCCGGCTGACGAACCGACAGGAACGACAACCAGGCCCGATGGATCAGGCCGCCGTACGCACCGGCTCGCCCAGCTGCGCCAGATGTTTAGCCAACCGTTCCATTCCGAGACGCGGGCTGGTCAGCACCGGACAGGCAACCGCGTCGCCGAGTGAGTCCGCGACCCGTCCCATCGACACCTGCGCCAGCACGATCAGGTCGACCTCGCTGGCCAGGCTCACCAGCTCGCGCGACACGATGGCATCATGCTCGGCGGTGTTTCCAGCCAGGAGCGCATCGAACGCACCGACACAGAGCCGCTTCGTCACCTGCAGCTCCTTGCCGGAAGCCCGGGCGGTCTGCTCGATCAGGCGCGCGGTCGGATCGAGCGTCGTCTGCACCGTCGCGGCAACACCGATGCGCGTGGCGCGCCGCACGGCTTCCTCGGCCATCGCGACGTCGATCTTGAGCATCGGGATGTCGAGCAGCTGCGCCGCCACTTCCGCCGCTTCGCCAACGGAGGAGCAGCAGTTGAGGATCATGTCGGCCCCCATCTCCTGCCCGATCGTCATGTACTGGGCCAGCCGCCGGATCACGGCCGGCGTTACCTGTCCGGCCGCCATGGTGTCCTTAAGCAGGCTGTCATCCACGAGATTGACCAGCCGGACGCCCGGGATGAGTTCCGGCGCCAGCGCGTTCAACGGTGCGACTGTCACCGGCCCGGTATGTACCGCGACCACGATCTGCTGCTTCTGCATGATGGTATCCTTCACGCTCGTTTCGGCCGGGTCAGCCTTCGGTCTTCACATAGGAGCGCCAGTTGTGATTCTCGCGGAAGCCGAGCATCGCCTTGGCCTTCTTGTTCGACAGCAGGCTCTCGAACTCGCCCATCTCGCCCTTAACCGGCACGTTGGGATAGTAGCGACGAACCAGCTCGGCGGTCGGCAGGTCGGACGACGAGTGGTCGTTCACCGCGTTGAACACCTGGTAGCCGAGCCCATCGGTCTCGATGCCGAGCTTGACCAACTCGCCAAGGTCCCGCGCATCGATGTAGCTCCAGGCGATACGCTTGCGGAATTCCGGCTTGGCGAACCAGCCCGGGAACAGGGCATATTCGCTGGGCTCCACCACGTTGCCGATCCGCAGCGCATAGATGTCGGTTCTGGTACGCAGCGCGAACGCCTCCGCGGTGCGCTCGTTGCAGATCTTGGACGTGGCGTAGCTGTCCATCGGCTTGACGGGGTAATCCTCGTCGAGCGGAAAATATTCCGGATCGCGATGGCCGTGCGCGAACACGATGCCGTAGGTGGTTTCGCTGGACGCGATAATCACCTTCTTGATGCCGAGCTTGGTGGCCGCGTCGAGCACGTTGTAGGTGCCCATCACGTTGACGCGATAGACCTCGTTGTCCGGCACGATCATGATCCGCGGGATGGCGGCGAAGTGCACCACCGCGTCGATATGCGGCGGGCTCAGGTCCAGGTCGAACTCGTGCAGGCCGGTGTAGGCCGAGAACGCGTTGAAGACTTGACCGGCATCGGTAATGTCGGCGATCAGTGTCCGCACCTTCGGGTGGTTCAGCGGCTTGGTGTCGATATTCAACACCTCGTAGCCCTGGTCGATCAGGTACTCAACCACATGACGACCGGCCTTGCCGCTGCCGCCGGTAAACAGAATGCGCTTCATGCTCTCAAATCTCCGATTTTTCAGAACTGATACTGATCGATATTTGCGGCATTGAAGATCAGCGGTTCGCTAAACACGATGACGCCATCCTTTGCCGTGAACGAGCCGAGATCGCCGGCGGTGAAGTCGCCGTTGCGCTGGATCGCGTTGTTGACGGCCAGGCGGGCAACATACATGACCAGTTCGCCTTCCTTGACCTCATCCCACAACGGGCTTTCCTTGATGATCCCGGACTTCACGTACTGACGGATCGCGTTCGGATCGCTGCAGCCAGTCACGAACACCTTGCCGGTGCGGCCCAGTTTCTCGACCGCGGCCGCGGCACCCACCTCGGCGGCGCCGTCCGGGGCGATGATGCCTGTCACATCGGCGTTGGCCTGCAGAATGTTCAGGCCGGCCGTCAGGGATTGCGACGGGCTCGACTGGCCATATTGGGTGGTGACAATCTGCATCTTGGGGTAGGTCGCGGTCATGTATTTCTTGAGCGCGTTGATCCATTCGTTCTGGATCGTGGCATCGGGCGTCGAGGACAGGATGGCCACCTTCGCGGTCGGCCCTGCATATTTCGCGACCGATTCGACCAGCGCCTTGCCGAAGGCGGCATAGTCGGTGTTCTGGATAAAGAAGTCGCGGGCATCGGCCGCAACGTCGCTGTCGTAGGAGACGACTTTGATGCCCTGCTTGCGCGCGCGGCGCAGTGCCGGTGCCAGCTGGGTCGGGTTGTTCGACGTGGTGGTGATGGCGTTGAAGCGACGGGCGATCAGGCTGTTGAACACGTCGACCTGGCCCTGCGCCGAGGCGGTGACCGGACCGGTGTACAGGAAGTCGATATTGAGTGCCTTTGCGGCAGTTTCAGCACCCTGCTGGTTCGCCTTGAACACCGATAGCCCGACCAGCTTCGGCACCATCGCGACCTTGATGCGCTTCGAGGTGTCGATGTCGGCGGCCTGGGCGGTGAGCCCGGCCGCGAGCATCAGCGGCAGTGCCGCGAGAGCTGCACGGAGCGTGGACGTCCGACGTTCTGTATGAGCCATGATGTTGATATCCGTTTCCATTGTTTGTTTATGGTTGAGTCAGTTTGACGAGACCGTGCCCGGCCGGAACCGGGCAAGCAGCATCGGGAGAAAGCCGCCGCGCCCGGCAAACACGTTCTTGATGGCGATCGCGGCCAGCAGGATCGCGCCGGTGAGCATGGTGGTGACCATGTCGGAGAAGCCGGCGATCAGCATGCCCTGGCGCAGGACGCCGAGCAGCAGAACGGCGATGACCACGCCCGAGATGGTCCCGTCGCCACCGAAGATGCTGACGCCGCCGAGCACGACGATGGTGATGGTGCTGAGCAGCAGCAGGTCGCCCATGTCGGGACGAACCGCGCTGTAGTAGGCAGCCAGCACGATGCCGGCGAGGCCGGCCATCACGCCGCTGATGACATAGGCGGACGTCACGATGCGGTCCACGCGGATGCCGGAATATCGTGCGGCCTCCACGTTGTACCCGATCATGATGATCTTCCGGCCGAAGATAGAGCGCGAGATCAGCAGCGAGAACAGCAACGCTGCAACCGCGAACAGCAGGATCTGGAACGGCACGATGTCGCCGAAGGCGCCGGTGCCGAGGCGGTTGAAGCTGTCCGGGAAACCGGAGGGCGGCGTGTCGCCGGCGAGCGCCGTGGCGATGCTGCCGTAGATGAAGCTGGTCGCCAGGGTGGCGATCAGCGGCTCCGTCCGCAGGCGGGTGATGATCAGGCCGTTGACTAGGCCGAGCAGTCCGCCGGCGATGACGCCCACGAGAGCCGCCAGCCAGATCGAGATGTGCAGCCCGCTCCATAGCTCGGCCATGACGATTGCCGAGAGGCCGGCGGTCGCGCCGACCGACAGGTCAATGCCCCCGGTCAGGATGACGGTGGTGAGGCCGAGCGCCACCAGACCGAAGGGCAGGAAGTTCTCGGACAGCGCCAGGAAGCCGGCAAAACCCGGATAGAACCCAGGCACGCCCGCAATCAGTCCGACTGTCAGGAACAGCAGCAGCAACAGCAGGGATCGTTCCCAGGTGCCGAGCGGGAAGCGGCTGGTCTTGCCGCGCGCGGCGGTAACCTCGTTGGCGCCGGTCATCGTGCAACCCTCTTGGCGCCGGCGGTGACCGCGACGAGAATCATCAGCCCTTCCCCCGCCGAGTACCAGATCGGCGGAACATGAACGAAGACCAGGGCAGTCAGGATCACGCTCAGGAACAGGGCACCGAGAACGGCACCGAGCGCATTGCCGCGGCCTCCGGCGATGGCGGTACCGCCGATCAGCGCAACGGCGATGGATTGCAGTTCCATATGATCGCCGGTGCCGGTCGTGACGGTGGCGGAGCCGGTGTAGGACAGGAACATCAGGCCGGCGAGGGCTGCCAGAACACCGGACGCCGTATAGGCGCCGACTTGGGTCGCGGTGACCGGAATACCGGCATTGTAGGCCGCGGCCTGGTTGTTGCCGATCGCCAGGATAGCGCGTCCGAACCTGGTATGGCCGAGGACGAACCAGACCAGCAGCAACACGACAGCCAGCACCAGCACCGGGA
This sequence comes from Lichenicola cladoniae, assembly GCF_013201075.1. Classification (NCBI taxonomy): domain Bacteria; kingdom Pseudomonadati; phylum Pseudomonadota; class Alphaproteobacteria; order Acetobacterales; family Acetobacteraceae; genus Lichenicola; species Lichenicola cladoniae. Next base: position 512,985 of record NZ_CP053708.1, on the reverse strand, counting down.
TCGGCAATGGCAGCACGTCGGAAACGACGCCGTTGCCGAGCGTGGCATAGGCGTGCGGCACGGAGTCGACCTGGGTCCCGTTCGAATACAGGAAAATCAGGCCGCTATAGAGGCTGTAGGTGCCGAGCGTGGTGATGATCGGCGGGATTGCGAGCTTCGCGACCAGAAGGCCGTTGATGGTGCCCAGCACCAGCCCGATCGCAAGAGCAATGCCGAACGCGCCGGCAAGCGGCAATCCGCCGCCCTGCGCCATGAGCCCGGTCACCATGGCGGTAAGTCCGAGTACCGGCGCCACGGAGAGGTCGATGCCGCGGGTGGCGATGACCAGGGTCTGGCCCAGTGCCAACAAGGACAGAACGACGCAGTTCAGCAGCATGAAGTGCAGGTTTTGCAGCGACATGAACCCGTGGTTGAACGCGCCGACCAGCAGCACGGTCGCGATCGTCACGGCAGCGAGTGCGATCGAGCGAACATCGCGCCCCGCGCTGGCGGCAACCCGGGAGCGCTGGACAACGGGCACGCCTTGCAACGCCCCCGGTTGCGTTACCGATTGGGATAGAAGCGGGGCGTTCATGCGGCGATGTCCTGCACATCGCCCGCGTGACTGAGATAGGAGCGTGCGACGCGCTCGGGCGTGATCGCATCACCACTCAACTCGGCGACGATGCGGCCCTCATAGACCGAAACGATCCGGTCGCAGAGACGCACCAGTTCCTCCATCTCGGACGATATGACCAGGATCGCGATGCCGTCCTTCGCCAGGGACTCGATGAGTTCGTAGATCTCTTCCTTGGCGCCGACATCGACGCCGCGGGTCGGTTCGTCGAGGATCGCCACCGTCGGCGACAGGCCCATCCATTTCCCGAACACGACCTTCTGCTGGTTACCACCGGAAAGCTGACGCAGGGTCTGGTCCGTGCCGGCACAGCGTACGCGATAACGCTGCACCGTATCGGCGCCGATCCTGTCCTCGTCGGCTCGATCCATCAGGCCCAAGCGGTGACGCACCCGCTCGATCAGGCCGGACGTGACGTTCTCGGCGATGGTCATCTGCAGGATCGCGCCATGGCGTGCGCGATCCTCCGGTGCATACACCAGACCCTTGCGGATGATCTCGTCGGTCGGAAGGTCGGAAATCATCTCGCCGTTCAGCGTTACGGTACCGGAATCGTGCGGGCGCAACGCAAAGATCGCTTCGGCGATCTCGGTCCGCCCGGCGCCGACAAGTCCGGCCAGACCCAGAATTTCGCCACGATGCAGGGTGAAGCTGACGTCGCTGAAAGTTCCGGCCCGGCCCAGGTTCGAGACCGTCAGGGCTGGCTGGTCGGTGGCACACGACCACGAGCGACGGGGGATCGTGCGCATTTCACGGCCGACCATCTGCGACAGCAACCTGGTGCGGTCGAACTGCTCGTGCCGAACGCTGTCGACCAGAACTCCGTCGCGCAGCACGCTGATATCGTCGGATATCTCCAGAACCTCGTCCATGCGGTGGCTGATGAAGGCGAGCGTGTAGCCTTCGTCGCGCAACCGACGCATCGTCGCGAACAGATGCTGCACCTCGTGCGTGGTCAGCGGCGAGGTCGGTTCGTCGAACAGGATCACCCGGCAGCCGCGCAGCAGTGCCTTCGCGCACTCCACCTGTTGCTGCTGGGCGATCGACAGCAGCCGGGCGGGCGCATCCACGGCGATGTCGAGCCCCAACGTATCCAGCGCGGCCCGGGCCCGCATCTTCATCGTGGTCCAGTCGACGCGCCGCACCAGCTTGCCCGTGGTCGGCAGCTGGCCAACGAACATGGTTTCGGCGACGCTGAGCTCCGGCATCAGCGCCGGCTCCTGGGGCACCAGGTAAATCCCGTGCGCATGCGCCTCGTGCGGCGACGCGAAGGCGATCGACCGATCGTCGAGCGTGAGCCTGCCGGTATTCGGACGCACGATCCCCGACATCACCTTGAACAGGGTGGATTTGCCGGCGCCGTTCTCGCCCATCATCGTATGGATACGACCGGGTTCGAGCGACACGCTGATCCCGCGCAGAACCGAAACGCTGCCATAGCTCTTGGTGATATCGCTCGCCCGGTAATGACCGGTCACGGCCTGCCCACGCTCGCTCGACTGTCGCGACATTGCGCGGTGCTCCTAGAGATCTTCCTGTGTGCGGCTTGCTTCTCGCCCGTCGCGTATTCACGACAAACACCGGCATCCTTCGGGGCAACCATAATCACGCCGCGAATGGTAGCGCAACCATTCAATTAATCACCGTCGCATACCAGCGGTGGCGGCCGGGCGCGTGCGCTTGTAGGATTGGCGGACATGAACCCGCCAATCCCCTTGCGCCGCCGCGTCCGCACCAGCGCAGTGACCCTGAAAGACGTGGCCGAACGGGCCGGCGTGGCCCCGATCACTGTTTCGCGTGCGATCAATTCACCGGACAGCGTATCCCCGTCGCTCCGGGCGCTGATCGACGTGGCGGTCGCCGAGCTGGGCTACGTCCCGAACCGGTTCGCCGGCGCCCTCGCCTCGGCGGAGAGCCGCATCATTCCGGTCATCGTGCCGTCGCTGTCGAACGCGGTCTTCATCGAGGTGATCGAGGGCATCCAGGCCATACTGGAGGCGGAAGGGTACCAGCTGCTGCTGGGCAACACCCAGTATGATCTCGAACGCGAGACGGCGCTTGTCTCCACCCTGCTCGGCTGGTCTCCGGCCGGTATCATCGTCGCGGGTCTGCGCCACGCCGAACGCACACGCGCGCTGCTGCGCGGTTGCGGCCGGCCCGTGGTGGAAATCATGGAGCTGGGCACCCGGCCAATCGACATGAATGTCGGCTTGTCGCATTCCAGGGCCGGCACGATGATGGGGGAACACCTGATCGCCCGGGGCTACAGGCGGATCGGCTTTGTCGGCGGCTGGCTCGACGGTGATTATCGGGCGATGCAGCGTTTCCGCGGGCTCGACCGGGCGCTGGCCGCAGCCGGGCTGGAGCGCCGCCCCCCCTTCACCTTTGCCGGCGGCTCCAGTCCCGAGATCGGCGGCGACCAGTTGCTGGCGGTCATGGCGCAGGCACCGGAGCTCGATGCGCTGTTCTTTGCCAATGACGACCTGGCGGTCGGGGCGCTGCTGCGAGCGGCGCATGCCGGTATCGCCGTACCCGGGCGGATCGCGATCGCCGGCTTCAACGGGCTCGGCATCAGCGCCCTCACCCGCCCGTCGCTGACAACCATCGTTTCACCGCGCTGCCTGATCGGCGAGACGGCGGCACGCAAGCTGCTTGCCCGCGTTGCGGGAACCTCGTCCGGACCGGACCGCGTGGATGTAGGCTGCCATCTGGCGATCCGCGAGAGCACCTGAACCAACCGGCTGCGGCCGAATCGGAGAACAAGTCGCATGACACAGACAATCGGCTTCGCCGGCGTCGGCCTGATGGGCCACGGCATGGCCAAGAACCTGCTCGAAAAGGGGTTCGGCCTGACCGTGCTCGGGCACCGCAAGCGCGATGCGGTCGAGGACCTGCTGGCACGCGGGGCGACCGAGGCCACCTCCGCCCGCGCCCTCGGCGAGGCCAGCGACATCGTCGTGCTGTGCGTCACCGGCAGCCCGCAGGTCCGTGCACTGGTGCAGGGTCCGGATGGGCTGGAAGCCGCGGGCAAGCCCCTGCTGGTGATCGACTGCTCGACCTCCGAGCCGGCGGTGACCACCGCCCTGGCCGAGAGCCTGAAGCCTGCCGGCATCACCCTGATCGACGCGCCACTCAGCCGCACCCCCAAGGAGGCCTGGGCCGGCACGCTGGACGTGATGGTGGGCGGGGATCCTGCGGACGTCGCCCGGGCGAGGCCGGTGCTTGAGGCCTTCGCCGGCAGGATCGTCGAGACCGGGCCGACCGGGACCGCGCACATGATGAAGTTGCTGAACAACTTCGTCTCTCTCGGCTACGCGTCGCTCTACGCCGAAGCGCTGGCACTCGGCGCAAAGGCCGGGGTCAGCTCACAGGTGTTCCACGACGTCATCCGCGGCGGCAGGATGGACTGCCTGTTCTTCCAGACGTTCTTCGAATACGTGGTCGGTGGCAATCCGGAAGCGCACAAGTTCACGCTGTCGAACGCGCTCAAGGACCTGACTTACCTTGCGAGCTTCGCCGGAACCTCGGCGACCCCGAACCCGGTCAGCGCCGCGGTGCGCAACAGCTTCGCGCTGGCGGTCGGGATGGGACATGGCGATGGCTATGTGCCGACCCTGACCGACATCGTCGCCCAGGTGAGCGGCGTCCAGGCTGCCAAATAACGAGACGCCGGATGGCCCCCGGGGGCAAAATAGCCCCCGGAGATCGCTTTACTCGGCCGGCTCGTTGACCACGACCTTGCGGGTTGCGGCCTTCTTCGCAGCGATTTCCTTCATCCGGGAGTCGACGTGCTCGGTGTAGTTGTAGGTCGCCGGGCGCTGGTTCTCGAGCGAGATCTCGGGCGCCATCTCGCCTTCGGTCTGCGGCCCGCGGAGCGCCACCTTCAGGATGTGCAGCGGCCGCTTCACCGCATCGATCACTGCTGACGACTCGTAGCCGGAATGCACCATGCAGTCGGCGCACTTCTCGTAGTTGCCGGTGCCGTACTGCTCCCAGGCCGTGTCTTCCATCAGCTCCTTGAAGGTCGCGGCATAGCCCTCGCCCAGCAGGTAGCAGGGCTTCTGCCAGCCGAACACGTTGCGGAGCGGCTTGCCCCACGGGGTGCAGTGATAGGTCTCGTTACCGGCCAGGAAGTTCAGGAACAGCGGCGACTGGGTGAAGCGCCACTTCTTGCCCTTGCCGAGACGGAACACGTCGCGGAACAGCTGCTTGGTCTTCTGGCGGTTCAGGAAGTGGGCCTGGTCCGGTGCGCGCTCGTAGGCATAGCCCGGCGCGGTCATGATGCCGTCCACGCCCATGGCCATCACATCGTCGAAGAATTTCGCCAGCCGCTCCGGCTTGGCGCCGTCGAACACGGTGCAGTTGATCGAGACGCGGAAGCCACGCTCCTTGGCCTTGCGGATCGCCGCGACCGCCCGGTCATAGACCCCGTCCTGGCAGACGGAGGCGTCATGCGTCTCCTGGTCGCCGTCCAGATGCACGTCCCAGGAAAAGAACGGGTTGGGCTTGTAATCGTCGAGCTTCTTCTCGAGCAGCAACGCATTGGTGCAGAGATAGACATACTTCCGGCGTGCCAGGAGCTTCTCGATGATCTCCGGCATCTCCTTGTGCAGCAGCGGCTCGCCACCGGCGACCGCGATCACCGGAGCGCCGCACTCGGTATCGGCGTCCAGGCACTCCTGCACTGTCAGGCGTTGGTTCAGGATCGGCGCCGGATAGTCGATCTTGCCGCAGCCGGCGCATGCCAGATTGCAGCGGAACAACGGCTCGAGCATCAACACCAGCGGATAACGCTGGCGGCGCTTGAGGTGCTGCTTGACGACGTAGGCGCCGACTCGGACAGCCTGCATGATCGGAACGGCCATGCGAACGTGTTCTCCTAAAGCTCCGGCTCGCGAGCCGGGTCATCTGCTGGTCGTGGGAACGGCCTCGTTGCCAGCGCATCCATCATGGACACACTGGAGAATGATGGAGATGGGTCGGAAGCTCCAACAATCACGGGTACGAGAACAGGACGGAAGACAGCTCTGGTGACGTGAATGAATTGAATAGATCGATACCTATACGACAAAAGTGGTTGCTGCAGCAATCTCATGGCCCCGCCACCCATGGTATTTCTGCCACAGGTGCATCGATGCCCCTGTCGAACCCATCATGTTGGCTCTAAGGAGTGCTGCACAGAGCAGACCCAGGACCAGACGATGGGGTGGGTGCTTGTAACCAGACCGGATCGCGGGGCGAAGACCAACCCGACGCAGCCGGCGCGAATGGACACATCGGTGGACATGGACGAGTTGGACTCCCCGGGCGTGACGCCTTCGAAATACCCCCTCCTCGACCGTGTTCGGTCACCGCGCGACCTGCGCAACCTGTCGATCGAGCAGTTGCGGCAGGTGGCGGACGAGCTGCGTGGGGAGACGCTGGACACGGTGTCGACCACCGGCGGGCACCTGGGCGCCTCGCTCGGCGTGGTCGAGCTGACGGTGGCGCTGCATGCGGTGTTCGACACCCCCGACGACCGGCTGATCTGGGATGTCGGCCACCAGACCTATCCGCACAAGATCCTGACCGAGCGGCGCGAGCGCATCCGCACCCTGCGCCAGCCCGGCGGCCTGTCCGGCTTCACCCGGCGCTCCGAGAGCGCCTACGACCCGTTCGGTGCGGCGCACTCGTCGACCTCGATCTCGGCCGGCCTCGGCATGGCGGTGGCGCACGACATCCTGGAGAGCCAGGGCCGCGCCACGGTGCGCGACCGCCATGTGATCGCGGTGATCGGCGACGGCGCCATCTCGGCCGGCATGGCCTACGAGGCGATGAACAATGCCGGCTCGTCCAAGGCCCGGCTGATCGTGGTGCTGAACGACAACGAGATGTCGATCGCCCCGCCGGTCGGCGCGATGTCGGCCTACCTGTCGCGGCTGATGTCGAGCCAGAAGTTCCTCAGCCTGCGCGACCTCGCCGGCAAGGTGGCCAGGCGGCTGCCCAGCGGCATCGAGCGCACCGCCAAGCGGGCGGACGAGTATGCGCGTGGCCTGCTGACCGGCGGCACGTTGTTCGAGGAGCTGGGCTTCTACTATATCGGCCCGATCGACGGCCATAACCTCGACCACCTGATGCCGGTGCTGCGCAACCTGCGCGATGCCGACGAGGCCGGCCCGGTGCTGCTGCACGTGATCACCCAGAAGGGTCGCGGCTACGCGCCCGCCGAGGCGTCCGGCGACAAGTATCACGCGGTCGCCAAGTTCAACGTGGTCACCGGCGAGCAGGCCAAGACGCCGCCGGGGCCGCCGACCTTCACCGCGGTGTTCGGCCGCGAGCTGACCGCGTGCGCCGGCGACGACGAGAGCATCGTGGCGATCACCGCCGCGATGCCGTCCGGCACCGGGCTGGACGCATTCGCCAAGGCCTATCCGGACCGGTTCTTCGATGTCGGCATCGCCGAGCAGCATGCGGTGACCTTTGCCGCCGGCATGGCGACCGAGGGCCTGCGTCCGTTCGTGGCGATCTACTCGACCTTCCTGCAGCGCGCCTACGACCAGGTGGTGCACGACGTGGTGCTGCAGAACCTGCCGGTTCGGTTCGCGATCGACCGGGCCGGGCTGGTCGGCGCTGACGGCGCCACGCACGCCGGTGCGTTCGACCTGAACTATCTCGGCTGCCTGCCGGGCATGACCATCATGGCGCCGTCCGACGAGATCGAGCTGCTGCACATGACCGCGACGGCGGCGGCATTCGATGCCGGTCCGATCGCGCTGCGCTACCCGCGCGGCAACGGGCTCGGGCTGCAGGCGCTGCCGGCACGCGGCAGCCTCCTGGAGATCGGGCGTGGGCGCATCGTGCGCGAGGCCGGACGCCAGCAGGGCCGCGAGCAGGGCGGCATCGCGCTGCTCAGCCTGGGCTCGCGCCTCGGCGAGACGCTCAAGGCCGCGGACGAGCTGGCCGCACGCGGGCTGCCGCCGACGGTGGTGGATGCGCGCTTCGCCAAGCCGATCGACACCGCGCTGATCGAGCAGCTGGCCCGCAACCACGCGGTGCTGATCACCATCGAGGAAGGGGCTGCCGGCGGCTTCGGGTCGATCGTGATGCACCACCTGGCGCTCACCGGCCTGCTCGACCACGTCAAGGTCCGGCCGCTGACACTGCCGGACCGCTTCATCGACCACGATACCCCCGCCGCACAGATCATCCACGCCGGATTGTCCGCCAGCCACATCGTCCAGACCGCACTCCAGGCCCTCGGTGTGCCGGACGTTGGCAGGGATGCGTTGGCCGGGGACTTGCCGTTGAGCCGTATCGCACCGACATCGTGAAACGCATGCGTTCATCCAAGCTCATATTAGGGCTGTGCCTGGCACTCCTAGGCACGGCTACCCTTTCGTCCGGCAGTCTCGCACAGGCGACGCAGGCCGGCTCTGGAGCTTCCTCCCAGCCCGGCTCGCCCGTCGCTTCGGTCACGGCGCTGTATGCGCGTCTTACCCAGACCGAGCGGTCCACAGCCGCTTTCTCGCAGCGTGCGCAGCTCCTGGCGCCGGTTGTCGACCAGGTCTTTAACCTACAGACCGTGCTGCAGAACTCGCTCGGTCTGCGCTACCGCAGCCTGCCGGACACGCAGAAGCAGCAGCTTCTGGAGCAGTTCCGCCAGTTCACCGTGGCACGCTACGTCTCGAACTTCGCCGCCGGTTCGACGGATGTCTTCAAGGTTGACCCGACCCCGACCGCTTCGCCGATTGCCGGCGACCAGATCGTGCATACGAGTATCGTGTCGCCCAGTGGCTCCACCACCGATGTCAATTACGTGATGCGTCAAGGTCCTGGGGGTTGGCAGGTGGTGGACGTGCTACTGAACGGTAACATCAGCCAGGTTGCGGTTCAGCGTGCCGACTTTGGATCCAGCTTCAGCACCGGTGATGCGACTCCGCTGATAGACAGCCTGAAGAAGAAGACCCAGGCCTTCTCGGAGGGCTGACCGACCTCGAACATTGAACGCCGACTGCCGGCCAAGGGCACCAGCCACCCCCATGATGCTTCAGCATAATCCGCTTGCCGTCATGAGTGTCGCTGCCGATTTCGTGGCTGCACTCGGCTGCGTGCAGGCAGCTGTGGGCGCCGTGCTGCTTCATCGCTTCGGCACGAACCGGCGCGGCTCCGTCGCCGTGCCGGCTCGCCTAACGCCGTTGCCTGCGGTCACAGTCCTGAAACCGCTTTGCGGCGACGAGCCGCTTCTCGAGGACGCGCTCGCCAGCTTCTGCCTGCAGGACTACCCGGATATGCAGATCGTGTTCGGCGTGCAAAGCCGCGGCGACTCGGCAATCCCGGTCGTGCGCCGGCTGCAGGCGCGCTTCCCCCTGCTCGACCTCAGACTGGTGGTCGATCCGACGCCACATGGCGACAATTATAAGGTCGCCAACCTCATCAATATGCTGCCAAGTGCCCGCCATGATGTGCTGGTGATATCGGACTCGGACATCCATGCCGGGCCCAGCTACCTGCGCCATGTCGTCGCGGCGTTGGCGGAGCCGGGCGTCGGATTGGTGACCACGCTGTACGGGGGGCGAACGGCCAGCCCCACCCTGGCACGCAGGCTGGCGGCCGGGCAGATCAACCATAGTTTCCTGCCTGGCGTCCTGATGTCGCGCCTGCTTGGCCGCCAGGATTGCCTGGGATCCACGATGGCACTGGATCGGTACACCCTGGAGGCGATCGGCGGCCTGCCTGCATTGTCGCCCCACATCGCGGACGATTCGGCGCTCGGGCAGCTGGTGCGTGCGAACGGCCAGTCGATCGCGATCGCCAACGCCATGACCATGACCACGACCGCCGAGGTCGGTTTCAGCGACCTGTTCGCGCACGAACTGCGCTGGGGTCGCACCGTCCGCAGTGTCGAGCCGCTGGGATATGCGCTTTCTGCGATCCAGTTGCCGCTGTTCTGGGCTACGCTCGCAGTCGTGCTACTGCCGGAATCGGTGTCGGCCTGGCTGGCGCTTGCCTTCGTCTGGATGGTCCGCTTCCTGTCTGCGGCGCTGATCGATCGGGCACTTGGTCAGGCAGCGACGCTGCCGATCATGCTGCTGCCGGTGCGTGACTGGCTGTCGGCGGTAGTCATGCTCGGAAGCTTTACCGGGCGCCGCGTAGCATGGCGCGGCCAAACCATGCGTCTTCCGGACCAGGCGGTCGTGACGACCGTCCATTCCCGGATGGCACCGGCCCTGGCACCCGTGATCGATGCCGGCGACTGACGACGATCTTGGCGTGCAGGATTATGATGACGTACACCACGGCCAGGCGTATTGAGCCCGGCTGCCCGTTCGACCCCATATCGGCTTTTTGCTCGATCCGAGGACGCCTCTCCCGATGATGAAGACCTTGTTCCTTCAGCCTCCCTCGTTCGATGGCTTCGATGGTGGCGCCGGTTCGCGCTACCAGGCCAAGCGCGAGATCAAGTCGTTCTGGTATCCGACCTGGCTGGCCCAGCCGGCGGCGCTGATCCCGGATAGCCGCCTGATCGATGCACCGCCGGCCCGCCTGGGCATGGAGCCGGTGCTAGCCGACATCGCCGACCGCGACATGGTGGTGCTGCACACCTCGACCCCGTCCTTCGCATCGGACGTGAAGGTCGCGCAGATGCTGAAGGACGCCAAGCCGAGCCTGAAGATCGGCATGGTCGGCGCCAAGGTCGCGGTCCAGCCCGAGGAGAGCCTGCTCAAGGGCCTGCCGATCGACTGGGTCGCCCGCAACGAGTTCGATTTCACCGTCAAGGAGATCGCCGAGGGCCGCGACCTCAAGAGCGTCGACGGGATCAGCTGGCGCAATAACGATGGCGTGATCGTCCATAACCGGGATCGCGAGATGATCCACGACATGGACTCGCTGCCGTTCGTGACGGAGGTCTACAAGCGCGACCTGCACATCGAGGACTACTTCATCGGGTACCTGATGCACCCGTACATCTCGATCTACACCGGTCGCGGCTGCAAATCGCGCTGCACCTTCTGCCTCTGGCCGCAGACCGTCGGCGGGCACGTCTATCGCACCCGTACCCCCGGCCATGTCGCCGAGGAAATCCGTCTGGCGATGAAGTATTTCCCGCAGGTGAAGGAATTCTTCTTCGACGACGATACCTTCACCGACGACCTGCCGCGGGCGGAACTGATCGCCAAGGAACTCGGCAAGCTGGGGGTCACCTGGTCCTGCAACGCGAAGGCGAACGTGCCGCGCTCGACCCTGAAGGTGCTGAAGGATAACGGGCTGCGCCTGTTGCTGGTCGGCTACGAGAGCGGCAACCAGCAGATCCTTCACAACATCAAGAAGGGCCTCAGGATCGAGGTCGCCCGGCAGTTCACCAAGGATTGCCACGAGCTCGGCATCAAGATCCACGGGACCTTCATCCTGGGCCTTCCCGGCGAGACCAAGGAGACCATCCAGGAGACGATCACCTTCGCCAAGGAGATCAACCCGCACACCATGCAGGTCAGCCTGGCCGCTCCCTATCCCGGCACCTTCCTGCACAAGCAGGCGACCGAGAATGGCTGGCTGGACGAGAGCCATGCCGAGCTGATCGACGAGAACGGCGTGCAGATGGCGCCGCTGCACTACCCGCATCTGTCGCATACCGAGATCTTCGAGAGCGTCGAGACCTTCTACCGGAAGTTCTATTTCCGGGCCCCAAAGATCGCTTCGATCGTCGGTGAGATGGTGCGCAGTCCGCAGATGATGAAGCGTCGCCTGCGTGAGGGAGTGGAGTTCTTCCAGTTCCTCAAGGACCGCCACGCAGCCTGATCGGTAACGCCGGGGCCATAGCGCCCCGGCACTCCGATGCGCCAGCTCCTGATCTCGGCCGATGATTTCGGGCTGTCACCAAGCGTCAACGAGGGCATCGAGCGGGCGCATCGCGACGGCATCCTGACCACGGCGAGCCTGATGGTCGCCGGTGCCGCCGTCGCGGACGCAGTCGAACGCGCCAGGCGCATGCCGGATCTGAAGGTCGGCCTTCATCTGGTCGTCATCGAGGGTCCAGCCGTTCTCGATCCTGTCGAGATCCCGCTTCTGGTTGACCGGCAAGGCCGGTTCCCGTCCGACCAGATCAAGCTCGGCCTCCGGTATTTTTTCCGGCCCGATATCCGCCGTCAGCTCGCATGCGAGGTCCAGGCGCAGTTCGACGCCTTCGCCCGGACCGGCCTGGCGCTCGACCATGCCAATGCGCACAAGCACATGCACCTGCATCCGACCGTGGGCGCGATGATGGTGCGCGCCGGCCTGCGTCATGGGCTGAAGTCGATCCGGGTGCCGATCGAGCCGCCCGTGCCGGTCGGCGAGCCGGATACGATCGGTGCCCGCGCCCTGCGCGCCTGGACACGGGTGCTGCGGGCGCAGCTGCGCCGTGCCGGCATGACCACCAACGATGCATGTTTCGGGCTGGCCTGGAGCGGCCACATGACGACCGATCGCCTCATCACGCTGGCGGGACGCCTGCCCGAGGGGTTCAGCGAGATCTACTTCCATCCGGCTGCCTCCCGCGATCCGCTGCTGGACGCGCTGATGCCCGGCTACGAGCACGAGGCGGAACTGGCAGCTTTGTGCGATCCGCGCGTGCGGCGCGCGCTGTTCAGGACGGGTGCCGTGCCGGCAACCTGGCAGGACGCCCGGTAGCATCGTCCCGGCCCGACCGACGTGATTCCGCCGAGTGACGGCGAGCCGGATCGGTGATCAGCTGGATATGCCAAGCCGCCGCGCCTTCGTCTTCGGGAGAGCATCATGGACGCAAACAAGCCGCCTCGTCCCTGCTTCGTCGAACTGCCGACCCAGGACCTTGCTGCCGGCAGGGCCTTCTATGCCAGGGTGTTCGGCTGGAACATGACGTCGTTCGGCCCGTCCTATGCCTGCACCCTGACCGGGGACGTCGATGTCGGGCTTCAGGCCGACGCCGGCGAGGCCACCCAAGCGCCCCTACCGGTAATCGACGTTCCGGATATCGATCGCGCACTGGCTGCGGTGACCGATGCCGGCGGTCTGATCACCAAGCCGATCTTCGCGTTTCCCGGTGGCCGTCGCTTTCACTTCCGTGACCCGAGCGGCAACGAGTTGGCGGCGATGAAGCCGGACTGAGGATCGGGCGGGAACGCCATGACGCGAGCTGCGTGATGTTTCAGGGTCGCTCGTCCGGCTGGCTGAATTTGCTGTAGCCTCAATCCGCGGATGATGTCTTCCCGGCAGGGTCCGGTGCCCTCCGTCCGACGACCACAATCCAGATCGGGTGATCCGTTGCGCAAAGCCGAGCCACCGCCCCTCTTCAGTGGGGACACAGTGTCGAACAGCCTGCGGCTGGTAATCGGCGAAGGGCTCGAGCATCTGGAAGCGCATCGCGCCGGGGCCTTCGCCGGCGATCCCGAGGCCATCCATCAAGCGCGGGTAGCACTCCGCCGTCTGCGATCCGCGTTGAAGCTGTTCCGGCGGCACCTGAACCCCTCGGCCCGCGACGGCTTCAACGATGCGTTGCGTGCGCTCGGGCGCACTCTCGGCGCCGCCCGGGACTGGGACGTGTTCGTGCTGGAAACGGTGCCGGCAGTCATGGCCGTGATCCCGGATCAAGCCGAGGCGCTGGGCGCACTGGTGGCACCGGCCCAGCACGAACGTGAGCTTGGGCATGTTGCCGTGCGGGCGCTGCTGGAAGCCCCGCAGACCGATGCGATGCTGCAGGACCTCGGAAGCTGGAGCGGCGACCGGGTCGCGTTCTCTCCACGCAAGGCAGCGAGACAGTTGATTGCCGACGAGGCCGGGCCGCTGCTGGACCGGCTGGCCAAATCCGTAAGCAAGCGCGCGACGGGGCTCGAGGAACAAGATGACGAGGAGCGGCATGGCTTGCGCAAGGCGCTGAAATCGCTGCGATACGGGATCGAGATGCTGGAGTCGCTGCATGGACGCGGCAACACCAAACCCTATCGGCAGGCTCTTTCAGTCCTGCAGGAAGATCTCGGCCGCCTGAACGATGCGATCGCAGCTGTCGAACTGGTGCATCGCCTGCCCGATCAGCCCGGCAGACTGGTGATCGAAGCCTGGGCAAACGAACGGCGGCAGGAGGCCCTTATCGAGCTCCCCGCCGCCTGGCATCAGTTCAAGGCAATCCCGGCCTTCTGGTAGCCGGGGTACGATCGATCAGGCCGCTGCGGTGGCTGCCAGGTTCTGGCGGACCCATTCCTTGAGCTGGCTCTTCGGCATCGCACCGACCTTGGTCGCCGCCGGCTTGCCGTCCCTGAACATGATCATCGTCGGTATGCCGCGAACGGCGTAGGCGTTCGGGGTCAGCGGGTTGGAGTCGATGTCCACCTTTGCGACGATAAGCTGGTCCTTGAACTCGGCGCCGATCTCCTCGAGTGCCGGTGCGATCATCTTGCAGGGACCGCACCACTCCGCCCAGAAATCGACCAGCACGACACCCTTGGCCTTCAGCACGTCGGCATCGAAGGTCTCGTCGGTCACGGCCACCGTGTTCTCGCTCATCACGCTCTCCTGAAATGGACAGTCGGTCCGCAGCGACTCCGTGCGGGCACGATCAAACTCAGTCCCGAGATGGGCAGGACGGCGCGGGCGGTCAAGCCACACCCGGGCTCGCGCGCGCATCCTCGGCTCTCGTCCGATATGTGCCCGGCGCATGTGGCAGCAATACCGCGTCCGGCAGGTGCATGATCGCCGCCTCCTGGGTCCAGACCAGCGCGCAGCGGATCGGCCGGCCCGGATACAGTGCTGCCAGCAAAGCCCGATACGCGGCCATCTGACGGAGATATGGAACCGGCACCTCCTCGGGGCGTGCCGGGGTGCGGCGGTTGGTCTTGAAGTCGCATAGCAGGATCTCGTCGGCCAGGACGCGCAGCCGGTCGATCTGCCCGCTGATGACGATGCCGTCGACCAGGCCCGAGACCGGCTGCTCGGCCAGGGCGTCGGGCTCGAACAGGGGTGCGAGCGCCGGATCGGACAGCAACGCCATGATCTGGGTGGCAAGGTGCCCGGCCTCGTCGGGTGGCAACCCATCCGGCCCGGCAAGCAGGAAGCGCCTGGCCGCCGCATCGCGATTGCTGGGGTCGAGGCCCGGCAGATGCTGTAGCAGCGCATGCACCAGTCGCCCACGGCGGAACGCGTCGGCGCGTGCGCCCGTGCGCCGTTCCACAGGGTCGTTGCCGGCATCGAGCGGCGAGCGCAGCTCCGGTACCGGCCCGAGCCCGACATCGTCGGGACGGCTCGGCGCCAGCGGCCGCGGCAGTGCGGGCTCGACCGGTGGCGGCAACGGATGCCATAGCGGCGCCCGGCCCATCCAGGCGGGCAGGCTCGGCGCCGGCGGAGGGACGATGACGGGATTGCGCCGTACGGGCTCGACTGCGGCGCGCTGCTCCAGCAACAGCCGGTCGCCGGGCCAGCCGAGGCCGAACGGCTCGGCGGACGCCTCCGCGGTTTCGAAGCCTTGCCGGCAGAGTTCGTACCAGCAGGTCGGCGGCAGCTTGGCCGGCGTCTTGCGGCCGGGTTCCCAGCCGCACACCACCAGCCGGTCGGCGGCGCGGGTCAGAGCGACGTAGAGCAGCCGGTTGCTCTCCTCCTGTGCCGCCTGCCTGATCCGGTCGCGCAGGCGTTTTGTCGGCGCCGAGGCCAGGTCCGCGCGCGGCACCCAGAACGGCAGCATCAGGCCGCTCTCTTTGCTCCAGAGCAGGTTCTCGTCGGTCGGTGCGATCGACGTGGTGTCCGGCAGCACCACCAGCCGAGCCTGCAGGCCCTTCGCGCCATGCGCCGTCATCACCCGGACCGCATCGCCGGCGGCATCGGGTTCGCGCTTGATGGTTTCCTCCGACCGCCGGAGCCAGTGCAGGAAGCCCTGCAGCGACGGCGGATGCGTTTCGGCATGGCGAAGCGCCGCCGACAGCAGTTCGTCCACCGGTTCGACGGCTTCCGGCCCGAGCCGCGCCAGCAGCCTGGCGCGCCCACCGAGCCGGCCGAGCGCCTCGCTCAGCAACGCGTGCGGCGAGACGAAGTCCACCCGGCCGAACAGGGTCGACAGCATTCCCCAGGCGCGCCGCCAGTCGGGCCGCTCCTCGGACCGATCGCGCAGCTGGTCCCAGAGCGTGCCCTCGCGACCGATCGCCAGTTCCATCAGGCTGTCGTCGGACAGGCCGCCGAGCGGGCTGGTCAGCACGCACCCCAGGGTCAGGTTGTCCTGCGGCAGCAGCAGCACGTCGCACAGCGCCATCAGGTCCTGCACCGCGATCTGGTCGACCAGGCCGGTGCGCACCAGCGTCGCCACCGGCACGCCCTCGGCCTTCAGCGCACGGATCAGTGCGCGCACGAATGCGCTGCGTCTCGGCACCAGGACCAGCACGTCACCGGCGGTCAGTGGCGCACCGCCGGTCGCGTGCGGACGCCCGATCTCCCCGGCGATCCACCGCGCCAGCGCCTCCGCCAGGCGCTGCGGCGCCGAGACCTGCCCGCGATTGCGCGCCGGTGCGGACCATGGATCATCGGACACCGGCTCCGGAACCGGCCCGGCATCCCCATCCAGCGGGTCGGGCGCCTCCAGGGAGGCCGGCACCAGTGGCCACAGCTCGACGCAGCCGGGCGCGTCGGGGCGGGCCGAGTAGTGATGCACGGCGACGGCGCTGCCGGGCTCGACCACGCCGGCGGCGGCGTCGGGGCTGGCGAACACCGCGTCCACCAGCGTCAGCACCGGCTCCACCGATCGGAACGACACGTTCAGCTCGGGCTCGCGCCAATCCTCGCCGCCGTCGCGCACCCGGCTCCGGAACCGCTCGTGCCATTCATGGAACGCCTTCGGGTCGGCACCCTGGAACGAGTAGATCGACTGCTTGTAGTCGCCGACCGCGAACACCGTGCGCGGCGACGCCCGTTCGGTCCCCGCACCGCCACCAACGAAGAAATCCTCGGTGAGGGCGCCGGCGATGCGCCATTGCAGCTCCGAGGTGTCCTGCACCTCGTCGAGCAGCAGATGGTCGATGCCGCCATCCAGCTTGTAGAGCACCCAGGCCGATCCCGGCTCGCGCAGCAGGTCGAGCGTGCGGGCGATCAGGTCGTCGTAATCGAGCAGGCCGCGCTCGCGCTTGGTGCCGGCGTAGCGGCGCAGCACCGGACCCGCCATGCGCAGCAGCGCCATGGTCAGCGACACCATCCTGATGGCCCGGCAGACATCGTCGACCGCTGCGACCCGCTCGGCTTCGGCCACCAGGGCGTCGGCGATCTCTGGATGCGACGTGGCGACCTTGCCCTTGACGAAACCGCCGGCCGCGCGCGGTTCGCCGGCGGCGGTCAGGAACAACTCCCGCCAGGCATGCCAGGCCTGATGCCGGTTCGGATGAGCGTTCGTCAGCCAGTCCGCGATCCGCGCCGCGGTCGCCTTCAGCCCGGGCGGTCCGACTTCGATCGCCAGCCGCAGCAGCCGCAGCATCGCTGCTTCGTCCGGCAGGCTTGTGGCGGCAAGGATGCAGGCTTCCTCGTCCGCATGCACGATGCCGGCGACTTGCCGCAGCTGCGCCTGCACCTCGTCCGGGTCCTGTTCCAGCAGCGACAGCATCGGTCCCAGCAGCGGCGCCTTTTCCTGCAGCCTGCGAACCAGCCTGGTCACCTCCTGGGCGTTCACCTGCCCGGCCAGCAGGGCCAGCGCCGCCCGTCCCTCGGCTGAGCCGACGCGGGAGGCCAGCACCTCCTCCCAGGCGCGGTTCAGGGCGATGCGGCTGTCGGTCTCCTCGACCAGCCGGAAGTGCGGGCTGATCGCCGCCTCGACAGGGAACCGGCGCAGCAGCGACTGGCAGAAGGCGTGGATGGTGCCGATCCGCATGCCGCCGGGAAGGTCCAGCACACGCGCAAACAGGGCGCGGGCGGACCTGCGCATCATCGGACCATGGCCGCAGCCGAGCGCCGTGAGTCTTGCATCGAGCGCCGTATCGTCCAGCGTCACCCATCGGCCCAGCTCGCGCTGCAGCCGGATCGACATCTCCGCGGCGGCCGCCTTGGTGAAGGTCAGGCACTGGATCCGTGCCGGATCGGTTCCCGGTACGATACCCTGCGCGGGATCCTCCGGTGCCGGGCGCGGCAGCATCAGACGAAGCAGCCGGTCGATCAGCAGCTTGGTCTTGCCGCTGCCGGCCGACGCCGACACGAAGGCGGATGCGTTCGGGTCGGAGGCTTGGCCCTGCTGCTTGTTGGCAAGGTCGATGGCGTCGCCCGGGCTTTTGCCGGCCAGTGAAACGCTCATGCGCCGTCTTCCTGGGCAGCGCTCCATTCGGCCACGCGCGCCAGCTGTGCGTAGTCCGGATAGGGCGGAGCCCAGTCGGGCCGTGGGTGCGAGAGATAGGGCTGGTCGGGCTGGTCGTAGGCTGCGACCAGGGCGGCGAGCGAGTCCCAGCTTCGCTCGACCAGGGCCTGCAGTGCCTCGCTCTTGATCGGCTGCAATTCCTCGCCGGGCTTGGCGCCGCCGGACAGCTTCCAGTAGACGATCTCGGCCGCCTGCGCCTGGAGCTCGGGACCGAAACCGCCACGCAGGGCCATCGCGGCCTCCAGCACCAGTTGCGAGGACCAGCCCGCCTGGACCGCCAGCCGGCTCGGCAGCGTTCCGGTCTTGTAGTCGAACAAGGCGAGCAGCCCGTCGGCCCGCTTCTCGATCCGGTCGGCCCGGCCGCTCAGCACGAACTCGCCGCCCGGTGCGCCGGCGATCGCCACCTTGCCGGAAATCTCCGTGCGCAACTCGAGCGGGTGCGACTGCGCGCGACGTTCGCCCTCGGTACGGGCGACCCATTCGGCGATGCGCGCCAGCCGCGGCCGCCACCACGCCGCAAGTGCCGGTCTCAGCCCCCTGGCGTCGAGCACCGCATCGAATGCGTGCTCCAAAGCAGCGGCCGCATTGGCCGGCCAGTCGCCTGGGTTGGCATGCAGGAAGCCGGCAAGCGCCTCGTGCACGATGATGCCGTAGTCGGCAGCGTCCGCCGGTTCCTCCAGGGCGGCGATGGGCCGAAGTCGGAGGATGTGCTTGGCATGCACCGCATACGGATCGCGCATCCAGGTCTCGATCTCGGTGACGCTGAGGCGGCGCGGACGCAGCGACACCGGCGGCCTTGGCGACGGCGGACGCACCGGGACCGCCGGGCCGTCGGGCTGGTCGAGACGGCGCAACCAGGCGCTGGCCGGATGGGTCGGCACGCTCATGTCACGGCCAGCGAGGAACGCTTCCAGCCTGACCAGCCAGCGTGCCGGCACTGCGGGAGCGCCTTCCCGGCGTGCGGGACAGGACAGCACGATCTCCGGCGCTCCGCAGCAAGCCGACAGGAAGTCGTGCGCGGCCTGGCCCACGGCTTCCTCGGGTGATGGCAGGCCGACCCGGACGCGCATCGGCCGGCTCATCCAGGGCCCGGGATCGACCGATTGCGGCCAGACGGTCTCGACCAGCCCGCCCAGCACCATCAGCTCGACGGTCTGTAGCCGGGCCTCCAGCAGCCCCCAGATGAACAGGCGCGGATGCTCGGCGGATCCCTCGGGCAGCCCACGCAGCACGCGCCGGCTGCGGACGGCGATTCCGAGCATCGAGGCCTCGAGCAGGCCGGTCAGGATGTTCGGCGACTGGTCCGGCAGGCCGTCGCAGGCGCTCGACAGCTCGGCCAGGTGCAGCGCCAGCGCATTGCCCTCCTCGCCCGACCAGAGAATTGCGGCACCGGACTTCTCGTCGGTTCCGGCCAGGGCTTCGGCGGCCTGCACCAGGGCGCGCAGCAGCAGCCGGGGCGAGACGACACGCGCCGACGACGCGTTCAGCAGCGGCGCCAGGCAGGTCACCACCTGCTCGAGGAACTGGCTGCTGCGCGGGTCCTTCGCGGCCTCGGCCACGCTGGCGCGCAGGCCGTCGAGCCCGGGAGTCGGCGCCGGACCACGCAGGCACAGCAGCTCCAGCAGGCGGGCCTGCCTGCGGCATTCCACAGGCGCCAGGCCGGCGGCAGCCAGGGGATGCTTCAACAGCGAGAGCAGCGCAACCGGCGCCAGCCCGTCCGCCACCGCAGTGGCCAGAAGGCGCAGCAGCATTGATGGCGGCGTCGAGATCAGGGGCTCGCCGGCACTGTCGTCCACCGCAACGCCCCAGCGGGAGAGTTCCACCGCGACCCGGTTGGCCAGCGCGCGATCGGGGGTAACCAGGGCGGCTCGCTTGCCCGGCACTTCCAGGGCGGACCGCATGACCAGGGCGATCGCGGCGGCTTCCTCCTGCTGGTCGCTGGTCTGCAGGCGGGTTATGCCGCCGATCTCGACCGGCCCGCGATCCTCGAGCCAGTTTCCCAGTGCCTGCTCCAGCAGCAGCGCCCGGGACAGCGCAAGAACCCGGCCGACCGGACAGGTGGGCGCTTCGGGGCCATCCCACCGCTGCAGGTCGTCGCGCCGGGCCTCGAGCCGGCCCAGCAGGGTAGCAAGGCCGGCCTGCGGATGGCTGTCGGGCAACGCGTCCCATTCATCGTCGGTCAGCCGGCCGTCGATGCCGTGGAGCACGACCTGTCCGTGCGGCAAGCTCGCGATCGATCGCAGCAACGCCGCGACCGCGGGATTCGCGGCGGTGAAGCCGGCGGCCCAGATCGGGTGATGGGTGCCGCCGCCCTCGTGCCAGAGCGTCGCCTGCGCCCGCAGCAGTGCCATCTGCCGCGCCACCGGGTTGGCGAGGCCGGAATCCGCCAGCCATTGCGGCCAGGCGGCGGTGACGATCCGCAGAAACTCCAGCGTGTCCTGCCAGTGCTGCGCGAAGCCTTCGGCGGCATCGGGCAGGGTGCGTGCGAGGTCGCAATCTGCGCGCTCGGCCTCGTCCATGAGGTCGGCCAGCGCCTGCGCCAGCGGCCAGGCCTGGTCCAGGGTCGGTGCGGTGCCGAACCGGTGCCCGGCTTTCAGCACCAGCCCGCTGAGCAGGGCCAGCCGGCGCATCGGCTCGACCGCGGGCGGCGCGTCGAGCCAGCCGCCGAGTGCCAGGGGTGCCTCATCCAGCGCACCGATCGCGGCGATGCGCGGCAGCAGCATGACCCGCCCATCGGCCACCCGGAGGAACGCGTCGGACAGCGCACGCGCCGCACGCCGGGTCGGCAGCAGGATGGTGCCACGCGCCAGGGCCAGCGGGTCGTCCACGCCGCCGGCCTGGGCGATCCAGCGCGCCGCGAGCACGTCGAGGAACGGGAGGTGCTGGGGGATGAGAGCGAGATTGAGTGACATCCGGGTCCCGCTTCAGGTCGTCGCCGGGCCGAAGAGCGGGTCGCGCAGCGCACGTTCGGTTTCGGCGATGTCGGACGGACGCGACAGATGGAACCACGGTCCGTCATGCACCAAGGCCCGGATGCGGCCCTCGGCGATGGCCTGGTCCCAGAGCAAATTCATGCTGAAGGCACCATGATGGATGCCCTGGAACAGCGCCGGCGACACCAGTTGCACGCCGGCGAACATGTACGGGACGATCTCGTTCTCGTGGCGCCTGCGCAGCCGGTTGTCCTCGTCGATCGCGAAATCGCCGGAGCCCACCTCGCCGATGACCGTGGCGGTGCGCGCCACCAGCAGCAGCACGTCGCACGCCTGCGCATCGAACGCGCCGGTCAGCCTGCGCAGGGCCGGCGTCGGCCCATCCAGCCAGAAGCTGTCGCCGTTCACTACGAAGAACGGCGCATCCCGCGTCAGTCCGCCGGAGTTCAGCGCTTCGAGAACCGCGCCCCCGGTATCCAGCAGGACCGGCTCGGACTGCAGGACGGTGGCCGGCCTGCCACCGTCCTTGGCGGTACGCGCCCGCAACCGGGCCGTCACCTGATCGGCATGATGGTGTGCGCTCACCACCACCGTCTCGACGCCCGCCTCCCGCAGCCGGTCGAGCGCATGATCCAGCAACGATCGGCCGGCAACCGACAGCAGCGGCTTCGGCATGGTTCCGGTCAGCGGCTGCATGCGCGTGCCCAGGCCCGCGGCCAGGATCATCGCACGGCGGATCACGGTGCTCACGCGCGAACCGGTCCCGGCGTCGCGAGCCCGGCCAGGAGGCGGTCCGGCCAGCCCTCGATCAGCACGCGGCGCGGCGGATCGGCGGCGCAATCGGCATGGCCGCCAGTATCGGGCAGCAGTTCCAGGGTCAGGCACAGCGCGTCCGCCGGCGCCAGCATGCCGAGTCGGTCCGGCCATTCCACCAGCACGACCCCGGCCCGGGCCTCGTCCCACCCAAGCTCCTCGACCGAGGCCGGGCCATCCAGGCGCCAGAGGTCGAAATGGGCGATCGGGAATCCGGCTCCTTCATAGGTCTGCACCAGCGTGTAGCTCGGGCTCGGCACCTCCATCTCGGCGTGGCCGCAGGCTTCGCGCAGCAGGGCGCGGGCAAGTGCCGTCTTGCCGGCGCCGAGCGGGCCATCGAGCAGAATCGAATCGCCCGGACGCAGCAGACGCGCCAATGCTCGGCCGAGAGCCTCGGTGCTCGCCAGGTCGGGCAGGTCGCACGTCAATCCGGAGTCCATTCCAGCATCTTGCCGTAGCCCTGCCATGCTCCACAATGCGCGGTGTCCGGGTCACGCCGACCCATATAATTACGGAAGCCGGAGACCGACGCCATGGAGATCGAGACCGACGTTGCGATCATCGGTGCCGGCCCCGCCGGGCTTTTCGCGGCCTTCGAATGCGGCATGCTGCGCCTGGACTGCGTGCTGATCGACGCGTTGTCCGAGATCGGCGGCCAGTGCACGGCGCTGTATCCGGAGAAGCCGATCTACGACATCCCCGGCCTTCCGGCAGTCGAGGCCGGCGCGCTGATCGCGTCGCTGGAACGCCAGATCGCGCCGTTCCACGTTCGCCGGCTGCTGGACCGCAGGGTCGAGGCGCTGGCCGGCACGCGCGGTGCTTTCCGGCTGCGGACCGACCGGGGCGACAGCGTGGCCGCCAAGGCGGTGATCATCGCCGCCGGTGCCGGCGCATTCGGTCCGAACCGGCCGCCGCTGGCCGGGATCGAGGCGTTCGAGCGCGAGGGCGGGGTGATGTATTTCATCCGCCGGCGCGAGGCGCTGCGCGGCCGGCGCGTGGTGATCGCCGGTGGCGGCGACAGCGCGGTGGACTGGGCGCTGTCGCTCAGGGACATCGCCGCCAAGGTCTGGCTGGTGCATCGCCGCGACCGCTTCCGCTCCGCGCCGGAAAGCCTCGCACAGCTCGACCGGGCAGCGGGTCGTGGCGAGATCGAGAAGGTGGTGCCCTACCAGCTGCACGGATTGTCCGGCGAGGATGGCGTGTTGTCCGGCGTGTCGGTGGCGACCTTGGACGGCGAGGTCAGGACGCTGGACGCGGACTGCCTGCTGCCGTTCTTCGGCCTCTCGACCGACCTCGGGCCGATCGCCAACTGGGGCCTGCAGACCGGGCTGCACACCCTGGTTCCGGTCACCCCCTCGACGCTGGAAACCACCCTGCCCGGGGTGTTCGCGATCGGCGACGTGGCCACCTATCCGGGCAAGCTCAAGCTGATCCTGCAGGGGTTCAGCGAGGCCGCGATGGCGGCGCATGCGATCCATCCGATCGTGCGGCCGGAGCAGGCGCTGCATTTCGAATACTCCACCTCCAGGGGCGTGCCGGCCGCATGAACAGGATGGAGGACGCTGCGTCGTTGGCCGCCTGGGCCGGCGGATGGCTTTCGATCGACCTGGACGCGATCGCCGCCAACTGGCGCGCCTTGCAGGAGCGGACGGCGCCCGCCGAATGCGCCGCCGTGGTCAAGGCCGACGCCTACGGGCTCGGCATCGAGCACGTAGCACCGGCCCTGGACCGGGCCGGATGCCGCACCTTCTTCGTTGCTCATCTTGCGGAAGGGGTCGCCCTGCGCCGGCTGCTGCCTCCCGGCCGGACCGTGTTCGTGCTGAACGGCATTCCCCCCGGGACCGCTCCGGTATTCGTGACGCATGATCTGCTGCCGGTGCTCAACAGCATCGGCCAGATCGCCGAATGGCGCGCAGCTGCGTTCGAGGCCGGGCGGCCCCTGGCCGCTTCGGTGCAGATCGACACCGGCATGTCGCGCTTCGGCCTGCCGCCGCATGAGGTGGTGGAGTTGGCCGGACAAGCGCACGGACTGGCCGGCATCGAGATCCGGCTGGTGATGAGCCACCTGGGCTGCGCCGACACCCCGGATCATCCGGCCAACCAGGAGCAACTGGCGAGCTTCGAGCGGCTGGCATCCCTGCTCCCGCCCGCGCCGCGAAGCCTTGCCGCCTCGTCCGGCATCTTCCTGGGCAGCCGGTATCATCTCGACCTGGTCCGGCCGGGTGTCGCCCTGTATGGCGTCCCGCCGACCGCGCGCAGGCCCAACCCGATGCGGCCGGTGGTCAGGCTGCAGGCGCGTGTCGTGCAGACGCGCCGGGTTCAGCCGGGCGACTGGGTCGGGTATGGCGCGATGTTCAGGGCGACACGCCCGACCGATGTGGCCACCGTCGCGATCGGCTATGCGGACGGGTTCCTGCGTGCCTCGAGCGGCGGCGTGGCAAGCCTGCCGGATGGCGGCCCGATGCTGCCGATCATCGGGAGGATCTCGATGGACTGCCTGGCAATCGACGTCACCGGCGTTCCGGTCGACAGGGTCCGGGAGGGCATGCCGCTCGACCTGATCGGGCCGCATCGTCCGATCGAGGACGCTGCGGACGCCGCCGGCACGATCGGCTATGAGCTGCTGACGTCGCTCGGCAACCGCTATCACCGAAGCTGGCACGCTGGTCGCTGAGTTGCTCCGGCCCGCAGGTAAGGACCCCGCCATGATCGAGTTCTATACGTGGAAGACCCCGAACGGCCGCAAGGTCGCGATCATGCTGGAGGAGCTCGGCGAGCCGTACAGGCTGCATCCGGTGGATATCTCCAAGGAAGAACAGTTCGCACCGGGGTTCCTGGCCGTCTCGCCCAACAACAAGATCCCGGCGATCGTGGACACCGGTGCGCCCGGTGGGCCGCTGCCGATATTCGAGAGTGGGGCAATCCTGACCTACCTGGCCGAGAAGAGGGGTCGTTTCCTGGCCGCCACCGGCGCCGAACGATTCAAGACGCTGGAATGGCTCTACTGGCAGGTCGGCGGCCTCGGCCCGATGTTCGGCCAGTTCGGCTTCTTCGCCCTGATGTCGAAGAAGAAGGTCCCGCCGGCGATCGATCGCTTCAGGACCGAGGTGGAGCGGCTGCTCGGCGTGCTGGAGGGACGGCTTTCGACATCGCCCTACCTCGGCGGTGAGCACTATACGATCGCCGACATGGCCACCTTCCCATGGATGGCCGCGGCAATGGAACGAATGCAGCCGGCGCTCGGCGACAGCCTGGCCCAGAAGACCGCGATCCATGACTGGCTGGCCCGCGTCGGCGATCGCCCGGCGGTCAAGGCCGGCATGAAGATACCGGCCTGAGAATGGTGGACATGATGCAGCACATGCAGACCAAGTCAGGTCGCGCATGAAGGTCGTGGTGCTCGGCGGCGGCGTGATCGGCGTGACCTCCGCCTGGTATCTCGCGCGCCTCGGCCACGAGGTCGAGCTGATCGACCGGCAGCCGGGCGTGGCGATGGAAACCAGTTTCGCCAATGCGGGACAGGTCTCGCCGGGCTATTCGACGCCGTGGGCCGCGCCGGGCCTGCCGGTCAAGGCGATCGGCTGGATGCTGCGCAAGCACAGCCCGCTGCTGATCCGGGCACGCCTCGATATCGCGATGATCCGCTGGATGGGCCAGCTGCTGGCGAACTGCACCGAGGAAGCCTACGAGCGCAACAAGAGCCGGATGCTGCGGCTGGCCGAGTACAGCCGCGACTGCCTCGACGACCTGCGGCACGAGACCGGCATCACCTACGACGATGGCCAGGCCGGGCTGATCCAGCTGTTCCGCACCCAGGCGCAGCTCGATCACGCGGCGGACGACATGCGCATCCTGGCAGCCGGCGGCGTGCCGCACGAGCTGCTCGACCAGGCGGGCGTGGTGCGGAACGAGCCGGGGCTCGCACACTCGATCCATCTGCTGAAAGGCGGGTTGCGCCTGCCCGGCGACCAGTCCGGCGACGCGCATCTGTTCACACGGCGGCTGGCCGACATGGCGGCGGCGGCCGGGGTCCGATTCCGGCTGGGGGTCAGCATCGAGCGGCTGCTGCATGGGCCGGACCTGATCGACGGCGTGCAGACCAGCCAGGGCGTCGTCACCGGCGACGCCTACCTCGCGGCGACCGGCGTGCACACCGTGAAGCTGCTGCAACCGCTCGGGCTGCGGCTGCCGGTCTATCCGGTGAAGGGCTACTCGCTCACCATCCCGCTGACCGATGCGTCGCGGGCACCGACATCGACGGTGAACGACGAGACCTACAAGGTCGCCATGACCCGTCTCGGCGACCGCATTCGGGTCGGTGGCACCGCCGAGCTCGCCGGCTACGATCTGCGGCTGCGACCGGAGCGGCGGGAGACGCTGGCGCTGTCGTTCGGGGAACTGTTTGGCGGCGGCGACCTGGACCGGGCCACCTACTGGACCGGACTGCGCCCGAACACGCCGGACGGCACCCCGATCGTCGGCAGCTCCGGACGCTACCGGAACCTGTGGCTGAACACCGGCCACGGCACGCTGGGCTGGACCATGGCCTGCGGCTCAGGCCGGCTGATCGCCGACCTGATCTCGGAACGGCGCCCGAACATCGAGCACGAGGATCTGGCGTTGTCCCGCTACGCGGCCTGAACGCCGGCCTGCTCGCCCGGGGCAGCCACCCGCGGGTTCAGGCGTGGCTCGACATGATCGGCGACCAGCGTCCGGATCTGCGCGAACACGATGGCTTCGTCGAGCGTGTAGTTGCTGCGATCGGCATCGGCCGCGTCCGGCTCGGCGATGTCGGTCACCGCCTCGACCGGGTTGAACAGCATGGGCGTCGGGTCGTCCATGGCCGCCGGGTGGTTGTAGATCCCGAGATCGTGCCGTCTTTCCAGGTTCCAGCGACCGACCGTGGCGAGGCCCGGCGTGTTGCAGACCCAGCGATACTTGGCGAGCGCCGCGCCCCAGGGTGCCACGAAAAAATCCGCCTCGCTGCACCAGACAATGCTCTCCTGCACCGGCCTGTCGATATTGTTGACGATGGTGACGGCGGTTTCGCGATAGCGGCGCTCCAGCCCGTCCACGATCGCCAGTTCGCGCTGCATGAAGCTGGAGCCGCCGCCCAGCGTATCGCCGAAGCTCGCATAGGTCAGGCCGGGCTCGTCGCCGATGCTGTTATGGCCATCGATGACGATGGTCACGGTGCCGAGCCGGTGCGCCAGCATGTCCACGAGGCGTTCGGTGAATCCGCCCATATCCTCGATCGTGCGGTTGCCGATCCGCAGCCCGACGACCACGACCGCCCCTTCGGCACGGGCCTGCGCCGCGCGCGCGATGGGCTCCTGCCACCGTGCGGACCGGCGCAGCGAGGCGATGATGCGGCGGCCGACCTGGCCGGGCACGCTGATCCCGGTGGATTTGATGACGCTTTGCCGGTCCCGGTAGAATTGCGGGATGTGCGCGCCGAACGATCCGGCGATCCTGACGATTCTTCCTGCAAGCTCTGGAAATATCTCGTCGATCGGCCCGTAGATTTCCGGGTGATGCAGGGTGTCGAAAACATAGCAGCGCGGCAGGTCCTCGGCCGGGAATGCATCGACGAGGTAGGAAAGGCCACTCAGATCCTGCCACAGGAAATGCCCGAGATGGATCGCGTGCAAGCCGCGAAAGGCATGCACGATCTCCGCCGGGGGCTGTTGCAGGCTCTGCACAAGGTCGGGGCCATAGAGCGTGACATGCCGCAACAGGAGTTGCCCTGCCTTCTCGGTGTAGCGATGGGCGACCTGGAGCTGCGCTGCGTCGGCACCGACCACGAGATCGGCGGACGGAAAATAGAGCGCGAAACTCCGGAAGAACCCCTCGAGGCCGAACACATAGAAGGTCAGGCCGTATCGCTCGTCATGCAGCTGATAGGCGAAACACAGATCGTCGATATAAAACGTTTTCGGAACGACAGCGATGTCCTGCCCATCGACCGGAGAGGGCCAGATCATCGTGCCGATGCCGACCTGCCTGAGCAGCTCGTCGCGCAGGAATCGCTGGCAGGTCCGGCGCGTGTGGTCCGGATCGATCAAAACCTTGCCGCCACTGCTCACCGGCGCCGAATAGCTCATCGGCGGTGGCGGCAGGTCGGTCAGTGCCCAGCTATGCGGGAGCCGATCATTCAAGCCTGCACACAGGAAATAGAAACTCAGCAGGTCATCGCGGGACAGCTGCGCCATGTCCAGGAAATGCCGGGTTTCCGCCGTCAGCGGCAGTGCGGGCGCCATGATCACCCGCTCCCGGAGCTCGTCGAACAGGGGCATGCACAGGCACTGCAGATGCAGCCGCATCGCGCCCGCAAGCTGGAGCGCGCTGTTGCCGAGCATCTCGATCTGCCGGTCCACGTACCAGACGCCCTGGCCGCCATCCTCGTGCAGCAGTTCGAGCACGATGACCGGGGCGAACAGCGTGGTGACCCGCTCGACCCGCCAGCCGGGTCCGACCTGGATGGGCCGGCCGCCCTGGGTGATGGCGAAATCATCCGGCGGCGCCCTGCGAACATCGGCGTCCGGCAGGATCCGCGAACGATCCTCGACCGGCCCGAGCGCCGCATCGGACAGCGTGCCTGTCAGGTCGACGGCGCAGATGGTTCTGGCGAGCTCGCGCCTGATGTCGAGATGAACCAGCAGCAGCGCGGTGACCGATGCCGGCTGGACGCAGGAGATGCCCGGCATGGCCATTGCGCGCAGCCAGTTCAGGATCGGACGGCCGCGCCGGCAGACCGTCTCGAACAGGGGCGCGGGCAGTGCGGCGAAATCGTTGCCGATGAACACCCCATCGGTATCGAGCAGCCAGAAGCCAGCCCGGCCGTTCTCGTGCAGGAACTCCAGCAGCAGCACCGGACACAGCACGGTCAGGACCCGGCCGGGCCGCCAGCCCTCCGCGAACGCTTTCAGGGGGCCCTCGCTGTTGACCAGCGGCACGTCGTATCCCGGCATCAGGCACAGACGATAGACGTCGTCCCGCAGCACGACCGCATCGTCCACGACCGGCGCCAGCAGGGATAACTGTTCACGGGTCAGCATGGTCGGGTCCCAGTCTACGGCATGCACCAGCTGGCCGATGCAGCGCGATGGTCCGGAACGTTGCAGGTTCCGAAGCTTGCCAAAATCCGGTCATTTGTCGAGCTGACGGGCCAGGATCCGCCAGCGGCGGCGTCAGGGAAGAAAGTTCGGGTTCCCATAGCCGGCGTTGCCGAAACGGTCCCGTTCCGCGCCGCCGGTGATGCTCAGCGTCATGTGGCGGGCGATTTCGGTCTCGACGCCGACGGCGACGCTGCTGCCGCTGACCACGGGCCTTCCGTGCCAGCGTGGCCCCTGCCCGGTGCCAAGTTCGACGAAGGCGCGGGTCTTGCCGCCGAGCAGGCCGCTATCCATCCGGATCGCACTGCTGCGGTATCCGCCGGAGCCGAACGACTGGCTGACGACGCCGCCGGCCAGCAGCGATGGCGGTTCGAGAGAATAGGAGCCCGGGTCCCGCAGCAGGCTGTCATCCTGCAGACTGCCCGCGCGGGCTGGCGCGCCACCTGCCCACCCCGCCAGCAACGCTGCAAGCAGCAGCGTCGGCTGGACCGGGATGGCAGTGCGGCGCGCCGGTCGCATCAGGCGCCGACCTTCACCACGCGCAGGGTGTTGGTCGTGCCGGCACGGCCAAACGGGACGCCTGCGACAATGACCAGCAGGTCGCCAACCCCGGCTACACCGGCCTGCTTGGCCATGTCGACCGCGGACTCGACCACATGCTCGATGGTCTCGTTCGGCTCGCTCTGGTCCAGCGCCATCGCCTGGACGCCCCAGGCGACCGACAGTCTGCGCGCCGCCGCGACGTTGCCGGCAATACCCAGGACTGGGCAGGCCGGACGCTCGCGGGAGATGCGAACGGCACTCCGGCCGGAGAGGGTGTAGGCGACGATCGCGGCGGCGCCGATGGTTTCCGCCACCTGCTGGGCCGCGAAGGCGATCGCGTCCGAGGTGGAGTTCTCGGGAGCCGGGCGGGTGGTTTTCTGCAACGCCTGCCAGCTCGCGTCGGCTTCCACCTGGGCCACGATCCGCTTCATGATCGAGACCGCTTCGACCGGATACTGGCCGACCGCGGTTTCACCGGACAGCATCACCGCATCGGCGCCGTCGAACACAGCGGTCGCCACGTCGGACGCCTCGGCACGGGTCGGAGCCGGCGCGGAGATCATGCTCTCCAGCATCTGTGTCGCCACCACCACCGGAAGGCCGAGCAGGCGCGCCTCGCGGACGATGCGCTTCTGTTCGAGCGGAACCCGCTCCGGCGGCAACTCGACGCCGAGATCGCCGCGCGCCACCATCACCGCATCCGACAGGCGAAGAATCGCGTCGAGATTGTCGAGCGCCTGCGGCTTCTCGACCTTGGTCATGATCCAGGCGCGACCTTGGATCAGCGAACGGGCTTCCTCGACATCCGCCGGCGTCTGCACGAACGACAGGCCGATGAAGTCCACGCCGTGCTGCAACGCGAATTCGAGGTCGGCGCGGTCCTTCAGCGTCAGCGCCGGGATCGGCAGCACGACGTCCGGCACGTTCACGCCCTTGCGGTCGGACAGAAACCCGCCGGTGACGATCTCGGTCACGAGCCGGTCGGGGAAGCACTTGGAAACCCGCAGCCGCAACCGCCCGTCATCGAGCAGCAGGAACGAGCCGACCGTCGCGGCCTGGATGATTTCCGGATGCGGCAACTGCACGCGACGCGAGGTGCCGACCGCGGAGTCGAGATCGAGGATGAAGTCGTCGCCAGGCACCAGCGGGGCACGCCCGCCTTCGAACAGGCCGACCCGCAGTTTCGGCCCCTGCACGTCGGCCAGAATGCCGATCGGCCGGCCGCGGCTCTGCTCGACCGCGCGGACCGCGGCGATCCGGGCACCGTGCTCGGAGTGGAGGCCATGGGAGAAGTTGATCCGGAACAGGTCGGCGCCGGCTTCCGCCAGGGCCGCGATCCGCTCCTCCGAGCTGGAGACCGGGCCGAGCGTGGCCACGATCTTGGTACGTCTGCTCAGCAGTGACATCGATGATGAAGAGTATGCCGACAAGGATTAACCTCCTGTCCAATGTTCGGGCTGTGCGGTGCGGTGTGTGGTCAGGGCGGCAGGATGGTCTCGCCTGGGAGCAGGCCCCAGAAGGCACTCCGCAGCAGCCACCCTGAATACGCCTTGAGACTGACCCTGCACCAGTCGGAGCCTGCAGGGCAGGTGCGGATACGGCCTATTACACCCGGCTTCAAGATCGCGACCACCGCACCGTCTGGTTTCGGTTCGCTTCGTAGCACCTGATTGCGGACATCTGCCGAAATTTCCGTGGACGCGGTGACGGTTTCCGATGCCGGCCGTGCCATCGTGGCTGCAACCACCACGAAACTGCGGCTGCCGACCAGGGTCGCCTGGTGAACCCATCCCTTGACCCCGTCGGAATCCTCGACGAGCCGCCAGACGTCGAACTCACGCTCGATCTTCACCGGCAGGTCGCGCCGCTTGTAGATCCACTGGATCGGATAGCGCGTGCCGGGCCCACCGCGCAGGTTGACGTCGTCGGCCCTGAGCGAGGCGAAGCGCGGAAGCGGAAGCCCGGTGTTGGTGCCCTTGAGGGCCACCGGGGGCACGACGGGTGCAGCCACCACCGGCACCGGGGGCGGTGCGGGCGGCGGCGGTGGATGCCGGACCGGATGGGCCGCGACCGGATGCCCGTTGTGAGCCGGATGCTTCGCATGGGCTAGATGGGCGGCACGGTGCGGCGTTTCGGTGTGCGACCCGGGATGCGACCCGGCATGCCCTGGCGGCTTGGGATGCAGCACTAGGTGATGAGGCGCCGGGAGCACCGCCGGGGTCCCGAGCGACGATTGGGCGGCCGCGCCGGCCGGAAGCAGCAGGCCGATCGAGAGCAGCGCGCCGCTCACCGTCCGCCGGGGATTCGGGACGCCGGCAGGGCTTCGGATCGGGCGGCGCGTACGAACGACAGGCATTTGCCATCCGTGCCAACACACGCTGCGGAGAGCAAGGCCCACGGTCGGGGTTTAAGCACCCCACCGCCACGCGAGGGTCAGATCGACAGCATTTGCCCGTAGCCGACGGCGGCGAGGAAGGTCGGCACGCCGACCTGCTCGACATCGTCCAGCAACATCGCCACCGGCAGCGCCGTCGCCAGCAGCCCGGCCTGGCAAGCCATCAGCCTCACCCCGAGGGGCGCCAGGCTGTCCTGCAGCGGCGTGAACCCGACCACGCCTCGGGCCCGGAAGATCGCGTCGGCATCGCTACCGACGAGTCCCGACCAGTCCCGGCAGAGCGCATGCAGGCCGCCATGCGTCGCGAACAGCACCACCGGGCGATCGAGGGATGCGGCACTGACCGCCATGACGAGCGCATGATGGGCACGATCGTAGACGCCGCTGATCAGCATGATGCCGAGGACGGGCGGCATGGCGGGTTCCTCACGCATGCGCGGACAGGTCGTGGATGCCTGGATGCGTGCCGCAGAGCAGGCAGTCCGGATCGGGCTTCAGCCGGAATACATGGAAGCGCACCGACAGCGCGTCCCAGGCCAGCACGCGTCCGGACAGGCCCTCGCCGAGACCGACGATTTCCTTGATCACCTCGGTCGCCTGCAGCGTGCCCATCACCCCGGTGACTGCGCCGAGCACGCCGGCTTCGGCACAGGATTGGACCGTCCCCGGCGGCGGCGGTGCGGGATAGAGGCAACGGTAGCAGGGGCCGCCGAGATGCGGCTTGAAGGTGGAAAGCTGGCCCTCGAAGCGCGATACCGATGCCGAGATCAGGGTGCGCCGGCCGAGCACGCAGGCATCCGCCAGCAGGTAGCGGGTCGGGAAATTGTCGCTGCCGTCGCAGATGATGTCGTACTGGTCGATCACGGCGGCCACGCTCGCCGCATCGAGCCGATAGGGATGCTGCCGGATTTCGACCAGCGGATTGAGTGCGGCCAGCGCCGTCGTCGCGGAGGCCACCTTGCCCTGCCCGATCCGGTCGGTGGCATGGATGATCTGCCGCTGCAGGTTCGACAGCTCGACGACATCGTCGTCCACGAGCCCGATGGTGCCGACACCTGCGGCCGCAAGGTAGAGCGCCAGCGGTGCACCGAGGCCGCCTGCCCCGACCACGAGCACCTTCGCGTCCCGAAGCTGCGCCTGGCCGATGCCGCCGACTTCACCGAGCAGGATATGACGCGAATAGCGGTTGATCTCGTCTTCGGTAAAATCGAGGTTCATCGCGGCATTCCTGACTTGTCCGGAGCGGTGGCCGGCTACGGGACGATCGACCGGCTGATCCGGGAGCCGCACATGCAAATCACGAATGTCTTCACGATGTTACTTGACCGCCACATCCGGGTTGGAAGATAGTCCGACATAGCAGACCCTCAAATCCAGCAAGGGCCGAAGCGATGACACGTCGATCCGTCCGGAACCGGCTCCTGCGCACGACCCGCATCCCGTTCGCCTGCCTGGTCGCGTCGCTAAGCCTGTATGCGGCATCGCCATTCGTGACCCTGTGGTCGGTCGCTTCCGCGCTCCAGAACCATGATGTCACCACGGTCCAGGGGGCGCTCGACTGGCGCACGGTCCGGAGCGGGCTCAAGAGCGATCTCGGTCCTGGCGCGACGGTGAGCCTGGCCAGTTCCACCCATGTGGCGGCCGCACAGGACGAGCTTCCGGACTTCGGCACGTCGTTCGCCACCACCATCGTTTCCCACGTCGTGGATGATGTCATCACCCCCGAGCATCTGGTGGCGATGCTGGTCCATGCAGGCCCTGCCGACCGGGCCGCTCATGCGACCGGTTCCGGGGCGTTGTCGATGCTGGGACGGGTGGACCATGTGCGCTTCATCGGCCCGAGCCAGTTCGAGGCCTCGGTCCGGCTGGACGACGATCCGAAGTCGGTTCCGGTGACGGTGTCGATGCGGATCGAGAAGTGGCAGTGGAAGATCACCCGCATCCAGATGCCGGACCAGTTCCTGAGCCAGCACGTGGGCGCACGCACCTGATCAGGCCGACGACACGCGTTTAGGCCTGCCGGCCACTCTCAGAAGATCCTCGAACGCGACGACCAGATGATAGAGCGTGCTCGCGGGCACGACCGTGTCGCACGGCATTCCGGCATGGTCGAACTGGTCGATCCACATCCCCTTCGTGTCGGTTGCCAGATAGGTATCGAGCATTGCGATCGCCACGGTGGCGGCGATCTCGGGCTCGTCGTTCGCAAGCCGGCTCTTGATAAGTTCGGTCTGCGGCCAGATGCGACGGGTCTTTCGGATCTGCCGCCCCAGGCGATCGCATTCGTCGACCGCAAGAAGACCGTGGTCGAGACCGTGCTGGACGGCCCATCGATGCAGGATGCCGGCCTCGTCGAGCAGGTCGCGACCACCCAGCGTCGCCAGCCGATGCAACAGCCACGACCATTCGAAGTGATGCCCCGGTTCGACCACGTCACCGGCCGGCGTTGGCGCGGGTCGAAGATCCTCGGTGAAGAACTCGGTCAGCGTCCCGTTGCCGCGGTCGAGGAACGCGGTCTCGAACAGGCCGGCGATCCGGTTCGCCCGGTCGAGGAATTGTCGTTCGCCGGTATGGGCGAACCAGGCGAGCATCGCCTCGAACAGGTGCATGTGCGGGTTGGCGCGCCGCGGCAGGCTGGCCGGCGCGCCCTCGCGATAACTGCCGTCGCGGGCATCCAGCAGTTCGGCATCGATGAAGGCAAGGGTGCGGTCGGCTAAAACACGGGCATACGGCAGCCCGGCCTCGGACGCGCCGCATAGGCCGAACAGCATGAAGGCCTGGTCGTAGGTATCGCGCAGGGTGTCGAGCGGCGTTCCGTCGGGCGCCATGAGGTGGATCCACCCCTGGTTGCCGACTGCACCCCAGCAATGGGCCTCGATCGATACCAGGGCACGGTCGAGCACAGGCTTGGCCGAGTCGTAGCCGGCCGCGACCGCGCGCGAGAGCGAATAGAGCTGCCGCCCCTGCACCCGCATGCGACGCGGCGCGAGGTCGTCGGGCCGGCCCGACGCGTCGAACTGCTCATAGAACAGCCCGTTCCGGTCCAGCCCCCGTTCGATCCAGACCGGCCATGTGTCGGCAAACCATGCCTCGATGCGATCCGCTGCCTGCATCAGCATACCGGTGTCGGACATGGGCCGTTGATCCTTCTGCCAAGCCACGCGTTGCGTATTTCCTGCCTTCTGTCGCCGAGGCCGGTCAAGGCTGATCGCCCCTCCACCTGTGCCAGCTTGCAAACCACTTCTGCAAAACGCTCCGGAGATACCGGCGACATCGGTTACGGCGGCTTGCCTCACCGTCCAGGGCGGATTAGAACGAAACAGGAACTAATGATGGACCTGCTCGCCAAGCTCGAGATCCTCGCGGATGCCGCGAAATACGACGCCTCCTGCGCTTCGAGCGGCACGGAGAAGCGGGACAGCATCGGCGCGACCAAGGGGATCGGCTCGACCGAGGGCATGGGCATCTGCCACGCATATGCCCCGGACGGGCGATGCATCTCGCTGCTGAAGATACTGCTCACCAATTTCTGCCTCTACGAGTGCGCCTACTGCATCAACCGGGCTTCCTCCTCGGTGAAGCGGGCCCGCTTCACGGTCGACGAGGTGGTGCAGCTGACGCTCGGCTTCTATCGGCGCAACTGCATCGAGGGATTGTTCCTGTCGTCGGGCATCATCCGCTCGCCGGACTACACCATGGAGCAGGTGATCGGCGTCGCCCGCACCCTTCGGGTCGAGCACGGGTTCCGTGGCTACATCCACCTGAAGACCATCCCCGACGCCGATCCGTTGCTGCTCGAGGAAGCCGGGAAATGGGCCGACCGGCTTTCGATCAACGTGGAGCTGCCGACCGAAGCGGCACTCAAGGACTACGCGCCGGAAAAGGACATGGCCGGTATCCGCCGCTCGATGGGCCGGATGCGGCTCGGTATCGATGCTGCGCGCGAGAAGACCAGGCCGGGTGGGGCCAAGCCTCCGCGCTTCGCACCGGCTGGGCAAAGCACGCAGGTGATCGTCGGGGCCGACCAGAGCCCGGACCGCACCATCCTGCGCATGAGCAGCAACCTGTACGGCTCATACGGCCTGCGCCGAGTTTACTACTCGGCGTTCAGTCCGATCCCGGATGCCTCGTCGGCGCTGCCGTTGAAGCCGGCGCCGTTGATGCGCGAGCACCGGCTCTACCAGGCGGATTGGCTGCTGCGCTTCTACGGCTTCGGCGTCGAGGAACTGGCAACAGAT
Organism: Lichenicola cladoniae; assembly: GCF_013201075.1. Classification (NCBI taxonomy): domain Bacteria; kingdom Pseudomonadati; phylum Pseudomonadota; class Alphaproteobacteria; order Acetobacterales; family Acetobacteraceae; genus Lichenicola; species Lichenicola cladoniae. The sequence continues at coordinate 477,030 of NZ_CP053708.1, read as the reverse complement.
GCGGACGGCAATCTCGACCTGGTGCACGACCCGAAGCTCGCCTGGGCGCTGGAAAACCGGGCCATGTTCCCGGTCGACGTCAACACCGCCGATCGCGAGTTGCTGCTGCGTGTGCCCGGCCTCGGCGTGAAGTCGGTGGATCGCATCCTGCAGGTGCGGCGGCACAAGCGCCTGCGCATGGACGATCTAGCGCGGCTGCGACTGTCGCTGGCCAAGCTCGCGGTGTTCGTGATCACCGCCGACCACAAGCCCGCGCACGAACTCGACAGCGCACGCCTGTCGCAACGGCTGGCGCCGCAACCCAAGCAGCTCGCCCTGCTTTGAGTGCTCCATGCAGAGCGTCATTCTTGCCCATGAGGTAGACTTCGCCGGCTGGCGCGACGCCGCCCGCCGGCTGGCCATCGACAACGTCGCACCCGAACAGGTGCATTTCTCGGTCGGGATGCCGGACGACCTGTTCGCGCAAGGACATGACGAGCCCGTTGGGGCACCCCCGCCGGCCGCGGCTCCTGCTCCAGGCGGGTTCACCGTGTCTCGCGCGCTGATGGAACTGGCACAGACGGTCATCCAGGCGCGTGAACCGGAACGGTTCGATCTGCTCTACAGCCTGGTCTGGCGGGCGCAGCACGGCGAGCGACGCATCGTCGAGGTGGTCACCGACGCCGCGGTGCAGCGGGCGATCCGGCTGGCGCAATCGGTGCGTCGCGACACCCACAAGATGCGTGCCTTCCTGCGGTTCCGCGAAGTGCCCGAACCAGACGCCACCCGCTACGTCGCCTGGTTCGAGCCTGAGCACTATATCGTCGAGGCGAATGCGGACTTCTTTGTGCGCCGGTTCGCCACCATGGTGTTCTCGATCCTGACGCCATACCGCAGCGTGCACTGGACCGGCAGCACGCTTGAATTCGGCCCGGGCGCCGATCCGGCCCAGGTGCCCGACGACGATGCGCTCGAGCGCTACTGGCGCGCCTATTTCAGGGCGATCTTCAATCCGGCACGGCTGAAGATCTCGGCCATGACATCGGAAATGCCGAAGAAATACTGGCGCAACCTTCCCGAGGCGGCGGCGATCCCTGAGCTGATCCGAAGTGCGACGCAACGCACCGAGACCATGCTGGAGGCACGCCCCGTGGCGCCGACCGAGACCAAGATCAAGCCGACCCCTGCCCCGGCCCTGAAGCTCGAGCAGGAATACGGACCGGTGCATCCGGGTTCGCTGGCCGAACTGGCGCAGGCTGCTACCGAATGCCGGCGTTGCCATCTGTGGGAGCCGGCGACCCAGGTAGTGTTCGGCGAAGGGCCGCAGGATGCCCGCATGATGATGGTCGGCGAACAGCCGGGCGATCAGGAGGATCTTGCCGGCCGGCCGTTCGTGGGACCGGCCGGACGGCTGCTGGACCAGGCGATGAAGGAAGCCGGGATCGAGCGCTCGACGGTCTACGTCACCAATTCGGTCAAGCACTTCAAGTTCGAGGCGCGCGGCAAGCGACGCATCCACGCCAAGCCGGATCTCACCGAGATCGGCGCCTGCTCGGTGTGGCTCGCCGAGGAACGCCGTGCGGTGAAGCCGGCCTTGCTGGTGATGCTCGGCGCCACCGCGGCCCGTGCGGTGCTGGGGCGCACGGTCACCATCTCGCGCGAGCGATCCAGGCCGATCGCACTGCCCGAGACGTTCGGCGGCAACAGCCAGGGCTTGGTCACGGTGCATCCGTCCTACCTGCTGCGCCTACCCGACGAGGAGGCGAAGCAGCGTGAGTACGCCGCCTTCGTTGCAGACCTGCGGTTGGCAAGGAGCCTGCTCGAACCATGAGCTTCGTCGTCATCGATACGCCGACGCTCGCGATCGGCTGCACCATCTCGGGCCCGGATGCCGGACTGCCGCTCATGCTGCTGCATGGGTGGCCGGACGATGCCCTGACCTGGGACGCGATGCTGCCGGCCCTGCACCAGGCCGGCTGCCGCACCATCGTGCCGTTCCTCCGCGGTCACGGGCCGACCCGCTTCCATGACGGCGCGACGATGCGTTCCGGCGAAATTACGGCGCTGACACAGGACATGTTCGACCTGGCCGACGCACTGAAGCTGGAGCGGTTCGCGATCGTCGGCCATGATTGGGGCGCGCGGATCGCCTATACCGCCGCCTGCGTGGCGCCGGAACGCGTCATTGCCATCGCCGCACTCTCTGTCGGCTGGAACCGGAACGATCCGAGCCAGCCGATCTCGCTGCACCAGTCGCAAAACTATTGGTACCAGTGGCTGATGGCACTCGATCGCGGTGCCGATCTGGTGCGCAACGATCGCCGCTCCTACACGCGGTATATCTGGTCGATCTGGAACCCGGGCTGGGATGTGCCGGACGACATGTTCGAGGCGACCGCTGCATCGTTCGACAATCCCGACTGGGCCGACATCACGTTGCACTCGTATCGCGTACGCTGGGAGCTGGCTGCGAAAAACCCGGTCTATGCAGCGCTGGAAAAACTTGTGTCGGACAGTTCCACCATCGCGGTCCCGACCCTGATGCTGCAGGGAGCAGCCGACACCTGCGCCGATCCGGCCAGTTCCGAAGGCAAGGAGGAGCTGTTCTCCGGCCGATACGATCGGCATGTGCTCGACGGCATCGGGCACTTTCCGCAGCGTCAGCAGCCGGAGCTGGTTTTGGGCCTGCTGCTCCCGTTCCTGCAAGATACCTGCCGGCGATAGGCTCGTCGCCGGGCGGATCGCTCGATCAGGCCGGGGCGGTATCGCGCGCCAGTCCCAGCCAGGCCAGCACTGCCAGGAATGCGAACACCGTCATCGTCCCGGTCACTGCCAGGATGCCGAGATGCGGGAACAGCGCCGAGACGATGAAGCTGCCGAGTGCCCCGCACACCATCTGCGTCGTGGTCAGCAGGCCGGCGGCCACTCCGGCCTGTCGCGGCACCGGCTCGAGCGCGCCGTGCGCCGCGCTGGGAGCCGTCAGGCCAAACGCGAAATTGGCGAGCAGCAGCAGCGGAACCAGCCGTGGCAAGGTGACCGCATCCGCCAGCGTCAGGGCGACCAGCGCGAGATCGGCGACCAGCACCAGCACCGTGCCGATCCCGAGCAGGCGGGCCGGCACTGCCATCCGGGTGGCGAGGCGGCCGTTGATGAAGGCGCCGGCGGTGATGGCGAGACTGGTGGTCGCGAACAGCACGGCGAACGTCGCCTGCGGTTGCTTGAGCACGCCCAGCACGATCAGTGGCGAGCCGCTGACGTAGCAAAACAGCGCTGCGAAGCCGAGCGCGTTGATGGCGCTGCACAGCAGATACGTTCGATTGGCGTTCAGCTTCATCACGTCCTCGACCAGTTGCGGCAGCAGCAACCCGCGCGACCGGCCCGAAGGGGCAAGCGTCTCCGGCAGGCCGAACACGACCATGCCCACGACCAGCGCCGCCAGAATGGCGGGCAGCCCATAGATCGTCCGCCAGCCGGCGACGACCAGGATCAGGGCTCCAAGCGTCGGTGCGATCATCGGCGCGGTCATGGAGACCACCGCGACCGACGCGATCCGACGGTGCGCGTCGCGTCCCTGGAACAGGTCGCGGATGATGGCGTAGGCGAGGGTGGCGTTGGTCCCGCCCCCGATCCCCTGCAGCGCTCGCGCTGCCAGCAGCCAGCCGATCGTCGGCGCGAATGCGGCCGCCAGGCCCCCGATCGCGAACACGATCAACCCGCCCAGCAGCAACCGCTTGCGCCCGAGCCGGTCCGACAACGGTCCAGCCGCCAGCGGCCCGATCGCGAAACCCGCCATGTACATGCTGAGCGTCAGCCCGGCGATCGCCGGACGGGTCTCGAGGCTTAGGCCGATCGCCGAGAGCGCCGGCAGTCCCATGTCGATCGCCAGCGGCGACAGGGCGCTGATCGATGCCAGCAGCAGGGTAAAGGCGAACGAGGCGGGATCTATACGCATGATCTACCAGTTGCGAATGAGAATCGTTGCAACAAGCATCTTCCTCTGGTAGATGCGATCCATTCGCAAATGAATGGTGCAGCATCGGCTCGACCCTACACGATGCACCGCCGATCGTCGTTCGTCGTCCAGTCGGGGCGGGTCCGCGGGCGTGGCGGCTGGTACATCGCTGGATCGGCCTCGGCCTGGGTGCCGTTCTCGCGCTGGTCGGGCTGACCGGCAGCATCAACGTCTTCGGCCGCGAGCTGGACGTGGCGCTGCACCCCGCGCTGTATGCGGCGACCGTGACCGCCGCACCGATCGGAGCCACTGCCGCCCTGCGCATCGCCGCCGCTTCCGTTCCCGAGCCGATCCGGTTCATCAGGGCTCCGGACGGCATCGTGCGGGTCTGGATCGGCATGTTCCGCAGACACGGGGATCTCTGGACGATCCAAATCGATCCCGGAACCGGGGCGGTCCTCGGCACACAGGACATGGACGCCTCGTTCACGCGCGTCGTCTACAGGCTGCATTCCGAGCTGCTGCTGCGTCGCTGGTGGGGCAAGCAGATGGTCGGGGTCCTGGGCCTGATGCTGCTGACCATGGCCATCAGCGGTCTGGTCCTATGGTGGCCGCCCAAGGGCTTCTGGAAAACGCTGATCCGCTTGCGCACCCGGCCTAGGCACATCCTGTATCACGACCTGCATGCCCTGTTCGGAGTCTGGGGCGGCTCGGCCCTGTTGCTGGTATCCGTGACCGGCGTCGGCGTGGTGTTTCCCGGCCTGATCCGGCCTGTGGTGCGGCTGGCCTCACCGGTCGCGACCAACCCTCGCCCGGCGGTTCCCGATCGCCGGCGACCGTTTTCCATCGATGCGGACCGGGCCATCGCCATCGCCCTGAGCGCCGCACCCGGCGAAAGGGTGAGCATCATCGCCCCGCCCGCGAAGCCAGATCATGTCTGGACGATCGGGCTGCGCTGGCAGACGGCAAGTGCCGCAAACCAGCTGGCCGGCCGGATCTGGATCGACCCCTGGACCGGCGCCATCGTCGCCGATCGGTCCGCCGTGGCCGAGACCGCAGGCGAACGGTTCATGGACATGCAGCTCTGGCTGCATAACGGCTCGATGTTCGGCTTGACCGGGCGGATCCTGGTGTTCCTGGGGGGCTTGTCCCTGCCTGCGCTGTTCGTGAGCGGCCTGCTGCTGTGGCTGCGCAAGCGCCGGAACGCGCTACGGATCGAAAGGCAACGCGTCGCCGCCCTGGTCGGATCGGACGCGTCCAGGACGACGATACTGGTCCCATCCTGAACCAGGCCCGGGCGATCCTGCCGGCCTCGATCTCGTACATCGCGATGACGCCGACCTGCCCCGGGCCGTCGGGGAACATGCGGGTGACGGTCTCGTGGTCCACGACCAGGTTGCCGACCACCATCCGGCCCAGCAGCCAGCCGAACAGGTTGGGCTCCTCGAACCGCTCGATGTGGCGGCGACGGACCTCGTCGAGACCGCGGGCCAGAAGCTGCGACGGGAACGCCATGAAGCGGTCGATGTCGCGCGCGTTGTAGGCGTCGAGCTGGCCCTGGACGACCAACTCGGGCGCGATCACCGCGCGGAGGCGCCCGGACGGGTCTTGCCGTAGACGGACCAGTGATCGACCAGGTTGCGCACCACGACGCTGCCGACCGCGTAGGCGGCATCGACGGCCGGAACGAAGCCGGTGTAGCTGCCCTCCTTGGCTTCTGCGGCAAGCAGTTCGGCCGGGGTCTGGCCGGGCGGCGGCATGTCGAAGTTGCTGGCGGTGCGCAGCACAAGCACGCGGTTCAGGTCGACCTTGTGCACCTGGGCCAGGAAGGTCATCGACTGCATGAAGCCGGCATCCTCCTCGGCCGTGGTCGCGAACCGGCCGGTGCCCTTGGTCCAGTAGCCGACCCAGTCCTCGGCCCACGCGTTCATGCGGGCGCCGACCCAGAACGTGCCGGCCGAGAGCGTGTCGCCGATCATCACGACTGCAGGCTTCTGGCCGGCGGGGAAGCCGGTATAGCGGGTGCGGATGGCTTGCAGCACCGGGGTGTCCGGCAGGACGATGTCCCTGGTCAGCCCATACGCCCAATCCACCAAACCGGCATCGAGGGTGAACACGCTGCTGCCCGAGATGGACTGCGGCTGCGGCACCGGCTGCTCGTAGGGGCGGGTGCGCTGCAACGGCACGTAGCCGGTCTTCCAGTCGGAGGGAATTTCGCGGGCATCGATCTCATGCGCAAGGTCGCCATCCACCACATGCTTCGCCCAGACCGCCGAACCGGGCGAGGCGACATTCGGATCGACGCCGGCGATGCCGGCAAGCAGGAAATAGGCGTGGCTCAGATCGAAGCGCGGGTCGTTGCCGAGCGCCTCGATCGACGCCGCCGCCCGGGTCGGGCCTTCGCCGGTGACGATGCCGAGCACGCCCATGGCGCGGTTGAGGCGCAGATCGCGGTAGCCAGCCGGGAACGGCACGATGTCGGCAAGCGGCAGCTTCTCGACCCACTCCTGGAACTCGCCGGCCTTGTCGCCGGTGTCGTGGCCAAGTTCGAAAGTGGTGACCACCACCACCTTGATCGGGATGCGGTCCGCGGCACCTGCGGCTCCGGCCATCATGGTGGCGGCCAGGAGCACGGCGGAAAATGTGAGACGCATCACGGGTTCTTTCGACGCTCCGGCAGTAGCGCCGGTTCGAAGATCATGGTTGCAATAAGCGTGCAAGCGAGGCTCAGCAGCAGCAGGCGGCCCATGCTGGCGGTGCCCGGGTGATGCGAGGCGGCGAGCGATCCGAAGGCGGTCGCGGTGGTGAGGGCCGAGAACAGCACCGCCCGCGCCGTCGGCGACCCGAGCGGGCCGGTCAGCCCGCGACGCCAGTTCATGACGAAATAGATGTTGAACGACACGCCGACGCCGAGCAGCAGCGGCAGCGCGATAATGTTGGCGAAATTCAGCGGCTCGGGGATCAGCACCACCAGGATCACCGTGAGCAGGGCGGATAACATCAGCGGCGCCAGCACCAGCAGCACGTGCGACAGCCGGCGCAGGAAGGCGAACAGGATCAGCGCGATCATCACCAGGGCGCTGATCGCGGCGATCGCGAAGGCACGCACGATGGTGTTGGCGCTCTCGACGATGGTGACGGCGGCACCGGCGGCATCCGGCCACACCGAGCGCACCTGGCGGACGAACTCGTGCAGCACGGCATTGTCGTTCAGCGCGCCCTTGGGGTGCACTTCCATGTGCGCCTGCCCATTCGGCAGCAGGTAGTTCTCGCGGATCTGCTCCGGGATGTCCGCCTCGACGGCCGGCCTGCTGACCGAGAGCACCGTGCGCAACTGGTCGAGTTGCATCGGCAGGAACCGGCTCAATGCCGCATCGGCCGCAATCAAGGCAGCATCCGGCGCAGTCGAGAGAGTACGGAGCGCCGTCACGATGCGCGTCAGCGGGTCGGTCGGAGCCAGCGTCTTCACCACCGGATCGAGATCGTCCACGGTCTTCACGGCGCTCGCCCGGATCGCCGCCGCGTCCGGCTTGGCCAGCGGTGCCGGCACGATCAGGGTCGGCAGCAGGATCTGCGCCGCATCCTGGATCAGCTCCAGCTTGGCCGGCTGGTCGGTCGGCACGAAGCTGTCCAGATACAGCACGTCGTGCACGAGCGGCAGCGCTTCCAGCTTCGGCACCAGCGCGCGTGCGCTCGCCATGTCCGGGGTCAGGATCTCGGCGCTGTAGGGCGAGGTGGTCGGATCGGCCATCAGCAGGTGCAAAGTCTGCATGGATTCCGAATTCGGGCTCTTGGTGTGCAGCGGGTCGCCGTCGAAATGCAGCAGCGGAACACAGAAGATGCCGATGGCGGCGAGCACGCCGAACCCTGCCAGGATCGGGATGCGCCGGCGGTGGATGATCGCATCGAGCGGCCGCGCCCAGGCAAACCCCATCTCGCCGGCCAGCGGCTTCGGGCGGCATAGGGTCAGCATCGCCGGCAGCACGGTGAGGGTGCAGGCGAAGGCGATCAGCATCCCGAAGCCGGCGATCAGGCCGAGCTGGGCCACGCCGACGAACGCCGTGGGAGTGAAGGCGAGGAAGCCGGCGGCGGTCGCCAGCGACGCGATCAGGATCTGCGCGCCGGTTTCGCGGCCGGTCATCGACAGGGCGGTCTCGAGGTCGGGCCGGGTTCCGTCGGCCAGGGTCTGGGCGCGGAAGCGGACCGAGAACTGGATGCCGAAATCGACCGCGATGCCGACGAACAGCACGGCGAACGCCACCGAGATCAGGTTCAGCGTCCCGACCGCTATGGCGGCAAACCCGGTGGTGAACAGCAGGCCGAGCATGAGCGTGACCAGGATCGGCAGGATCACCCGCCAGGTGCGCACGGCCAGGATAAGCCACAGGCTCACCAGCACCAGGCTGCCGATCAGGCCGGCGACCATGCCCTGTGCCACGGTCGCAAACTCCTCGTCGTCCAGCGCGACCTGTCCGGTCAGGTAGACATGCGCGTGGCCGGAGCGGACGAACTCGAGCTCGGATATCGCCTGCTTCATGACCGCGGTAGCGGCCCCGCCGGGCTGGAACGATCCGTAATCGAGACGCGGCTGGGTAACCACGAACTTGTAGTGGCCGCCCAGCTCGCTGAGCTTGCCGGAAATCAGCCGCTGCCAGGAGAGCGGTGCCGGATGGCCGGCAGCGGCCTGCTCCAGGTTATCGGCGAACCCGTCGAGCGAGGCTGCGAAGCTGGTCAGGTTGGCCTGGCCGCGCTTCACCCCCTCGCCGATCATCGACAGGGCGCCGAACAATCCACGGGCCGACGGATCGGTGGCGAGCTGGCCCAGGAACGGCTGCGCGTCGATGGTCTTTTCCAGCAATTCGCCAAGCGGCTTCTGGTCGAGGAACAGCAGCCCGTTCTTTTCCAGATACGGCACCTGGTCCGGCGTGCGGACCAGCTTGAAGTGCGCGGTGTCCACCTGCAGGCGCTCGGCAAGCTGGCGCGCAGTGACCTCCGCCTCCTCGGGGATATCGCCCTGCACGACGGCGACGAGCTGGTCCTCGCCATGCGGGAAGTCCATCTGGAGCTGTTTCTGGCGCTTTTTCCAGACCAGCTTGGAGGAGAACAGGCCACCGGTATCGGTGGTGACCTGCAGCCAGGTGCGCGTGGTGAGGACGGCGCCGAGCCCGAGCAGCAACGCCAGCAGCGTCACGGCAAGCGCACGCCGGGAACAGAACGCCGCAAGGCGTCCCAATGGACCGGACAACATGCCGGCTCAGGCCGTCTGACGCGTGGAGGGCCGGCGCGGCAGCCGGAGAAGCCGGACCGCGAACGACAGGGCGATGATGCTGGTGCCGATCGCCGCACCGATCAGGATCGGCGGCAGCAGGCCGAACCAGGCGGCCGGTGCCAGCAGGTAGAGCGCGTCGTCGGCATGGAAACCCCAGGCGCCGGCGATGATCCGCTCGCCGGGAACCTGTTCCTCGTAGCGTTCGGCCATGGTGTTGCAGAGGAACATCGCGACCGACGCGACGATCCCCAGCACCAGCGGCCAGTCATGCAGCGGATAGCCGGCATAGCTCGTATGGGTGAGGCCGATGCCCACGCACAGGAAGAACAGGCAGTTCAGGCCGTTATCGACCAGGTAGTCGTAACGATGGCCACCCGGGCTCATCATGTTGCCGACCCGTGCCAGCTCCCCGTCCATGCGATCGAGGAAGGCGGACACCAGCCAGAACATGCCGCCCCAGAAGATGAACGCCCCCGATTGCATCTGATGCGGGCCCACGGCCAGGCACAGGCAGGCGGCAAGGCCGGTCAGCAGTCGCAGCGTGGTCAGGTGGTTCGGCCTGACGCGTGTTCCGAGCATCGGGCGAATGACGAACCTCGCCAGGCGATGCGTCCAGGTGTCGTTGTTCAAGACACATCTCCATACGCGCGGGCCGTCGCCGAGGCGGTCTCGCGAGGCAGGGTTGACGGTGAAACGGGGTGATTTTGGGCCGTCGGATCAACGGTGTCGCCGGGGCCCTGCAGGACCGCACCTTGCAGGGGCCGCCAGCGCCGCTCCAGCCATTGCCAGGCGGCAAGTGCGGGCAGACCGAACGCCATCTCGCGCAGGCGCTTGATCAGGGCCAGCGCGATCGACACCGCCGGCGGCAGGCCGAACAGCGAGCCGATCACCACGAACCCGCCCTCGGACACGCCGAGCGCACCGGGGACCACGAAGCCCGCCGCCTTGACCGCCTGGCCGAGACTCTCGATCACTAGGCCGGTGGCCAGGCTGCGGTCGTGACCCAGGTAGTGCAGCGCGAGGCATACCTCGAAGGCGCCAAGCAGCCAGGATACCGACTGGAACACGACGGAGAGCGTAACCTGGCGCGGCGACTTGTAGAGGGACAGCAGCCTGTGATGCAGGCCCTTGATCTCGTCCATGCCCTGCCAGCCGAAATGGCCGGCGAGCTTCATCAGTCCGGTCTCGACCAGGCGGGCGAGGCCGAACCATTGGCTGACCAGGAACACCACGCCGACCAGCACCGCGATGCCGATGCCGCCCACCACCTCGTCCGTAACCTGGCTGCGTCCGAGCAGATACAGCAGCAGCAACAGGCCTGTGATGGTGAACAGGATCTGGGTCACCATCTCGATGGTGAGGTCGCAGACCGTGCCGGCCGTCGCCTGCACCAGCGATACGCCACGCCGGCGCAGCAGCCGCACCGCCGCAAACTCGCCGCCGACCTGGGCCACCGGGAGGAGGTTGTTCACCCCCTCGCGCACCCAGCGGAGCAGCACGAAATCGCGGACCGACGGGCGAGGCCGGGCATGGCCGACGATCGCGTGCCAGCCCAGGGCGGAGAACAGCATCTGGACCAGATGGACCGCCATGACCGCCACGATGCCCCAGCCCGCCTCGCGCAGCAGTGCCAGAACATGGCCGAGGCCGAAGCGCGTCAGCAGCCAGATCGCCAAACCCGCGCCGAGCGCGCCGCCGATCAGGGTGAGCAGCTTCATCAGGAAATCCAGTCGAGCATGTTAGGCTACATCTCAGGACAGCGGCCGCTCCGGCCGGCATCCACGACGCTGGCCGCTGGGCCGGTAGTCGCCGCCTCATGTAACGGACACGCCCGGCCTTGAGAACCACGATCCACGCAGACGCTCCACGCAGGCTCCTTCTGACCCCGGGACCGTTGACCACCAGCGACCCGACCCGCGCCGTTCTGGACCGGGACTGGGGGTCGCGGGACACCGACTTCATCGAGCTCACGACGCGCCTGCGCCTGCGCCTGACCGCCATCGCCGGCGGCACCGGCACGCACGAGACGGTGCTGCTGCCCGGTAGCGGCACCTTTGCGGTCGAGGCGGCGCTGCAGAGCCTAGTGCCGCGTGACGGGCTGGTGCTGCTGCTGGTGAATGGCGCTTACGGACGGCGCATGGCCGAGATGCTGCGCCGGATCGGTCGCTTGCATGTGGTTCGCGAGTGGGCCGAGGACGAGCAGGTCGATGCAGGCGAGCTCGACCGAATGCTGATGGCGGACGCGTCCATCACCGATGTCGCCGTGGTCCATTGCGAAACCACCAGCGGGCTGCTCAACCCGATCGAGGCGGTGGCTGCGGTCGTGAACCGTCACGGCCGGCGGATGCTGGTGGATGCGATGAGCAGCTTCGGGGCCTTGCCGATCGACGCGTCCGCAATGCACCTGACCGCGGTCATGGCATCGTCCAACAAGGGGCTGGAAGGCGTGCCGGGCGTCGGCTTCGTGGTGGTGGACAGTGCGCACCTGGCTGGCTGCGCAGGCAACTCCACCAGCCTCAGCCTCGATTTGTACGACCAGGCGGAAGGGTTCCGGCGCAACGGCCAGTGGCGTTTCACGCCGCCGGTGCAGGTTGCCGCAGCACTCGATGCGGCCCTCGACCAGTTCGACGCGGAAGGCGGGGTGGCGGCGCGGGGTGCGCGCTATCGCCGCCTGCATGCCATGCTTGTCGACGGAATGCGGACGCTCGGCTTCGAGACCTACCTGTCGCCGGAGCTGCAGGCCCCGATCATCGTCACCTTCAAGGATCCGGGTCCGCCGTTCGAATTCGAGCCCTTCTACGACGCGCTGCAGCGTGCGGGCATCGTGATCTATCCGGGCAAACTGACCAGGGCGCCCAGTTTTCGCATCGGCTGCATCGGTGCGATCACCGAGGACGACATGCGGCGGGCTCTGACGGTCATCGGACAGCACTGCAGGCAGTAGAAACGACGGCGGCCCCATTTGCATGAGGCCGCCGCTTGGTCAGATCGCCGGGCCGAACGGCCTGGTCAGATACCGGGCATCCGGGTCCTGTCGGCGCCGGTCGCTCCGGTGCTGGTGGTCGCGGTCCCGGAGTTCGGGCCGTCGATCTCGACTTCCTCGCGACGCAGCGTGTCCTTGATCGTCTCGACCCGCTCCTCGACGCCTTTCTGCACGACGACTTCCTCGACGACGTGCGCGCTCTTGGCGATAACCGCCTCCTCGTCGGTCTCGGTCATGGTGATTTCGCGGTTGGTGAACGCATCGGCGCCGACCGCGGCACCGCCGGTCACCGGGCGGCGGAACACCGACACGGTCTCGTTCCGCAGCCTGACCTGCTCCTCGATCGGACGCTCGACGACATAACGGCGCACCCGCGTTGTGCCGCGATCGACCTCACGCTTGCCGACCGCCAGGGTCTCCTCGGACAGCGAGATGACTTCCTCGGTGGCACCTCCGGCTGTCGTGACCTGTGCGGATGGCGCAACCGTGCCCGACGTGGCGACGGCCGGTGCCGTGGCGGCACCGTAGGAACCGGACGAGCTGTATTGCGAATGGCGCTCATCCATGTCGATCGGGTCGTGACGGTCGAGGATCTCGTTGATCCCTTCGACATCGGCATTGTTGGCAATGACCGTAACGACCGTACCGCCGGACTGTATGCTCTGGTCGTAGAGAGCGTGATGATCAGTCGTTGCGTCGTCCCCGCCGGTCAGCCAGCCCCAGAACCCGCGATGCTCGTTTGCGCCGACACTCGCGTCTGCAGTGTTGACGCCTGCAGCCTTCGAGTCCTGGGCGTAATGCTCGATCGAGCTGGCCGGGATGCCGGCGGTCATCAGGTCCCTGATCGCCGCATCGGCGTGGGCGGCCGTATCGAAAACGGCTACAATCGTTTCACTAGGCATCGTGATCTTCCTTGGGTTTGACTTGGACATGATCGGTCGGCACGTCTGCTGCCGTTCTGGAAACGACGGCTTCCTGGGAGCGAAGCTGCACCACTTCATGGTAGTGATGGGTGCTTCTGACCCGGGTGATACGCACTTCCTTCCTGAGCATGAGGCGTCGCTCTACGACGACGACCTCCTCCACGATCGGAATAATGATGGTGTCACCTTCCTCACGAACCGCCGGCATCTCGTCGACCATGCGGTCGATGACGAGATGCTCGATCTCGACACGTTCGTTGGACACCAACTCCTCGACGAGCTGATCGCGCGTATGGGTGACGGTCGATACGGTGACACGGCCGGTTTCCCGAACCCGCTTGCCAACCTCGAGTTTTTCGGCATGGAGCCGAAGAATTTCGATGTCCGATGGCAGCGTCAATAAATCATCAGTCAAAGATCTACCGCCAGTATGGAAGGTGCGTCACGTGGCGGGTGAATGCGTTGGGCGGAAGACAGTTCCCGAATGCGACAAACCTTAACTCAAGGTTTCGTGTCCGCCTTGTAGGCGCCACGGCTTCCTCTCGGCTTATCGGGGCCGACCGTAGTATCCCGCTCCGTCTGCTGCTCGAGTTCGGCGTTCAGCTCGGCTCCCATGAGCACGACGATGCTGGATATCCAGATCCAGGTCATGAAGCCGATCACCGCGCCCAGCGAGCCGTATGTCTTGTTGTAGTTGCCAAAATTGGAGACGTAGTAGGAAAAGCCGAGGGACACGAGCACCCATAGGATGGCGGCCGCGACACTTCCCCAGCTTACCCAGGCCCAGCGCGCGTTGTTTCGGCTGGGACCGTAGCGATAGATCAACGCCAGCGCGCCCATCAGCACGATCAGCATGAACGGCCACCGCGCCAGGTCCAGCAGCATGTCTGTCGCACCACCGAAGCCCACGAAGTTCAGCACCAGGGGAACCACCACCACCGCGAGCAGGGCAATGATGATGAAGCCGAAGGCGCCCAGCGTGAAGGTCAGCGACGTCACCGTCAGCCGCACGAAGCTGCGTTTTTCATGCTCATGATAAACCACGTTCAGCGCGTCGAAGAGCGACTTCATGCCGGCATTCGCACTCCAGATCGAGGTCGCGACACCGGCGACCGCGCCGAAGCCGAGCGCCTTGTGGCCGCTTGCGGTCAGTGCGCCGATCTGTGCCTTGATGATGTCAAGCCCGCCTCCGGGAACGATCCCGCCCAGCCCCTCGAGCTGATCGTTCAGGGTGGCCGGATTGCTGAACAACCCATACAGCGAGATCAGACTTGCGATCGCCGGGAACAGGGCGAGCAGACCGTAGAAGGTGACACCGGCCGCCTCCGCCATGACGCGGTCCTCGCTGAACCCGGCGCCCGCGCGCTTGAGCACATTCCACCAGCCCTTGAGCGGGATCTCGCCCGGGCTTTCGGCCGAAGCCCCGGGCTGCTCGACAGCAGGGTCGTTGGCGGACGGCGCTTTCTTCTCGCCAGGTGGAGGCCGGGCTGCAAGCGGCTCAGGCTGGGATTGCGTCCGCCGTATCTCCCGTGACCGCTGATCCGGGAGCATGGTACCGGCAGCCGCCAGGGCGGCAAGCAGGAATACGTTCGGTCGGGTCGCCTGCTTCATGGAGAGCCGTACCTTCGTCCGCGGTGTACGCTAGCGCAAACAGCCCTTCGGGGTTTCTCGCGCCCCGGACGAACCCACCATCGCTTCGACCTGTTGATCGCATCGCGACCGGTGGGCATGGACGGCGCAGCGAGCCGTCCTTCAGGGTCGGACGGCAGCCTTGGGATGCGCGTCCAGACTTGCCTGCGTGTTTCGCGGATACAGATGCATCAGGCTCACGAGCACGCCGTTGGTCCAGCCGAAGCCGACCTGCAATGGATACTCACCCCCTCCACCGGCAGTCGCGTCGGCCTCGACCGTCCGGACGTTATACTTCTCGAGCAGTACGCCCGACTGCGCGTAGGCCGCGACCTCGCGCTCGATCCAGCGCTGCGCGATCATGCCCGCCAGCTCGTTTTCGCCATAACCGCGCAGGCCCATCACCGTCATCCACTGCATCGGCGCCCAGCCATTCGGACTGTCCCATTGCTGGCCGTTCCGCTCCAGGCTCGTGGTCAGTCCGCCCGGCTTCAGCAACTGCGCGCGGATCAGGTCGGCGATTCGCCGGCCCTGCGCGGCGGTGGCGAGATGGAAGAACAGCGGCACCGTCATTGCCGCGGTGACCTGCCCGGTGCGTTTTGCCTGGGTCCAGTCATAGTCGGTGAACGTCCCGGACTGCTCGTCCCACATCAGGCGCCGGATCGCGGCGATACGCGTGTCCGCACGGGTCTCGTAGCGGGCCGACGCGGCCGCGTCGCCCTTCAGCGCATAGGCATAGGAAAGGGTCTGTTCCATATGCGCGATCAGGCTGTTGAGATCGATCGGCAGCAGATGGGTCACGCGTATGGTCGCCAGCGTCTTGCCGTCGCCCAGCCAGCGCGAACTGAAGTCCCAGCCGGTCTCGCCGCCGGCGCGCAGCTCGCGGTAAATTTCGGCAGGCGGGCGTCCGCTTGCCTTGGCCGTCTCGACATCCTCGCGATAGGATTCGTCCCTCGGCACGTCGCGATCGTCCCAGTAGCGATTGAGCAACGTGCCGTCGGCGAGCCTCACCAGATGACGGTGCGCCTCGCCCGGACGCAACGTTGCCTCGCCTTCCATCCAGTAGTCGTACTCGCGCTGCAACTCCGGCAGATAGGTGAGGTAGGCCTGGTTGCCGTCATGCACCGCCATGAGGTCGATCATGCAGGCGAAGAAGGGCGGCTCGGACCGGCTCAGGTAATAGGTGCGGTTGCCGTTCGGGATGTGGCCGTAGCGGTCGATCAGCGACGCCATGTTGCGGATCATGTCGGTGGCGATGTCGTGCCGGCCGTCCTGCTCGAGCCCAAGCATGGTGAAGTAGCTGTCCCAGTAATAGATCTCGGTGAAACGTCCGCCGGGAACGACATAGGGATAACGGAGCGGCAGCAGCGACGAGAACGGTTCCGTGGCATCCGGCGTGCGCGTCAGCACCGCCCACATCTCGGATATATAGTCGGTGATCGGCTGCATGACCTGCGGCCGGAACCCGATTTGTCGCAGACGCGGCAGGCTGAAATTCGCCGCGACGAACGAAGTCAGCGTGAAGCCGGGCTTTGTGCTCTCGGCACGGTAGTCGGCCATGATCGCATCGGGCGCCCGTCGCGGGATCGCGTCGGCAAAGGTCTTCTGGTCGGGGAACACGCGCTGCATCTCGACCTCGCGATAGAGTTCGCCGAACAGGATCGACGGCGGTTGCAGCACGACCGGCGCCGGCGCTGTCGCGGTATGCGCCGGGACGCGCGATACGGTTTCCGCGATTGCTGTGCCACACAGCAGGGAGACGCACAGGATTGCGGCGTATGGCAGGTAGCCACCGGCGAAGAGGCGGAAGCGGTGCGCGACCTGGCCTGCCATACAAGGGCTCCTAACCATGGTTCGGTGGACGGAACGCGATCGCGGCGATCACGTTTGGCGGGAAACGGCCCGGCATTGCCCGGCACGCCCCGACGGGCGATGGCGCCCTGTCGACCGGGATTTCGGATGGCGGCCCCGATCAGCAGTGCAGTTCCTGAACCCGGAGCGTCGGCATCCGGCGCGCCTGCCCGTAGCGCGGCAAGGTCAGGCAGAGTGCGGCACATAGCACCAGGCATGCGCCGATTGCCAGGAGGGCGAGGGTATAGGAGCCGGTGCGGTCATAGACCAAGTCGGTCAGGAACGGCGAGATGCCCAGCACGATCACATTGATCCCGAAGATCATGCCGCAGATCGCGCCATACGCGCGCAGTCCGAAATATCGGCCGACCAGGTAGGGGATGGCGCCATAGTCGGTGCCGATGCCGAGCCCGATCAGGAACGCGCCGGCCAGCAGCGCTGCAGGACTGATCGCGGTGCCGAGGATCGCGAGCCCGGCTGCCGCCAGCAGAAAGAACGGCGCCATGATGCGCGGGCTGCCGGTGCGGTCCAGCACGGTACCGAGCACGAGTTGCCAGAACGATCCGGTCATGGCGATGACGCCGACCGACAGCGTGGCGATCGGCAGGCCGATGCCGCGATCGGTGAGCATTGCGACCACATGGGTGAACACCGCGGTCAGCGATCCGGCTCCCAGCGCCATGACCCCCAGGATCGACCAGAACCGCACGGTGCGCATCGATCGGGCCAGGGTCAGCCCGTCCGCCTCGGGCGACGGGCCGGATGTTGCGGCCGGGCCTGCCGGCGGGTCGCGCAGGAGCAGCACGATCGCCGGCAGGCCGACGCACAGCACCACGAGGCCGAGCGCCAGGTAGGCATTGCGCCAGCCCCATCCGGCGACCGCCGCACCTGCCAGCATCGGCATCAGTGTGCAGCCGACGCCATTGCCGACGCCGCCGACCAGGCCGAGCAGGAGGCCGCGTCGCTGGCTGAACCACGCGGAGACCAGCTTGGCGTAGAGCATGGCGCTCGGGATCGCCGAGGCGATGCCGAGCAGAGCGAACAGCATGTAGGTGCGAAACGCGCTGCCGCCGGTGAAGGAGAGCGACGCCACGCTGGCAGCGAACAGCAGGTTGCCCACCAGTGCCACGCGGCGCACGCCGATCCGGTCTGCCAGCCGGCCGACCAGCGGATAGGTTGCCGCACAGAGCACCGCCATGATGATCAGCACCAGCGACACGCGTGCGCGGGGCCAGTGCAAGTCGCGCGAGATCGGCACCAGGAACACGCCGAAGGTGGCGTTCACCACCGGCGTGCTGCTCACCACCGTGGCGAGCAGGCAACCCACCACCGTCCGCGACGCGTCGGAGCTGCGATCCATGAGTATCTTCCCCCGGCACCGCCGACCTTCGGAGAACGGCAGCCCGGGACGACAAGCACAGGTCGGGCCAACCGTCAGCCCGGCTCCATGGCCGCGGTGGTTACCCGACCCCGGCGGTGCTGCATCAGCAGCGCGATGCTGAGGCTGATCCCGTATCCCCACAGCAGCCAGGCACCGCCAAGCCGGCAAACCTCCGACCCGGTACCACTGCGGAGGCACGGATGTTGCTGCCTAGGCTGCTGGACGGAACCGCCTGAGCAGGCCAGTCTTCCCGGTAGGTTTTTCCGACAGATTGCCGAGGGTGCGATGACCGAGACCAGACACTCCGCTTCAACCGGCCGTGCCGCCCGGACCGGTTTCCGCACTATAAACGGCAGTTGCCGCGCATTGCCGGAGGGTAGCCAGCACGCCGGCGACGTTCCGGCGGACCATATTATCGAGGCCAGCATCTATCTGCAGCCGCGCGACGAAGCAGCAATCACCGCCAGGCTCGCCGCCATCGCCGATCCGGACGCACGCCGGAGCGCGCTGTCCGATGCGCGCACCGAGCTCTACCGCGGCGACATGCGGGAGGTGTCGGACTATGCGACCTTGCACGGCCTGACCGTGACCCTGCTGGCTCCAGCCAGACGGCTGATCAGGGTCGCCGGCAGCCCCTCGGCGATCGAGGCGGCGTTCGGCACCAAGCTGTCGCTGTACCGGAACGGCAGCACCGAGTTCCGTGGCCATGACGGCGATATCCAGCTTCCCGAGCATCTGCATGCGCTGGTCGAATCCGTGCTGGGGCTGGACAGCCGTGCCGTCGCGCACACAAGGATCGTGCGTCCGCATCAGGCGCAGCCGAACGGGCTGGAGCCGAACAAGCTCGCGGTGCTGTACGATTTTCCGACCGGGGTGGACGGCACCGGCGTGACCATTGCGCTGATCGAGCTCGGCGGCGGCTTCAGCGCATCGGATAATACCGCCGCGTTCAAGGCGATGGGGCTGAAGGTGCCGCGGGTGATCGCGGTCTCGGTCGATGGCGGCCTCAACACCACCGGCTCCGATGCGGATGGCGAGGTGGCGCTCGATATCCAGGTCGCCGGCGGTCTGGCCCCGGGCGCCGAACTCGCGGTCTATTTCGCACCCAACACCGATGCCGGGTTTTCCGACGCGATCAGCCAGGCGGTGCACGACACCACCAACAAGCCGTCGGTGATCTCGATCTCGTGGGGCGGGCCCGAAAGCAGCTGGACCTCGCAGTCGGTCGCCACCATGAATTCGGTGCTGCAGGACGCGAGCGGGCTCGGTATCTCGGTCTATGTCGCGTCCGGCGATAGCCTGGCGACCGACGGGGTCGATGACGGCAAGGCGCATGTCGATTTCCCGGCATCCTCGCCATACGCGATCGGCTGCGGCGGCACCCACATCGACGTCAGCGGCAGCGCGGTCAGCAGCGAGGTGGTGTGGAACGACGGCGCGGCCGGCGGCGGCGGAACCGGTGGCGGCATCAGCGACCTGTTCGACATCCCCACCTTCCAGGCCGGGATCGCCCTTCCCGCCAGCGTGAATGGCGGGCGCAAGGGGCGCGGCGTCCCGGACGTGGCCGGCGATGCGGCACCCGGCAGCGGCTACCTGGTGGTGGTCGGCGGCAAAAAAGAGGTGGTCGGCGGCACCAGCGCGGTGGCTCCGCTCTGGGCCGGACTGACCGCGCTGATCAACCAGAAGGCGAGGGTGCCGGTCGGCTTCCTGCCGGACTTCCTGTATCCGCAGGTGAAGGCAGGCAAGGCGCTGACGGTGGAGATCACCACAGGCGACAACAAGCCCGAGGGCTCGGCGCTCGGCTACGCGGCCGGTCCGGTCTGGAACGCCTGCACCGGGCTCGGCCGGCCGGACGGCAAGGCATTGTTTGCCGCACTGACCGCACGAACTGCAACCGCGACCGTCTGAGGCCTCGGGCGCCGGGGCCGGGTCACGACGCAGGTCGCGGGTCGGCTCCCATGACGCAATCCCGGCCGGCCTGCTTGGCGAGGTAGAGGTAGCGGTCGGCAAGAGACAGAACGTCGAGCGGACCGCCGGATACCTCGGTGGAGGACGCCAAGCCAAGGCTCGCGGTCAGCGTAAGGTCCGATGAATAGAAGCTCCAATCGATGACATGGATGGCGCGGCAGATCCGGTCGCAGACGGTCCGGGCTGCCGTGTCGTCGATGTCGGACATCACCAGGACGAACTCCTCGCCACTGTAGCGCGCCGCCAGATCGCCGGGCCGGCTGCCCGCGACAATCTCCTGTGCGATCCTGACCAGAACCTTGTTGCCGACGACATGGAAAAAGCGGTCGTTGATCGATTTGAAATGGTCCAAGTCGATCATGACGATCACGTATTCCCGGCTGTCCAGCATACCGAGAGTCCGCAAGCTGTCATCGAGGTGACGGCGGTTGCCGATACCGATCAGTGCGTCGCGCGGCGTGTCCTCGGTCAGCGCCGCTCCAGCAGTTCGAACGATTTCACGATCTCGGCGGCGAACTGCGCCTGCAAGACATGATACTGCCTGAAGCAGCCGAGAGCCTGCTCGAATGCGCCGATCTGTTCATGAACCATCGAAAGCGTGAGGTATCCACCCACGACGCTTTCGTGGTTGCCGATGCGGTTCCCGATCGTCAGCATGGTCTCGGCAAGATAACGGGCCTGGCGAGGGAGGTGCCTCGCCAGCATCAAACTACTTTCGAGCTCGAGACGATGCGTCAGAAGACGGTCGCTCGAGATGTCGGCGATGGCGGTGTTTGCAACGGTGATGAACTGCGCTCAAGAGAATTCAGCGTTGGGCAGGTTAATGAGATACTGGCCAAATTATAAGCAAGCCGAAGCGTGAAAAACTGGCCGGATCACCACTCAGTGCAGTCGCGGATGGCGGATCGCCTCGATCAGGTCCGGACCGCAGCTCACGAGTAGGTTGAGGCCGATCCCGGCGGATAACGCGATCAGACCGAACAGCACGTAATGCGCGACGGCAAAGGTCAGGATTTCGTCGACCATCGAACCGCCCTTCCCCATCGCGCCCGGGATTCCGCCGAACAATTTCGGCGAAGAACTCCTTACGATGCAGGGATAACGCCGGGTAGGTTGGAAAGTGCGCTCCGTCTCGATTTTCTGTTGTTATATCAAGAAGCGATCGCTTGCAGGATGGCGATGCTCTCGACGCAGGCGGCGGCGGCCTCGCGTCCCTTGTTGTGGGCATCGGGGCGTGAGCGGACGATGGCCTGCTCCTCGGTGTAGGTGGTGAGGATGCCGAACGCGATAGGCACGCCGGTTGCCAGCGAGGCCTGCATCAGACCGGTTGCTGCGCCCAGGCTGATGAATTCGAAATGCGCGGTGTCGCCCTTGATGACGCAGCCGAGGCAGATCACCCCGTGGTAGCGGCCGGTCCGGGCCAGCGCCTGGGCGATCAAGGGCAGCTCGAACGCGCCAGGAGCGGCGATCAGGTCGGCGTCGGCGACGCTGATCGCATGCTCGCCGAGCCATTCCAGCGCGCCCTTGCGGAGGCCGCCGGTGATGTCTTCGTTGAACCGACTGACCACGAGGGCGATCCGCGGTGGGGTGGCGAACCGGAAATCAGGCAGGGCGGCGGGGGCATTGGTGCTCATGGCGCGGACTCTATTCGGCTGCGTGCGGGAGGTCGTTCTGTGCAGCGGATGACATCTCCGCATGCAGTGTGTGTCCCATCCGGTCGCGCTTGGTCCGCAGATAGGCCTGGTTGTAGGCGGTGGGCGCGGTTTCGAGCGACGGACTTGCGGCGACGGTGAAGCCGCGTTCCTCGAGAGCGGTGATCTTGGCAGGGTTGTTGGTCAGCAGGGCCAGCGTCTGCACCCCGAGGTGACGCAGGATCGCGGCGGCGACCGTCCAGTCGCGTGCGTCGGCCGCGAAGCCCAGCCGATGGTTGGCCTCGATCGTGTCCAGGCCCTGATCCTGCAGCTCATAGGCACGGACCTTGTTGGCGAGGCCGATGCCCCGGCCTTCCTGGTCGCGCAGATAGACCAGCACGCCGGAGTCGGCGCTGGAGATGCGGTCCATCGCCGCATGCAGTTGCGATCCGCAGTCACACCGGAGCGAGCCGAACACGTCGCCGGTCACGCACTCGGAGTGCAGCCGGACCAGCGGCGGGCGAGTGGCCGGAGCCTGGCCGGGATTGCCCTTGACCAGCGCCAGATGCTCGGCGCCGGCCGTATCGCGGAACGCATGCATCTCGAAGACGGCGGTACCATCGGTCCCGAACGACCCGACCGGCAGGCTGGTGGTGGCGATATGGGTAACGACCGGCTCGGACAGATATTCGACGAGTTCGGCGATGGTCACGATCGGCATGCCATGCTCGATGCCGAACGCGCGTAGCTCGGGCATCCGCGCCATGTCGCCGCCGGCGCTCATGACCTCGCAGATCACCGCCGCCGGCCGCAATCCTGCCAGGCGCGCCAGGTCGATCGAGCCCTCGGTGTGGCCGGTCCGGGCCAGCACCCCCCCCTTCACGGCGCGCAACGGGAACACGTGACCGGGCGAGATCAGGTCGCCCGGCACGGCCTCGGCTGCGACCGCCGCCTGGATGGTGCGGGCGCGGTCATGCGCGGAGATGCCGGTGGTGACGCCTTCGGTGGCTTCGATCGAGACGGTGAAGGCGGTGGTCCGGGGCGCCCGGTTGTCGACGACCATCATCGGCAGGGCAAGCTGCTCGACCCGAGCCTCTTCGAGCGCCAGGCAGACCAGTCCGCGGGCATGGGTGACCATGAAGTTGATGGCCTCCGGGGTCGCGAACTCCGCCGCGATGACCAGGTCGCCCTCGTTCTCGCGATCCAGGTCGTCGGTCATGATGACCATGCGGCCGGCACGCAGCGCCTCGATGGCCGCTTCGATGGACGGTGTCAGGGGTTTCGAGGTCATGCGTCATCATCCCACTGGGTGTTCGAAGTATCTGAAAGCTCGGGCAGCAGCGACAGCGGCGACACCTCGCCTGCCCGCCGGGGCGACAGGCTGACATCGAGCCGGTCGACCGGATCATGCCGGGTCGGGTCCGCCTGGGTGATCGTCAGCCAGTCGTCCCAGAGCCCGGCTTCGCGCAGGCTGGCCAGCACGGATGGGCCGGCCTCGACCATCGCCCACATCACGCCGGCCTCGCCCAGCGTCGGCAGCACTTCATCGAGCGAGCGGATCGACCGCACGTCGAAGCCACGCGCGCCGGCCGCCTGGATGGTCTCGGCGGACACCCGGTCGCCGCGCCCGAGTATCGCCAGGATCCGGCGCCGGCCGGGGTGGTCGGGCAGATGGCGAACGGTAAAGGATGGATCGTCGGCGAGGATGGTGCCGGTGCCGGTGATGATCGCATCGGTGCAGCGACGCAGCCGATGCGCCAGACGCAGCGAGGCCGACGAGGTGAAGGTGCTGGCGCCGCGCGGAGGGATCATGCTTCCCGACGCGTCGAGCGCCTGCTTGACGGTGATCCAGGGGTGGCCGGTGATCGCACGGCACCGGAACGGCGCGATGAGGGCCTGGCAGGCACGGGACAGCGCATCGTCCGGACCGTTCAGCATGTGGACGGCGATGCCGGCATCGCGCAGCCGTTCGGCACCATGGCCGGTCACCAACGGATTGGGGTCGGCGCTGCCGATCCAGACGGTGCGGACCGGGCTGGCGAGGATGGCCTCGGTGCATGGACCGGTGCGGCCGGTATGATTGCAGGGCTCGAGCGTGACAACGAGCGCGGCCGCCTGCGCCGTCAGGCCGGCCTGTTCGAGCAGGCGCAGCGCCTGGGCCTCGGCATGGGAACCGCCGGCACGCTGATGTGCGGCTGCCACCAGGACGCGGCCGGTCGCATCCAGGATGGCGCAGCCGACCGGCGGATTGGGCGTGGTGGCACCGATGAACGCGCACGCCGCCTCTATCGCCGCCCGGAAGCCGGCTTCGACTCCAGGTGGTCGTTGCGAGGCATCCGAACCCGGGCCTAGCGGTGGAGGTCGTGACAGCGGCGCCGCAAGCATAATCAATCGAATCCCGTCCTGACGGACGTGACTCAGGGCACAGCTTTCCGGTCATGCCACTCCGTTGCCGGAACGGCAGTCTCGTCAGCGTTCTCTCCCATCCGGACTATACCGTCGGCTCCGGGATCTCACCGGATCTGCTCGACCCTGCTGCGTAGCCCAGCAGGCGCTCGCGGGCTGATGAAACAAACGGTCAGACCGCCTGCCTTCAAATACCGCCGGTGGGGAATTTCACCCCGCCCTGAGAACATCTCTGGTGCGATTATGGATAGTCCGGCGCCGATCGCCAAGTGGGCCACCTACTCCCGCGTGTAGGCGCTGGGACCGCGGGACCGGGATCAGCCTCTCCAACGGGACGATCTCGCTGCGGCAGCGGTCGCGGACGGCGTGGCGTCCCTGACAATGATCCGGGCGCGCGTGCCTGTCGGGCCTGCAAGGCGACAAGGTCGACCGCTGGCGGATCGGTGCCGGCGCCACCATGTCCTGTCGGGTGCAGGCCGATGGCGCATGTTCGTATGCGGACGGACCGGATTTAGCCGCGATGGTGGAGAGCAGGCCGGATGTATAGCGGGATTTCACAGGCCGTGGTTCCGGTGATGGAGCGTACGCCCGGCGACGGCAGCACCAGCTACGTGCTGCGCCTGCCCGAGCCGTTGCTTGAGGGATTGAAGCTCGGCGCCAGCGTCAACATCGACGGGGTCTGCCTGAGTGCGGTCACCATCGACCATGACCTGGTTTCGTTCGACGTCTCCGACGGCACCATGGCGATCACCAACCTGGGTGACCGCGCCGTCGGCAGCCGGGTCAACGTCGAACGCTCGCTGAAGAGTGGCGAGGAGAATGGCGGCCATGCGGTAACCGGCCATATCACCGGCACCGCTCCGATTACCGGCATCAATACCGGCACCGGGGCGCTGTATCTGCGGGTCGCGATCCCGGAGGCGCACCGCAAATACGTGTTCGTGCGGGGTTACCTGGCGCTTAACGGCTGCAGCCTGACGGTTGCCGAGGCTGACGAGGCCACCGGCGAAGTGAAGATCAACCTGATCCCGGAGACGGTGCGCCAAACCAGCCTGGCCGACTACCGGGTGGGCGATCGCATCAACTACGAGATCGAACTGCAGACCCAGATCATGGTCGACACGATCGAGCGGTGCATCCGCCAGTCGCTCCAGCGCAGCTGACGAACCGCTCTTTCGCGCGCCTGGCACAGTCCCGGACGGCCTCCCGGCGGTTCCTGCTGCTCTACGGACCGAACGGGTCTCGTCGCGGCCGGGATCGGTGACGATGGCCTGTCCACGCTAGATATGTCGGAATGTCGACCAGCAGGCCGAAATCACGCCGACTCTTCGCGAGCATCACGGGACCCGCGCGCCATGAACATCCCCCAGCCGACCCGGTTCGGACTGCCCTCCGATACGGGGGCGAAGGATTTCGGCCTGTTCCTGCCGGTTGCCAACGGTGGGTGGATCCTGTCCTCCACCACGCCGGTCATCGACGGATCGTACGAATACAACCGCAGGGCCGCATTGCTGGCCGAAGCGATCGGCCTCGACTTCGTCATGTCGATGGCGAAGTTTCGTGGCTACGGCGGCAGGACCGATCATTGGCGCACCTCCCTCGACAGCACGGTGCTGATGTCGGCGCTTGCGGCACAGACCAGCCGGGTAAAAATCTGGACCACCTTCCACACCCTGCTGCAGAACCCCGCGGTTGCCGCCAAGATGATTGCGACCCTCGACCAGGTGAGCCATGGCCGCGCCGGGCTCAACGTGGTTCCGGGCGCCTTCAAGGGCGAGTTCGCGCAGATGGGCGCCTGGCCCGATAACGTGAATCATGACGACCGCTACGAGCTTGCCAGCGAATGGCTGCGGGCGGTCAAGAGCCTGTGGACCCAGCCTTCGACGACGCAACGCGGGCGGTACTTCAATCTCGAGGATTGCCACTCCGATCCAAAGCCGGTGCAGTCGCCACGGCCGTTCATCGTAGCCGCCGGAATGTCCGAGCGCGGCATGCGGTTCGCGATCGAGGAAACCGATGCGATCTTCATCGGCGGCCGCGACGATGACGAGCTCCGCGCGACCAGCCTGCGCGCCAAGGAAATGGCGCATGAAGCCGGCCGCCGGCTGCGCACCTACGCCATGCTGATCCTGGTGATCGAGGATAGCGATGCCGAAGCGGAGGCGACCATCGCCCGGTTCCGCGACGGCTTCGACGAAGAAGCATTCTACGGGATGATGCGCTCCTACGGCATGATCGACGCCGAGATCGGCCGCGAGAACGCGTTCACCGCGCGGGCCCGCACCGGCATCACCGCGCCGCATGCCGCGGGCAGCCCTGAGACGATCACCCGCCGTATGACCGAGCTGATCGAGCATTGCGACCTGGACGGCATGATGCTGATCTTTCCGGACTACCTGGACGGGCTCGCCCGCTTCGGCGCCACGATCCTGCCGGCGCTGCATGCCCGGTTCGGTCAATGACTGGAAGCCTGATGCGCCCCCCCTGCACCCTGTCGTTCGATTACATGATCGGAATGGTCGGCAGTTTAATAAGATCCCTTCTTCGGTCTCCGATCTTCGAAGCAATTCCGTTCTAGAACTTGACTCCGGCACCTAGGAATATCGAGCGTTCGGGCTGCGTCCAGAACAACGGCATGTTGGCGGCGACAGTGTAGCCCGCCAGACCATTGATCCTGCGGCTGTCGAGCAGGTTGAAAATCTGTGCCTTGATCTCGATCGGTGCGGCACCCCGGCGAGCCAGGGTCGTGGCGGCGGAAATATCGAGCTGGTTGGTGGGGTCGATCCATTGCGCACGCCCGACATCGCCATAGGAGCCGCCGACCCAGCGATCGATGACCGACGCGCTCACCCCGTTGCGGGCATAGGTCAATCCGGCGGCAAGCGTTGCCTGGGGTGTCGTCGGCGCCGGACCCGAGACACCGCCGGCGCTCGCAGATTGATGTGCCTGGTTGAGCGAACCGCTTCCATACAGGCTCAGTCCGAACCCGAGCTGACGGGAGCCCTCCGCCTCGATGCCGCGATAGACGATGCGCCCTTCCGCGAAATCCTCGCTCTCTCCGCCCACAGTCCGTACGCCCACGGCATTGTCGAAAACGATCTCGTAGAGGTCGGCCGCGATCGCCAGTCCCGGTCCGGACCACGTCGCGCCGACCTGGAAATTCCAGGTATTCTCCGGCGATATAGCCGCCGTCCGCGGGTTGCTGACATCGAACAGCTGGAGTTGCGGCGCCAGGAATCCCCTTGCCACCTGCGCGTAAAGGCTCAGTTCCGGGTCGAGGCGAGCCCGTGCGGTGACGGATGGCAGGACCGCACCGAACGCACGGTCGACCCGGGTCGGCTGGCGGGTACCCTGCATGACGTCTGCCGCAATATCACGATCGAACCATGCGCCTTTGAGGCCGGCCGTGATGTCGAGCCATCGGCGCACCTGCCAGTCGAGCTGGGCATAGGGTTGCAGCGTGAGAAGCGTTTCCCGCTGCATCCGGTCGATCGCGCCCGAACCCGGCACACCCCGAACGACCGCCAGCACCGGGTTGAGCGCGCCGCCTTCGGTCTCGTCGACCTCGACCAGACTGCGGGCATTGGTCTGCCGCTCGATCCAGGCACCCGCATCCAGCGACAGGCCGGTCGAAAGCCTCCTGGTCGCATGGAGCACGTCGCCCCAGGCACGCAACCCGATGCGGCCCATCTGCCCGGGCACGTGGTCGATCCCGAGCGCGGTGCCGTTCGGCGTCTCGCCGTTCGGATCGAGCCCATGGCCGAGATGTCGGTCGAGACCGTAGCTGTAGAGCGTATCGGTCAGGGTGGACCCGTCCGGCAGCGCGACATCGAGTGCCGCATAGGACATGTCGGTGCGATACGCCGAGCCGCTATAGCCCCCATAGGCCTGCGACCGCGGATCGTCGTTCAGCGCCGTAGCCGGCCCGAATACCGCGATCTGCTCGCGCGTCGCACCGGGCGGCTCGTTCTGGACCGTACGGCCGGCATTGCCGACGAGCGTCAGCGTGACCGATGGCGCCAGCGGCACGACGAGCTTCCCGAACACGGTGGCGCGCCGTTGCGCAGCGCCGTCGAGCGCACCCTTGCTCTGCACTGCCTCGACATCGAACACGCCCGACGCGCCGCCAGGCAGGCTCCCCGCTCCCGACTTCAGCAACAGGCCGCCGGTCCGTGTAGCGAAAGATCCGAGGGACCCGGCGGGCGCGATCGTGCCTGGGCCGGACGTGCCCAGCGAGCGGAGCGCGACGGTGCCGCCGAACGTCGCATCGCCGATCGTCGCGGCATCGCCCGGCCCGCGATCGACCGTGACGCTGGATAAGTCGCGCATCGTGAAATAGGCCGAACTATGATGGGTGAAATCGTCGCTGTCGGCGAACGGGATGCCGTCGTAGGTCACGTTGTACTGGCCGTCGGTAAAACCGCGTATCGTCAGGATCTGCGCCTCTCCGAGTCCGGGACCATTGGGGGAGACATCCATGACCGAAGGCGTCAGCCGGACCGCATCGGCGTAGTTGCCGGTCGGGGCGACGTAGCGATCGAGCGCCGCGCGGCCGACCACGGAAGCGGGTTCGCTCGCATCCGCCTTCTGCATGCTCGGGACATCGATGGCCGCAGCGCCGGCATCGTCCGGGTGCACCATGACGATTTCGGTGGGTTCATCGGCAGAGGCGGGGGAAAGCTGCAGCGCGGCCGTCCCGATGGTCGTCAGGAGGATGCCGGCGGCCAGGAGCGAGGTCTGCATCGCCGAGGCTTTATCCCGGAGCCGATGGTTCGCCATGTGATGGTTTGATGATTCCGCCGCATTTTGCGCGGGGTTTCGACATGCGCGACCGATCGGCGCCGGGACCGGTTATCGTCGGTCGTCGCCACGCCGATTACGCGAGGTCGTCAGGCGAGCCGCTCCGCGAGCGCCATCGCGGCAGCCGGTGCGCGATGCTTGGCGCCGGAAATGACATAGGCGAACACGTCGCGCCCATCGGCGGAGAAGTCGGCCAGGCGGCTGGCCCAGCGATCCAGGTCGGCCGGCGCGTAACCGGCCGGCTCGGCATCCTCGGTGCGTTCCAGCCGCAGATAGACGAACCCGGCGGTGATGGCCTCGACCAGGTCGCTCTTGCTCGTCTCGACCATCGCGCGCGCGATACCCCGCTCGGTCAGAAGTGCCAGCGCCTCGGGCGACGCGAAGCTCGCGTGCTGCGCCTCGATCACGTGGCGCAGACGCAGCCCGCCGAGCGTTTCCGGCAACAGATCGAGATACTGCGCGACGACCCCAGCATCGAAAACCCGCGTGGGCGGCAGCTGCCACAGGATCGGGCCAAGCTTGTCGCCCAGTTCGGTAAGGCCCGACTCCAGGAACCGGGTGATCGAGGGCGCGGCCTCGGCCGGGTCCTTGCGCTGCGCCGCACCGCGCGCCGCCTTCACCGAGAACAAGAACCCGTCCGGTGTTTCATCCCGCCATTTCGCGAAGCTCGCAGGTGTCTGGGTCCGGTAGAACGTCCCGTTGATCTCGATCGTGGCGAGGTTCGAGGACGCATAGGCAAGCTGCTCGGCGGGCTTCACCGAGGGCGGGTAGAAGGTCTCCCGCCACGCCGGATAGACCCAGCCACCAATGCCGGTCCGGACCGTGCCGGCCTTGTTCGCATTCTTCGCCATACCGGGCCTCGCTTCGCGTTCGAACTCATCTTGATCCGGGCAGCCCCGCCAGCACCAGCCTGATCCTGTGGCCATCCAGCATTCCGCGCGTACCGGGACCCAGGCCGCTTCGGATCAGCTCCGTCCTCAGCAGGTCGGGGAAGCGCTTGCAGCAGCCGGGCCGGTCCGCCGGCAGTTCGATGGCGATCTCGATGAGGCCGACGCGGCCGTAGGCCTGCACCGCCCGCTGGACGACCCAAAGCGACTTCGGATCGAGCACGGTCTCGTCGTTCGCCTGCACGGCCAGCCGCATCAGGGGAACCGGCGGCGGTGCCGCGGTAAGGTCCTCGCCGGGCACCTTCGGCATCGGCTTCGGCGGATAGCCCCACTCGAACAGCACGAGCCCGAAGCCGGTCCGCTGTGGCACGTTGGCCGATTTGCTGGCGGCATTGCCGACCGAGTTTTCACCCGCAGCGGTGCCAAAATTCGGATTGGGATAGGAGTAGGCGCTGCCGAACGCGGTGGTGTCGGCACCGGTATTGGGGTCATGCAGGCTGTTGTCGACCTTGGGAACGGTCGACGGATCGGGCAGCGGTGCATTCCTGAGCCGACTTGCCGGCGATGGCGGACCGGACGAATGGAAATCGTAACCGCCCTCGACCGGAACGCTCAGGGTCACGCCCCCTGCCGGGGCCTGGCTGGTCGAGGGTGTCTGGCCCCAGGCCGGATCGCTTGCGGTATTGGCGGTGGTTTCAAGAAGGACGAGCGCTAGTATGGCCGCCTGCGCAACGCGGCGGCGGCCCGCGAACGGGGTGAGGCGTGACGACATGGAGATGCTGTAGAAGCCGCCCGGCACGCAGGCAATCGGCGCGATGTTTCGATGTGCAACCCGGTCGGGTGTTCCCGGCGGTCGTGGCGCCCGGTGTCGCTGTCAGACCCTCTCCGTGCCCGATGTGATCGGAGGCAGGGTCGATCGCGCCACGGGCAGGTGTGATTTGGCGATCTGCGCGGCAAGCAGGCGCGTCAGGGCCGCCACGCGGATCGGCTTCTCGCACCGGGGAATGGCGGCATAGGTGTCGGGGATGATCCACAAATCATAGCCGGTGGCGAAAACGAACGGAATCCCCAGTTCCATCAGCGTGTCGGCAACCGGATAGACACGGTCGCCGTCGAGGTTCACGTCGAGCACCGCGCCGTCCAGCCGATGATGTTCGGCGGCGATCAGCGCCTGCGCATCCTTGATGGAGCCCGCCATTCCCACGATCTGGGCGCCGCAATCCTCGAGCGCGCCGGCGACCTCGATAGCGACCAGGTAGTCGTCCTCGACGACCATCAGCCGGCGACCCGAAAGGAGTGAGCTTGCCGGTTCAGTCAAGGCCCGCCCCCGTCCCGGTCGCTGCAACCGGTACAGAGATATGGCAGTGAACGCCGTCCGGGCCAAACTGCAGTCTCGTGTGGGCCCGCAACTGGTAGGGCAGCGCGCGCTCGATCAATTCGCTGCCATAACCTTTCCTTCGTGGCTCGCCGGCCGGCATGACGACGCCGCTCTCGCGCCAGTCGAGCACGATCCGTTTCGCGTCGACTCCCTCCGTGCGCCATGTGACCGAGAGCTGTCCCGATGGCTGCCCCAGCGCGCCATACTTCACCGCATTGGTGGCAAGCTCGTGCAGGGCCAGTGTGAGCGCCTGCGCCGCTCCGGCCGACACGACCGCCGGGGGCCCCTCGATATGTACCTTGTCCGCGGCCCGGCGGCCATCGGCATGAGCCGCGAGTTCGGCTTCGACCAACGTGCCCAGGTCCAGGGCCTGATGGTCGGTCCGCGCAAGCAGGCCCTGCACCCGACCGAGCGCTGCCAGCCTCTCGCCGAATTCGGCATCGAATTCCTGAAGCGAGGCGCTCGCACGCAGCGTCTGCCCGGCGATCGAGCGCACCACGGCCAGCAGGTTGCGCGTGCGATGCTGAAGCTCGGCCAGCAGAATTTCCTGCCGCTCGCGGAGGTTCCGCATATCGTGGATATCGGTGGACGTGCCGACCATTTCACCGGCGACGGCATCGCCACTTTCGATCTGCCTCGCTCGGGTCTGGTGCCAGCGATACGCACCGTCGACTGCCCGGCGAATACGGTGCTCGATACTGTAGTCGCCGCCTTCCTGCGCTGCACTCCAGGCGGCGACCGTCGCCTCGCGATCGTCCGGGTGAATCGCGCTCAGCCAGCCGAACTTCAGGCTGTGCTCGAGGTCCAGTCCGGTAAACTCGATCCATTGCGGGCTGCCCCAGGTGCGATCGCCCGTTGTCCGGGTTCGGAACACCAGTTGCGGCACGTTGGTCGCAAGCACGCGGAACAATTCCTCGTTCTCGCGCAGCCGCTTTGCCGTGACGTGCCGCTCGGTCAGATCGCGCAGGATCTTGACGAAGCCGGCATCCGGACCGGCGAGCGGGATCAGCAGCCCTGATCCCCAGAAGCGCGAGCCGTTCTTGCGCAAATGCCAGCGCTCATCCTCGGCCCGCCCGTCCAGCATGGCCTGGGCCCGCTCGGCCTCCGGTATGCCGGCAGCATTATCTTCCGGCGTGAAGATCACGTTCGAGATCCGGCCCAGGATTTCCGCATCCCGATAGCCGGTTAGGCGCTCGGCACCCATATTCCAGCTTGTGACGATGCCGGCCCGGTCCTGTGTGAAGATCGCAAACGCAGTGACGCTGTCGGCAACGCACTCGAACGATTCGCGCATATCGGGAGGCCGCATCCTGGTTCGTTCACCTGATCGCTGGTTTCGTGGCGTCTCCGGCGCAGCGGTGCCTTCGAACCGGCGTGAGCGCCAAAGGGAGCGCTCCAGATGCGATGGGCCTGGCGTCGGCGCACTGTAGCCGCAGAACGGCCCCCTACAACCAGATGCCGTCATCACGATGATGGGAATTACATCACCTGTTCGGCCGGAGATCTTGAGCCGGTTCATGACGACTTGAACGACCGGATCAATTATTTCGTGATGACTTCAAGCAGCGTTCCGGACCGACCAAGCGCCGGAGTACCGGACCATCACTGTCCAGGGGTTCGCGGGAACGCCACCACCGTACCCTCGACCGACAGGCGCACCGCATCGCCATCCCGGAATGACAGCGCCTGCGCACCGCCGACCCGGGCCAGCAACGGCGTCTCTAGCATCGGCAGCACGAGGCCGAGGCTGGCATCGTGACCGTAATAGGAAACCGACGCGATGCGTGCGTCGCAGCCGGAACCGGATAGCGGGCCGACGACGATCTGTTCCGGCCGCACCATGACCATGACCGGGCCATCCGGCGTGGCCGAAGCCAGGACCAGGCGACCGAGCGCGCACGCGACACTGGGTCCGGTGACATGACCCTCCATCAGCACGGCTTCGCCAACGAAACGAGCCAGTTCGGCGTCGACCGGATGGCAATAGAGCTCGGACGGGGCAGCAATCTGCACAAGTCGCCCGTGTCGCAGCACGCCGACCCGGTCGCCCATCGACAGCGCCTCGGACTGGTCGTGCGTCACCAGCAGCGCGGTGGCACCGGCGCGGGACAGCGCATCGGCGACCGCGCGCCGGGTGCCGGCCCTCAAGGCGGCATCGAGCGCCGAGAACGGTTCGTCGAGCAGGACCAGGCTGGGTGCCGGCGCCAGCGCCCGGGCCAGTGCCACCCGCTGCTGCTCGCCACCGGACAATTCCTGCGGCGGCCGCGCGGCATAGGAAATCGGCAGGCCCACCAGCTCGAGCAGCGCCTCGGCCCGGCGGTGTTCGCGACGGGCGTTCCGGTCGAGCCCGAACAGGATGTTGCGGCCCACCGACAGATGCGGGAACAAGGCGCCGTCCTGCGCCACATAGCCGATGAGCCGCTGCTCCGGCCGGCGATGCAGATCCGGGCCGGACGCCAACTGGCCGCCGATCGAGATGGTGCCTGCATCCTGGCGCTCGAAGCCGCAGATCAGCCGCAGCAGCGTGGTCTTGCCGCCACCGGATGCACCCAGGATGGCAACCAGGCTGCCCTGCTCCACCTCGAGCTCGAGCTGGTGCAGAACCGGCACGTCGCCGAACGATTTGGACAGGCCCCGGATCGCGAGCGCGGACATGGGCGACCCTATCCCACCGGGATAATGCCGGCACTTCTGCCGAACCGACGCGCCAGGATCCAGGTCGAGATCAGCGAGAGTGCCACCATCGTCGCCGCATAGGGTGCCGCGGCCGCGAAGGCGAGCGTGGTGGTGTCGGCCCAGACCTGCGTCGCCAGGGTCTGGGTGCCGATCGGCGATAGCAGCAGGGTGGTGGTCAGCTCGGTGACGATCGCCACGAACACCAGCGCGCCGGCCGCCCCGAGGCCGGGTGCGGCCAGCGGCAGCACGATACGCCGGGCCACAGCGAACGGTCCGAGCCCGAGCACCCGGCCGGCATCCTCCAGCCTGGATTGCGCCTGGGTGAATGCCGCCCTTACGCTGACCAGCGCCAGCGGCAGGAACAGGATCGCGTAGGCCACGACCAGCAGCGGCGCGCTCTGATACAGCGGTTGCAGCAGGTTGATCGCCAGCGTCACCAGCGCCAGCGCCACCACGATCCCCGGCACGCCCTGGCCGAGATAGGCGATGCGTTCCAGAACGGTCGCGGCACGGCCGGGATAGCGCACCGACAGGAAGCCGAGCGGCAATGCGAGGAGGAGGGTCAGCGCCGCTCCCGCCAGGGCCAGCGACAGCGAGCCGGCGGTCGCCTGCAGCAGCAACGGCCAGGAGACGCCGGCAGCCGAGGTTGCTGCCGAATTATGCTGGGTCAGCCAGAACACGATCATGCCGAGCGGCACACCGATCGTGGCGAAGGCCAGCGCCACGAAGAACAGCAAGGCCGGCAGCATGGTCCACCCCAGATGGTAGCGGGATGGCGACCGGCGTGCGCCGCGGGTGAGCGATGCGTAGGTGCTGCCACCGCGCACCTTCAGCTCCAGCGCGAGGCACAGCAGGCACAGCAGGATCAGGACCGTCGCCAGCAACGCCGAACTGGGACCGGCCAGGCCGGTCCGATATTGGGCGTAGAGCTGGGTGGTGAAGGTCCGGTAGCGGAGCAGCGCGAAGGCACCGAACTCCACCAGCACGTTCAGGGCCACCAGCAGCATGCCGCCAAGCAGCGCCGGCCGCAGCTGCGGCATGACCAGGCGGATGAAGCAGCGCCAGGGACCCAGGCCCAGCACGCGGCCACTCTCCTCGATCGCCGGGTCCATGCCGCGCAGCGCGGCGGCGACCGGAAGATAGACCAGCGGCATGTAGGCCGACCCCACTACCAGAAGCGCGCCGGTGAAATCCTGCAGGTTCGAGCTGAGCGACACCCAGGCGTAGCTGGTGATGAAGGGCGGGATCGCCAGCGGCACCGCCGCCAGCACCGCGAAGGCACGCCGTCCCGGCAGGTCGGTGCGCTCGACCAGCCAGGCGCAGGTCACGCCGACCACCGACGTGACCACCACCGACGCAAACACGAGCCCGATCGTGTTGAGCAGCAGCTCGCCGACCAGCGGTCGCCACAGGAGCGAGACCGCTTCGGACCCCGCGACGCCGGTTGCTTCCAGCACCGTGACCGCCAGCGGCAGCAGGACGAGCAGAGCACCGACGGTGGCGCAGGCCAGAAGCAGCGCCGGTGCGCGACGAAGGCCCTGCCGCCGCCGCCGCAGTGCCGCGCCAAGGATAAGTCGATGCATCGTGCCCGACGTGCCGGGTCGGACCGCTGTCTAGAGCAGGCCGGCCTCACGCAGCAGCAGCGCCGCATCCTGGTCGTCGCCGAGATCCTTAATCGAGATGGCGGGCGGCTGGAGCTGGTCGAACGGCTTCAGGATCGGGTTTGCCTTCACGCCCTTGGCCAGCGGATATTCGAAATCGACATTGCCGCTGCCGAGCATGGTCTGGATCGGCTTGCTGATCAGGAACGCCAGGAACTTCTGGGAAGCTGCCTGGTGCTTCGAGGTCTTGAGTACGGCCGCGCCGGACACGTTGATCAGCGCACCGACATCGCCGCCGGCGAAGTGATGGATCTCGCTCTTGGTAGCCGCACCCTTCTCCTGGTGCAGGCGCGCCCAGTAGTAGTTGTTGATGATCCCGGTCGCCACTGCGCCACGATCGACGGCGGCGACCACGGCCTCGTCATCGTCGAACACCTGGGCGTTGACCTTGAGCGCCTTGAGCCAGGCCAGGGCGGTGGCACGGTTCTTCAGCTTCACGATGGCCTCGACCAGGGGCAGGAAGTCGGCGTCCGCCGGCGCGATCGCGACACGGCCTTTCCAGGCCGGACGAGCCAGATCGAGCAGAGAGACCGGCAGCTTGTCGGCAGCGATCATCGATGGGTTGAACGCCAGCACGTTCTCGCGCACGAGCACACCGAGCCAGTGCCCGGTCTCCGCATTATAGCGGCTCGGCATGTCGGCGAGCGTTGTGGCATCGACAGGCGACAGCAGGTTCTTTCCATCGAGCAGCACCAGTTCGGGCGAGTTCTCGGTAAAGTAGATATCGGCCGGCGAGGCCTTGCCCTCCTGCACGATCTGGCTGGCGATCTCGGGCGCCTCGCCGAAGCGGGTACGGACCTTGATGCCGGTCTGCTTGGTGAAGGCATCGGTGATCTGGTTGACCATCTGCTCGTGCTGCGCGCTGTAGAGCGTGAGCGTCTCGGCCAGGGCAACTCCGCCGCCGAGCGTGCCGAGGGCTATCGATGCCAGCAAGGCGCACATGAGCGGTGAGGAGGCCTTGGTCGACGGTAGACGCATGGAACCTGGTCCTATGAACGGGCCGCGACGAACACGGCGTGGATCGAATTGCGACTTGTTCTTAACTTCAAGCGGAACGCGCGTCAAACCAGACTGCCGGCAACGTTGTTTCGTTCGGTTATTGATCAGGCAGACTCGTCACCGTGCATCCGCCATGAGCCGGCGGGAGTGGCAGGATCGCCACAAGGAACTGCGAGAGTGACATTAGAGTGCAACCGTTTGACGCCACCGTCCGTTGTGGGCGAAACCTCCTGGAGATGAAGAAGATGATTTCCGTTCCCTCCCGCGTCATTGCCACTGTCGGGTTCCTGATGGCGGCTACAGTTGGCTTGTCCGCCTGCAACACCGTCAGTGGCATGGGCCAGGACGCCGCTGCCGTCGGACACGACGTCTCGAAAGGCGCAGGCGCCACCCAGAATGCCGTGACCAGCAACACCGGTCTCGCCACCCACTAATCCTGTTCTCCGCCGGAGCCGAAGCTCCGGCGGAATTCGGGCCTGGTATCTGCTGAAAGGCTGGAACCGAGCGGCAGTCAGGCGCATGGTAGTGCGTGGGGGAACCACAAACACCGGAGCTGACAATGCGACGTCCAGCCCAGAGTTCGGGCCATCAACTGCCTGGCAATCACGGCCAGTTCGGCGAGAACAACGCGACTGAGAACTACAAGCCGCTGCGCGCGACGCAACGTGTTCAGGTCAGGCCCGTCGTGCCCAGACAACAGAACCGAAAATCGCCTCACACCTCATCGTCGACCACGAATCCCGGCACCGGCTCGTCCTGATCTTGAACAGGCGGCGCCGTCAGCCCTGGTTGGCGTGCGCCGCCGTCGATGCCCAGGCCTTCACGGCATCCAGCATGCGCGAGACATGCCCGTCCGGATCCATCGCATTATAGGCGGCCAGGATCGTGCCGTTCGGTGCGATTGCATAAGACGTGCGACTGGCATGGCCGGGCAACAGCATCATTGCGGCATCGTAAGCATGTGCGATGGTGCCATCCGCATCCGAAGCGACCGGGAACTTGCTCTGGCAGGCGCTCACCGAAAACTTGTCGAGCTTGGCGATCCCGTCCTCGGACACGCCGATCACGTGGGCGCCCAGCTTCTCGAACTCGGGGACCGCCTCGGCAAAGTCGTGCGCCTCGACCGTGCATCCGCTGGTGAAGGCGGCCGGGTAGAAATACACCACGACCGGACCCTTCTTCAGCATCGCGGCCAGCGATGCGTCGAACTCCTTGCCGCCCAGCGTTGCACGAGCGCTGAAGTCCGGCGCTCGCGCACCGGGTGCAAGTGCCGCCTGCGCCGAGGATACGCCAAGCAGTCCTAGCCCAAGAGCCAGGCAGGCGAAGGATTTATGAACGCGCATCGGGCGATACCACCATGCAATCGCCTCGGCCGAGGCTCAGGCGCTCGCATGCCAGCTGCGCATCGCCACGGGATAGACCGATCAGCCTTGCACGATAGACCTTGCCGCCGCGCTGTTGCTTGACGCCGGCGATTTCAGCGCGGGCATGCGACAGGCTCGGCGCGTGCGATTGTGCGGCGTCGGCCGCCTGGTTCGCTTGCGCCTCGGTGCCGAACGCACCGACCTGGATCGACCAGTTGCGTGCGGCGCTGACGCGTCCGGCGTCGCTCAACAACGGTGCCGTCTCGGCCATGGCCGGGCGGATCAGGTGGAAGCGCTCGTGGCGCCGAACGGGAGCGGCGACCGAGGCGACCTGCACCGGGGCAGGAGCTTCCGCCACAGGGTTCGGAGCCGGAGCCGCCACGGTTGCCGGGATAGGGTCGGGCAGCGCGCCACCAGCCTGGATCGGCGTTGGGGCCGGCGTCCAGCGCTGGATCGGGACCAGTGCGGCCACGGCGACCGGGGCTGCCATCGGCGCTGCGGCGGACGACGGATCGGGCGCGGTTCCGTTACGGGCAGCCCAGGCGGCACTGACGCTGGAAGCAAGCGGTGCCGGGTCGGCCTGAGCCATAGCAATCGGTGCGGGCGGCAGGACCGGACGCGCCCTGGCGGCAGCGATCGCCTCGGGTGTCGGATCGGCAGGACGGGCGATCGGCACGCTATTCCAGGCCTGGGTGTAGGCTGGTGCCGGCATGGCGGCACCGCTCGCGGGAGCTTCCGCGACCTGCACCGGCTGGTCGGCGCCCTGGTTCAGGTCACGACGCTGCGTCCAGGCCATCTGGACCGAATGGGTCTGGTCGGTGCTTTGCGTGGAAGCATACATGACGCCGGAATTACCGGCATGGCTGGCGACCAGCAGATCGGTCTGCGACCGGTTGCTCGGCCAGATCCCGGCGATCTGCGGTCCGATGATCGACACGTACTGCCGTGTCTCCCGGGGCAGCGGACGGTTCCGGGTCAGGAAGTCGTCGAGGCGTCCCGGACCGGTATTGTAGGCGGCGAGAAAGCCGGGCGATCCGTAGATGTCGTACATCTGCCGGACGTAGGCGGTGCCGGCCATGATGTTGTCGTGCGGCTCGAACGCGTCTGGACCGAGGCTATACTGGACACGCATGTCGTCGTAGGTCGGCGGCATGAGCTGCATCAGCCCCATCGCTCCGACCGGCGACGTCGTCAGGGTGCCGGCAATGAACTGGTGGCCGCCCGACTCCTGGTGCATCACCGCACGGATCCACGCATCCGGCACATCGAAGCGCCTGGACGCCTCATTGATATACGGACGCCACGGATCGTCGGCGGGGCCCGGCGGGGCGTAGTAGGTGCGCGCATGGGAGCGATAGACCGCAGCTTCCTGCGCGACCGGGATATCGGGACGGTTGGGCGTTCCGGCGCAGGCGGCCAGCAGGGTCAGTAACGACGCCGAGGATAGGATACCCGCCAGCGAACGAACGCTGACAGCGACGACTGGCCGGATCGGCTCGCCAGGGTTGTCGTCTTGGGTATCGGCGCACAGCGTCATAAGTCGCATATCTCCGGCGTGCCTGGTCGGGACCAGGCGGTCAGATCGAGGGTGCTGCCTCGGCCATCGGGCCCCACCATCATGCCGGTAAGCAAGCCGCATTCGGCTCGACAGTCGGATTGAGGCGGAACCTCAGACACTCACGCAGGAACCTCCCCTAAGTCATTACCGCGCATCCATCTCTGCCGCAACATGAACCGGATCCTGCACTGGATCTGCGCACCGTGGAACCCAATCGAGTTGCCGCAACCAGCCGGATCGGCTACGCCGCCCGAATGAACGCCCTCCCGCCTGCGTCGGAGCGTCTGGACCAGGAAGCGGAACGCGCGGCCACCGACCGGTCATGGACCGGCCGAACGACCGAGGCATTCCGGAACCTGCCCCACGACCTGCTGCTCGATGCCCGCACCGGTCGCTCATCGCGTTCCTCCGCGGCACGGGCCGACATACGCGACGGGCTGCGACTGTGGCGGCTGGCGCTGTCGCTTGGCTGGCTCGACATCAAGCTGCGCTACCGTGGTTCCGCCCTTGGGCCATTCTGGCTGACCCTGTCGAGCGCCGTGATGATCGGCTCGATGGGCTAC
The DNA here is from genome assembly GCF_013201075.1 of Lichenicola cladoniae. Classification (NCBI taxonomy): domain Bacteria; kingdom Pseudomonadati; phylum Pseudomonadota; class Alphaproteobacteria; order Acetobacterales; family Acetobacteraceae; genus Lichenicola; species Lichenicola cladoniae. The sequence continues at coordinate 437,172 of NZ_CP053708.1, read as the reverse complement.
ATCTACAGCATGCTGTTCCACACGGTGCTGCGCGACTACCTGCCGTTCCTGGCGGTGTCGGTGATCCTCTGGCAAGCCGGAATCGGGGCCGTGGCAAGCGAGGCCTGCAACAGCTTCCTGAATGCCGAGCAGACCATCCGGTCGATGCGCATGCCGTTCACCGTGCAGGTGCTGCGTACAGTGGTCAGCAACGTCATCGTGCTCGGCCACAACGTGGTGGTGCCGCTGGCGGTGTTCGCGATTTTCGGCGCCTGGCCCGGCTTCCACGCCTTGATATCCCTGCCCGGCCTGGCGTTGTGGCTGCTGGACGGCGCGGCCGCCTGCTACCTGCTCGGCAGCGTATGCGCCCGGTTCCGCGACATACCGCCGATCATCGGCTCGGTGATGCAGATCGCCTATTACATCACCCCGGTCATCTGGAAGCCGTCGCAGCTCGGAGCACGCGGCTGGTGGCTGCCGCTCAACCCCTTCTATCCATTGCTCGAGGTGGTTCGCGAACCGTTGCTCGGGCAGGTCCCGACCCTGCTGATCTGGGGAACGGCACTCGGTTACAGCGCGGTTTTGTGGATCGTCGCGTGGATGATCTTCGTGCGGGCGCGATCCCGCATCGCGTTCTGGGTCTAGGGCGATGGACGTGGTTGCTGTGAACCCGGCGGGCCTGAAGCAGCCGCTTGCCGACGCGTTCATCCATGTGGACGATCTGTCGCTGGACTTTCCGCTCTATCACGGCGGCGCCCGCTCGCTGAAAAAGACCATGCTGTCGATGGCATCCAAGCGGGTGGCCGGCACCACCGGCGGCAAGGTCGGCGAGGACCGCAGCCACCGCGTCGTGGTGCAGGCGCTTCGGAACATCACCTTCCGGCTGACCTCCGGCGAGCGGCTCGGCATCGTCGGTCACAACGGCGCCGGCAAGTCGAGCCTGTTGCGCGTGCTCGGCGGCATCTACGAGCCGGTCGCGGGACAGGTGCATGTCGGCGGCAGCATCAACACGCTGCTCGACACCAATTTCGGGATGAACCTTGATCTGACCGGGCGCGAGAACATCGCGTTGCGCGGCCGCTACGTCGGGCTGTCGCGCGAGGGCATGCGAGCGCTGGAAGCGGACGTCGAGGCGTTCGCGGCACTCGGTCCGTTCCTCGAGCTCCCGGTCCGGGTCTATTCTTCCGGGATGGTGGTCAGGCTCGGGTTCGGGCTGGCAACGGCAATCGCACCGCAGGTACTGCTGATGGACGAATGGTTCATGGCTGGCGATGCCCGCTTCCGTGACAAGGCGCATTCCAGGCTCGAGACCGTGGTGCGCGGCGCCGAGATCATGGTGCTGACCTCGCACATGCCGTCGGTGCTGAAAACCTGGTGTACCCGGCTGATCTGGCTCCAGGCCGGGCGCATCGTGGCAGACGGTCCGGTCGACGAGATCATGGAGCGGTATGCAGCCGCCGCGGTGCCTGCTCTCTGACGCCTGCCCCTATCGCGCCATGCAGCAACTCATGCCGGGCCTTCCAGGTATCATCCACGTAGTTGACGATCAGGGTCCGGCGCATGCCGCGGATCGGACGTTTCTCGAACCCGTGCCAGGTGTCCTTGCCGGGGACGAACAACAGGCCGCTATTCACCCGGGCATCGGCACGGGCGACCGGGCGGCCTCTACCGTCGTACAGGTCCGTACCCCAGTTCGTGCAACCCGGGGCGTCGGACAGGAACACCAGCAGGGTCAGCCGCTTGGCGCCGATGTCGGTATGCGGCTCCAGCCAGAAGCCGTCGCGGTCGATCGCATGCTCGATCCGCAGATGGGTACCGTCGAGCTTGGCGCCGGACAGGCTGGCGATCGCGGACCGGGTATATGCGCTCTCGAAGGCACGGCCCAGGTCGGCGGCGCAGGGATCGCGCGCCATTGCGGCCATGTCGAGGAATTGCCGCGTAGGGTTCACCGTTTCGCGCCGGCCGCTCGCGACCGGAGCATCGTGAGCCTGCGGCCACGCGGCGAAATGGCGGCAGAGATCCGGCGGCAGGATCTCGGTCAAAAGCCAATGCCGGAAGGGATACGGTCGCGGTTCCGACTGCGCGATCGCCGCGGCGATGCGGTCGGCGCTGGTCAGCGTCAGGGCGATGGACATGTCAGAACCGGTAGCCGATGCCCACGCCGACGACCGTCGGATCCAGCGACGTCCGCGCACGGATCGCGCCGCCGTTGATCCGCGCACGGGTGTTCAGGAACATCTGCTTGGCATCGACATTCAGGAACCAGTGCCCGGTCAGGTTGTAGTCGGCGCCGATCTGCACAGTGGGACCGACGGTGGTCTCGAACCCGACCTTGGCGACGGTCGGACGCGACGGCGACGTGTCGTAGAACCAGGCCACGGTCAGGCCGGCACCGACATACGGGCTGAAGCGGCCGTGCGGCATGAAGTGGTATTGCAGGGTCAGCGTCGGCGGCAGGACATAGGTGCTGCCGACATCGACATGCCCGAGCACCGTGGCCGACGCCGACACCTCGTGGCGGGTGCTGGCGGCGATCAGTTCGAGCGCCAGGTGGTCGGTCAGGAAGTAGGAGAGGTCCACCTCCGGGGCAACCTGGTTGCTGGCATGCACGGAGCCGCCGAGACTGGTGGCGCTGGAAAGGTTTTCGGGCAGCACGCCGATCGCACGCAGCCGGACCATGAAAGTGCCGGCGTGCTTGCCGATCGGCGCGGGGTCGTTCAGGTCGGCTGCATGGACCAAACTAGACAGCCCGGTAATGACAGCGGAGAGCAACGCCATCGAGAGCAGAACGGATCGGCAGGACATCGATTGATCTTTCGGAACACATCCGGAACAGATCATCGACGGCGTGCGGATGCGTTGACCTGGATCAAGCCAAGACGCTAACGCCGACGATCACGGATGCGCTATCCTCCGAACGGGATCGGAGAAGTTCAGTGCCAGGAACAGCTTTGCTGCGACGGATGGCCGTTATCATACCGATCGGCCGGCTCGGGGCGTGTCATGCCTGCGAGACGCGCCTCGTCAGCGTCTGCAGCGCGATCGAGGAGCACGACCTGACGCGGTTGGCGGCACTCGCCGTGGCGACGAAGATCCCGGCCGGCCAGAGTTTCATCGGTGAAGGCGAACCGGCGAGCGACTTCTTCAACATCACGTCCGGTACGGTCAAACTGTTCAAGCTGCTGGCCGATGGCCGGCGACAAATCACCGGCTTTGCAGACGCCGGACTTTTCCTAGGTCTCGCCGCCGGGAAGAACTACGGGTTCAGCGCGGAAGCGATCGACGACGTGACCGCCTGCCGTTTCTCACGAACCCGGCTGCGGACCTTCATGCAGGATGCACCGCAGATGGAAGAGCGGCTGCTGGAAGCTGCCTCCAGCGAACTCGTCACGGCGCAGGAACAGATGCTGCTGCTCGGGCGCAAGACCGCGCGCGAGCGTGTGGCGAGCTTCCTGTCGATGCGGGCGGACATCGTGGCCAACTGCCCGGCGCCGACCGACCGGGTGGCGCTGCCGATGACACGCGCCGACATTGCCGATTATCTCGGGCTGACGATCGAGACGGTCAGCCGGACGCTGACCCGCCTGCGCGGCGACGGGCTTATCGAGGTCCATGCCGATCACAGCCTGACCATCCTGCAGCGCAACCGGCTGGACTCGATCGCGTCCGGCGCGGGCTCAGCATCGTCTTCACTCACCGACCGGGGCTAGCGCCATCACGCGCAGGCGATGCCGCCGCTCGATGCGGGCAACCTCCGCCTTCGGCACGATGTAGCCGATATCGTCGTTGCAGGACCGGACGATGAAGGTCGCGATGGCGGCGAACAGGGTCAGCGCCACCATCCACCAGATGTTCCAGACGAGGCCGAACCCGGTGAATCCCAGCAGCACCCCGATGATGAAGCCGGCGGGCGTGTTTCGGGGCATGTGGATGTCCGCATAGACCGGGGTTTCGCGAGCCTCCAGGCCGCGCTTCTTGACCTCGTTGAACGCGTCCAGCCCGCTGATCCTCGGCAATACGGCGAAGTTGTAGAAAGGCGGCGGGGAGGAGGTCGACCATTCCAGCGTGCGGCCGTCCCAGGGATCGCCGGTGATGTCGAGGTTGCTGTTGCGCTCGATGATGCTCACCACCAGTCCGATGACGGTGCACAGGATGCCGCACGCCACGATTACAGCGCCGACCAGGGCTACCTGCAGGTAGGGCGTCCAGGCCGGGTTGTCGTAATGGTTCATGCGGCGCGTCATGCCCATGAAGCCGAGCGCATAGAGCGGCATGAAGGCGACCGTGAAGCCGATCAGCCAGCACCAGAAGGTGGCCTTGCCCCAGCCCTCGTGCAGCTTGAAACCGAACACCTTGGGAAACCAGTAGGTGAGGCCCGCGAGGTAGCCGAACACTACGCCGCCGATGATGACGTTATGGAAGTGGGCGATCAGGAACAGGCTGTTATGCAGCACGAAGTCCGAGGCCGGGATCGCCAGCATGACGCCGGTCATGCCGCCGATGGTGAAGGTCACCATGAAGCCGAGCACCCAGAGCATCATGGAGTTATAGCGGATGCTGCCGCGATACATGGTGAACAGCCAGTTGAAGATCTTCACCCCGGTCGGGATGGCGATCATCATGGTGGTGATCCCGAAGAACGCATTTACGTTGGCGCCCGACCCCATCGTGAAGAAATGGTGCAGCCAGACGATCAGCGACAATACGGTGATCGAGATGGTCGCGTAGACCATCGCCTTGTAGCCGAACAGACGCTTGCGACTGAAGGTCGGGACGATCTCGGAATAGATGCCGAAGGCCGGCAGGACCAGGATGTACACCTCGGGATGGCCCCAGGCCCAGATGAGGTTGACGTACATCATCGGGTTGCCGCCAAGATCATTGGTAAAGAAGTGCATGCCGAGATAGCGGTCGAGGGCGAGCATCGCAAAGGTGGCGGTCAGGATCGGAAACGTCGCCAGGATCAGGATGACCGAGCAGAAGGTGGTCCAGGTGAAGACCGGCATGCGCATCCAGGTCATGCCGGGTGCGCGCATCTTCACGATGGTGACAAAGAAGTTCACGCCGGTCAGCAACGTGCCGAGGCCGGTGAGCTGCAGGCTCCACAAATAATAATCTACGCCGACCCCCGGGCTGAACTTCAGTTCGGACAGCGGTGGATAGGCGAGCCAGCCGACCTGGCCGAACTCGCCGATCACCAGCGACACGTTGACCAGGATCGCGCCGGCCGCGGTCAGCCAGAACGACAGCGAATTGAGGAATGGGAATGCGACGTCGCGGGCGCCGATCTGCAGCGGCATGGCGACGTTCATCAGCCCGATCATGAACGGCATCGCCATGAAGAAGATCATGATTGTGCCGTGTGCGGTGAATATCTGGTCGTAATGATGCGGCGGCAGGAAGCCTGGGGCGCCGTCGTGCGCCATGGCCTGCTGCATGCGCATCATGATGGCGTCGGAAAAGCCACGCACCAGCATCAGGATCGCGACGATGATGTACATCACGCCGATGCGCTTGTGGTCCACCGAGGTGATCCACTCGGTCCAGAGGTAGCGCCACTGGCGGAACCAGGTGATCGCCGCCAGCACGGCGGCGACAAGCAGGCCCATGAAGACCGCCGCGCCCATGATGATGGGCTGGTCGTAGGGAACATCCGAAAGGGTAAGCTTGCCGAGCATGGTCCACTCCTGTCGGGGAGGTGAACCATGCTGGCTCAATGTGCGCCTTGATCCAGATCAACACCGGACCAGAGAGCCCGCCGTCAGCGCTCCAGCGACCAGACCGGCGCCCCGGCTACCGGCTGAGCGACCGGTCTGGGGACCTCGAGGCCGCCGATTGTCCAGGAAAGCCTGCGCCACGGACTGGATGCTTCTTCAAGAAGCTGCGTCACGATGTCATCAGTCTGGTCGTGCAGGCCGTCACCCGCCCAGACGGCGCGCGACAATTTATAATCGGTTGCAAAATCGACCCATGACCCGAAACTACGCTGAACATCGGCAGCCATATCGGTGAGGTACCGCCATGCGTCGTCCTGGCACAGCCAGTCGAGCACCAGCCCGCACCGTACCAGCATCACGGCCCGGGCGGCGTCGAATGCCAGAAGGTTGCCGCCACGGATGCCGTGCCAATCGGACTGCACCGCATCGAGCCGCCACAACTCGTTCAATGCCGAGGGATTTTCCGGCCCGGCCTCCCGAAGTTCCTCTCGCCGGGCCGCAATCGCCGGGCGTCGCATCAGGCTGTATTGTCGGATGCGATACCGGAACGGAGTGCGGTGCCCACCGCTGGCCAGACCGTCGAGCGAGGCGGCAAGCTCCCGGGCGGTCTCGATCCCCCATGCCTGGTTGCACAGCTTCGTCGCGCTCAGCCGTTGTTCGGCATCGATCGGGATCGAGTCTACAGGTAGTCGGTGTTGCACGTGGTATGGCGCACCGATCGCGTATGCCCATTGCCGGACGTCGCTCCACGCCGGATCCTTTTTCGATATGATCGAGTAGGACGCTGCCATGTGGGGTTTCAGCGCCGTCACTTACCCTCCTCGACGCTGTAGCTCTGCACCGGCGACATCGATCCGTCGGCATAGGTCAGCTGTACGGTAATGGTTTTCAACGTTTCCGGAACTTCGATTGTCCTCACCGTCTCCGGCTGGATCGGTTGGGGATAGGCACGAATGTGCGGTAGCGGAAACTCCTGCGTCAGCGGCGCATCGTCCAGACCGTAATGCACGGACTTCAGTGCAACGTCGCTGCCGATCAGCCTGGAGAAATCTACCGACAGGTGGCCATCTGCGCGTTGCAGCATGATCCATCGATCTTCAGTGGTATCCAGCACCTCGCGCGCCTCGATCAAGCCTGGTACCGGAGCCGGCGGCGCGGTCAGTGTCTGATAGGCAAGAACCAGGGAAGCACCACCGGCACCGATCAGCATGGCGAACGTGCGTGTTCGACGGGTCAGCCGCACTGCCTGACGCCGCCATCCCCAAGCAGGCTTGGGGGCGGAGTTAGAGGGTGCCTGCGGAACGGGAGCCGGTTGGCGGACAACGAGCGGTTCGCCCTCCACGCCTTCGCGCACAGCGGCAAGGCTGCGCGCATCGAAGCGGTCGAGCACGAACTGGCCATGCAGGAGCAGCGCCTGCATCAGGGCGCGGGCCTCGTCCTTGCCGGCAGGATCGAGCAGCGGCACCGGCGGCTGCGGACCCGAGCGCAGCAACGATGCTGCGATCGAACCGGGTATGTCTGCCGCAACCTGCAGGTTCGCAAGCCAATCCTCGGCAGCGATCCGGGCAGAGAGGATCGCGTGCTTCTCCGGATCGGCACGCGCCGACGGCCCGGTTGCGTCGCGCCAGTCGAACCGCGTGGCCAGGTGGTTGAACAGGGCCGCGCCGAGCGCCCGATCAAGCGCGACCTTTTGGAACAGCATACTGTCCGCCGCCTCGATGACCGCGGACCCGGGAAGATGATCGTCGAACAACCGATCGACGAGAGCGATCGCACCCGGTCCGTCGCCGGCCACACGATGTGCGCGCAACGCCTGTTCGAAGGCGTCGGCACGATTTTCCGCATCATCGCCGTGCGCATTATTCGGCCCCGCCGCTGCAGAACGTGCTTCCATAAGCGTCTCGAATGCGCGCCTAAGGATCTGGAAGCCTTCAGGGTCGCGTTCCGGATCGGCTGCCCTCAAGGCCCTGGCGTAGGCCTTGCGTATTGCCACCGTATCGTCCGTCGGTTCGATGCCGAGCCGGCTCCAGGACGCTTCCATCGTAGGGTTCGTCATGTCGGGTTTTCCGCGGCCGCCACCTCATGGGCAAGTGCTGCAGCCGTAGTCAGGATCCTCCCGCTATCCTGGCTCGCCAATGCCGCGTCGAATGCGGCGGTGGCCTCGGCCAGCCCCTTTCGCACGGTTCCAAGGGAGGCCTCATGCAGCCGCTCGGCGCGCGCCAGCAGCAGGCGGTTCCCCATCGCGTCGCGCGGCGCGAGCTTTAGCGGTGCAAGAGCCAGCAAATGTTCCTTCACCTGCTCGGCATTCAGCACGCCAGCATGCTGCTCGATCACCACGCGCTCCATGACGTTGTCGACGACGCTTCGGGCCGTAACTTCCAGCAGACCGTTGATGTCGTAGGTGAACCGCACCTCGATTTCCTGGTCCCGGGACTTGCGCGGCGCGAGCTCGAGGGTCAGGTCGCCGAGCCGGATGTTGTCTTTCACCAGCCGGCTTTCCCCCTGGTAGATCCGGACCACGACACGACGCTGGAAATCGGCAACCGGCGACACCGTCTGGGTGCGGCTGACCGGAACAACAGTGTTGCGTTCGATGACCGGCAGCAGACGGCCGGCCCCGCTTCCCTCCACCACCTCGATGCCAAGGGTGTAGGGAGCGACATCCGTCAACACAACATCGTCGAGCGCGGAGTCCCGCATCTTCAGACCGGCCTGTACGGCAGCGC